>JAVBXO010000092.1 GCA_030824535.1 Azonexus sp. | reverse complement strand
AATTTAGATCAGTATCACGATGATATATCGGTTGAACTTGGGGTTGCTGAGATGAGCTGCAGCTCGCGAAATAAGGCGAGACGTGCAGAGTTCTGCGCGGGCAGATACTTGGCACAGAAGGCGCTGAGAGATTATGGAATTCATGAAACCGTTGGGACAAGCTCCGGTGCTCCTTTATGGCCTGCTGGCTTCGGAGGCTCCATCTCTCACGGCGAGGGGCATGCAATTTGCGCAGTCGCTCCAAAAAGCAAGGTGAAGTATCTGGGTCTGGATATTGAGCTAGCCATTGACGACTTAACGGCGAACGATATTTCCAGATTTGTAGTTACGCAGGATGAGCTTGATCTTGCAAAAAATAGGAACTATCCAAGAAATCAATTCTTGGCAACCGCATTTTCGGCAAAAGAGAGCCTTTTTAAAGCAATAAGCCATGAATGCGATAAAAAATTTAATTTTTTGTCATCAGGTGTTATAGAAATATATAAAGACGCTCGAACTATTAAATTAGAACTTTTTGAGGAATTATCGCCTTCTCTAAAAAGAGGTTTGCAGTTCGAATGCCATGTCGGCTCCTATGAGCAGTTTATTCTTACCTTGGTCGCAATCTAAGCAATAATGCCCTGGCGCTTCTTGGAAATACTCCAATCTGCGCACAGGGCAAACCATTAGAAAATCAAGTATCAAGTAGGTTGAAGATTGGCCTGAATCAGGGATCCACTTCGAGCCGCATCAACGATATTTGCAATCTCACGAATATTTATCGCGGCCATGATCTCCCCGGCCTGCAGCGTAATTTCTCTGCCGCCGGCCAAGAACTCTCTTTCCAAAGTAGCTACGAATCGAACAATGCCCAGCGAAGCAAGACCACACTCTTCAAGGTGCCATTCAGCTTGTGCCTCCATCCCTGTTTCTTTCTGAATGATTTCCAGAATCCAAACCAGGGTATCTTTTTCGGACACATCAACGGCGTTTGAACGCCCCAGGATGAGCCCTCCAAGGGCAGCCAGTCCATGCTTCAGTACTGGCTCAAGCGGCTGAACAGCTTTGGCAAACAGCACAACGATTCCAACCACGTAGAAGTACTCATACCATTCAACCGGCACAGGTTGGGGGCTGAACCAGTAAAAAGCCTTGCGATAGCTCCACCAGTTCCACCATTCTCCATGACGAGTTAACGCGTAGTACCACTGACCAACGACCTGATGGAAGAGGAAACAGCCATATGCAGCCGGGGCCAATGTTTGCGAAATGGGGTGAGAACGAAGTAGCCGAGCGGTAACGCCTTGCCCTGTGCTCAAACAGAAAATCCACAGGAGGGTGATTGGGGCAAATAGGCGAGCGTAAATGTTGTCCCAAATTCGATTGACAACCGCTGGATCAGCAAACGTGTCAGCAGCATCCGGGCGCATAAAGAAGGACTCAAGCGAGACCTTCGTGAGATCGGCGCCGTGTGGAAAATAACCTTGGGCAACGTGTGCGATGCTCACAAGAATCATGATCAGCGTAATCGAGTCGGCAATTCGCCCCCAAATATGGGCATTTTTGCTTTCAGCAGGGCGAATGGCATCGTAAAGGAATGCAGCGCACATGCCGGCAACAAAGTACACCATCCAGAAAGGGGCAAACAGGTAGAAGCCCAGGATTACAGCGTTGTCCTTGTCTGCCACCTCAGCTTGATGCAATGTCGGCGTGAGCTTTTCTCCGGTTAGCTGATCGAAGAATCCGTAGCCCGTCGCATCTACTGCATAGCCGTACCAAAACGTCAGGACGATAGCCAGATTAACCGCCAACCCCAAGATCGTCAGCAACAACAGCCGGGTTTTATTACCACGGTTTTTGTAGAGTGCGTTGTAGATGAATGGAAAAGCGATCAAACACTGGAAGTACATCGAGATGAACCACAGGTAGAACCCCATGAACCATGCGGCACTCCATAAAGGGGTAGCAGAAAGTCCAGTCAGGTAGATCGCCAGAGTCGACAACAGATTGCCAATCCAGGAGTCTTGAATAAGTGGCGTTCCTTCGCAGAACATTCGCCCTACATCGCCTGGTTGCGAATTCCAATGGAAAATTGGATCGAATGTTGAAGGCTGACAACTTGGGAATAGATTAATTAGACAAAGGAGAAGGGCCAATGCATAAAGTGGATACATCCCGGATATGCGCGCCCAGATGAAGGCCCCTTTTTGTTGGATCACCGATGGCATAAATGCCACAAGGGAGAAGCCCGCAACAGCGAAGAAGCTATGCACGTGCCAAGGAAATTGACGCAAGTTCGAAAAGGCTCCCCACGAAACATCGGAACCGATATGCATGAACATTACATAGCATGCCAACAGAAATCTGAAGCCGGCCAGAGTCGACCAATCAACCTTCGGCTTATCTGTAAGCAAGCTTGAAGGAATCGTAGACTTGGCGGTAGTAAGCGCGGGTGCCGCAGCAAGATCCGTGGATGCTGTGACCGCTAGAACTTCGGCAAGCCCCTTTCTGATGTATTTTCTGCTTGCAGTTTTGGGCAACTGATCGTCAGTGACGAGCTTTACATGAGAGGGGATCTTGTAGGAAGCAAGGCCGCTCTGGCGCATGAAGGTGCGCAATTCGCGGATCACCTCAGATTCGTTTATTTGACCCGAAGATTGGGACTTCAGGACTACAGCACAACCGACTTCCTCGCCATAGACATCGGAGGGAACGGAGAAACATACGGCCGTGCTGACCCATGGGTGCTGAACAAGAAGGGACTCGATCTCGACAGGCGAGACCTGTTCGCCTCCACGCTTGATGAGCTCCTTTAAACGTCCATTTAGTGTCAAAGTCCCATCGTTATCCAGCGTGCCAAGGTCGCCAGTTAGAAACCAGGTTTGCAGAAGCCCATTTTCAGAACGTAACAGGAAACGAGAGTCGCGATTTGCCTCGGGATTGTTTACATAGCCTGAAAAAACGGTCGGTCCTGAGATCGCCACTTCACCCACACTTCCATATGGGATTGGCCGGAGCGTACTTGGTTCGACAACAGCCATGGAGGCGATGACGGGAACCCCAACGCCATCCGCTTGCTGAAGCCATGTCCCGCCAGTTCTTGGGGGTTGTGAGATGGGCATCTGTTCGGACATGCTGTAGGTGCTTACCACTTCGCAAGCGTATGCCTGTTCGAGAGCTTTTCGATCTGGTTCCTTCAAGGCTGCAGCACCAGATCGAATCATCCGTAAACCATGATCCGGCCACGTACCATCAGCATCAATCAGGCCGCTGTCTTGTAGATAGCGAACAGTCGCGTTGTGGATCGTGGGAACGGCTGAATACCACGTCGGACGGGGATTAGAAACCGAGAGGGCTTCAACCATCCCTTGTGGGGTATAGCTGCCATCGCAGGTGATGGCTGCACCAACGGCAACACTACAAAGAATTGACGCACTGAGCCCGCCAATATGATCAAGCGGCATGACACTGTAGGTAACGTCCTCCGAATTTATGCCAAGACCGTCAGCAAGAAGCGCTGCATTCAGGACCAGATCCGACTGACGTAACGGGACCACTTTAGGCAGCGAAGTGGTCCCGGAGGTACGCAGCAGTAGACAGATTGCCGTGGCCGGATTGGCAAGTGGTGGCAACAGAGCGAAGGGAGTTTCGGTCGCTTCATATTGGAAAAGGCCTGGCAGGCTGCTGGAAGTGTCATTCGCCCGATGGAGTCGAGCGTGACCAGTCGCAGCGAACTTCTCAAATGCAGACCGAACACCAGGGGAGAAAACCCCTTCAAATAAAACCATGTGCGATACGTCGTACTGTTTGAGCGCTATTAATGCATCGCTCTCGGTCATGCTTGGGGAGAAAGGCACCGCAACAGCTTGAGAGGCGATGGAAAGGAAAGCGGCCGCGGCCGTTGCGCTGCCCCCTACAGGAGCTAGATAGGCAAGCACCTCTCCTTTAGTTACGCCAAGTCGTCGCAGATCACCGTCCCCTCCAGGCAGACAAAATGCCAGCATTTGCCCATACGTCGTATTCCGTGCGGCATTACGTTCGCGAGCATGGCGGAATAAAGGGGTTTGGGGCGCCTGGGCGCTGAGCATCCCCAAAATCGTGTCTGGCAAATCATTAGTCCTGGCCTGCACAGTGGCAATCTGGAAAGACGGGTCAATCGCTCTTGAGCTGCGATCACTTGAATGACGCCAAGTCAATGGAGGAAGCCGGGAGTTATGATCGTCTCCGCTCCCGAGGAGACAAGCTCGTACAGACTCGATCAAATAGCTGTCATCGCGCTGATATTGGCTGATCTCGTGAGCCCCATCGAAGTAAACGACACTCGTATTCTTTGCGTTCATCAGGACCGCAAAGGATTCAGACCACGCTTTTAATGCATCGAATTTCCCAATCAAATGTACGCTGCGGTATGAAGGCGAACAGACAAGTTTAACGGGGATACCGAGTTGAGTTCTGAGGGTTTCGAGATCACCTGGACCAGCGGCGCAGGCAAAGACTGCAGCAGGAAAGAGGGGGGCAGATTGATTCAGGTAGCTGTAGCTTTTTCCGGTATGCGATTCAAGCGCTAGGCATAGCGCTTCGCTGACGCTAAGCTCATTTACCAAGCTGGCAATGATGCACCCCTGACTGAATCCAAAAACCGCATCAAATGGTCCTTGTTCCCGTTCAATATCCAGTATGAAAGCGATTGCCGACAAAATAGCCTTGCGGTCAGCGATATTGCGTGCATCCACCTGAGACTCTGGAATGGCGTGAAACCAGGAATACCAGGAGGCATTGGCAAGCGTGCTTAACTCGTTTAATCCAGGACCTGGGTTGGGCTCACTGATTGGCCCTTCGGCGTAAACGATTTGGTGCTTGGCGTCTGAGACCCCAAGGTTTTCGAGCTGTAACCGGGTTATATATTGATTACTACCCTTCCCGTGAAGGGCAAGAATCCGCAATCGAGGTTGCGGCGATTCCGTGCATGAATTCATAACTACACCCCTTTAGCTGTTTGTCTCTTCCTTTTATTTGGCGTTAGGCCAATATTTTTATGTATTAAGTTAGGGTGAGGCCGATGTAAAAACACGGCCTCAACTGCGGCGAAACATTCATTCGCCATGCATGGCGTTTAGTTATGTCGACTAATCGCGCTTGTAAAGGGCTTCAATGGTGCTGGAAGCAAGTGCATTGGCACGCACTAAATAGCCGGTCAGGGCCGGCGATGCATCCTTGGGTAATTCCAGTTTTTTGGACAATGCGAAGACGGTGAATTGGTAGCGGTGAGCGCCATGTCCCGGCGGGGGGCAAGCGCCGCCAAAGCCACTTGCGCCATAGTCATTCTTCGTACTGACCGTGCCGTCGGGAAGCAGGTTTTTAGTCGCGTCACCCGCTCCGGCGACGAGCGTAGTCACATTTTTGGGGATGTTAACGATCTGCCAGTGCCACCAGCCGCTGCCGGTCGGGGCGTCGGGGTCATAAGCAAAAACAGCATAGGCCTCGGTACCCTTCGGCGCGCCAGTCCAGGACAGCTGGGGGGAAGCATTACCACCGCTGCATCCGAACCCCTGGAATTCCTGGGTCTTGCTCATGAAATTTCCGTGAGCAATATCTTTGCTGGTCAGCTGCAAGGAATCCGCCATCGCACTGGCAGAGAGAATCATGGAAACAGGAAATACAAACTTGGCTAATCGATTCATGACAGACACTCTTATTGGTTGATGATGTGAATAGGTAAAATTCGCTAGACATCTTAGTTTTTGGTGGCAAGTTCGATTAGTCCAAAAACGATCAACGTTTGTCCAATTTCGCCGCCTGACTCGCCAAATTTGACATGCTGCTGCGGAATAGGGGATGCAAAGGTAATGGCGGCGAGACCATCGGCCCCTTCTTTGCAGCGCTTCTCGCAGATTGAAGCGGTTGCCATGAAGCGCCAAGGCTCATACATCGTTCAGTTCGCCAGACGAGCACAAAAATATCTTAACGACATTTAATTCTTGGCCGCCTTGCCAATGAACTCATCGATCTCCTCGACACCGTCAATAAGCACCTATGCCAGTTATCTCCGAATCGAATTTGCGTCGGGGGAGTACGCACCTGGGTTGATGACGGCAAGGGAGGGAAGCCATATGGCCGCGCAAGTGATTGAGACCTTGCTCTCCGCAGTGCCGCCCGTGCGCGCCTGGCGGCAGCATCTTGGGCTCGGCGAAGAGGAACTTGCTGCGATGGCGGGCCTTCCTCTTGCAGAAGTGCAGGCCGCCGAAGGCCGCGCTCCGGCGCTGCTGCGGTCAACCCCATTTTTGCCCTGATTTTGCCGTCGACCGCAAAATTCAGCCGGATTGCGCCGCTGCAAGCAACACCCCGCCAAGGCTGGCAAACCCGCTTTCCCGGACAGATAATTGACCTCATTTTCAGCCCTAACAAGGAGTCCTTGATGTCCGTAACCTCTTGCCAGCCGGGCGTTCTGGCGCCGCTGGCCGATTTTGGCCGTTCGCTTGGTTTTCGCCTCAAGCCGGAGGGCGATGCGCGGGCCGTGCTCGCCCGTTTGCAGCGTGAATTTGACCCGGCGTGGGGCGTCGTTGGTCTCGGCGAACCGCTGCTGCGGGCGCTGGGGGCGGAGCTTCCCGGCTTGCGCAGCTTCCCGGCCTTGTCCGGCGTGGGTTGTAGCGCCCCCGCGCTGCAGCACGCCCTGTGGATATTCCTGACGGCCGCCGACCGGAGCACGATCTTCACCCGTTCGGAAGCAGTCACGGCCTTGCTGGCCGAGGCTTTGCTGCTGGAAGACGCGGTCGATACCTTCAAATACCAGGGCGGGCGTGACCTGACCGGCTACGAGGACGGCACCGAAAACCCCGATGCCGACGACAGCATCGATGTCGCGCTGCTCAGCGCAGGCGGGCCGGGGCTGGCGGGGTCGAGCTTTGTCGCGGTACAGCGCTGGCAGCACGACCTGCGCTGCTTCAACGCCCACAGCCGCGAGGAGTGCGACCACATGATCGGCCGCGAGCGCGACAGCAATGAGGAGCTGGGCGACGCGCCGGCCTCGGCGCACGTCAAGCGTAGCGCCCAGGAAAGCTTCGCCCCGGAAGCCTTCCTGGTGCGGCGCTCGATGCCGTGGGTGGCGGGCGAGCGCAACGGCCTGGAATTCATTGCCTACAGCCACTCGCTGAATGCCTTCGAGCAGATCATGCGGCGCATGCTGGGGCTGGAGGATGGCATCGTCGATGCGCTGTTCCGCTTCTCGACGCCGATCAATGGTGCTTATTACTGGTGCCCGCCGCTGGCCGGCGGGCGGCTTGATCTCACTGTGCTGGGCTGAGCCAGCCGCGCTTGCCGCTCAGCGCCCTTGGCCCTCCGCCGGCAGCAGGCAGAGGCGCACCAGCTTGCGCGCCGCCGGGCTGACGGCGATGACGGCGGGGAAGGCGAAGAGCCAGGCACTCAGCCAGGCGCCGCACCAGGCACCAAGGAAGTCGCTGCCCGGCGCGAGGCTGCGCCAGGTGGTGATGCCGGTGATCAGCAGCGACATCATCCCCGAGAGGAGCGCGGCAAAGAGGAGGTTTTCGTATTTGGCGGGAATCATCCTGGCCTCCTGCTTCAGGCGCTGCCGACGCGCAGCAGCGTGGCGGCGACGTTATGGCCAAACATCCGGGCGGTCTTGAGGTCGCCGGCGACGAAGGCAGTGGCCGGCGCACCGTGCCCGGCCTGGGCCATCAGGCCGGACCAGGAACCGAGGCGGTTGGCCGCTTCGTCATAAGCCACGCCATTGTGCTGTTCGGGCAGGATGGGGTTGCCGACCCACAGCATGCCGTGCTGCATGCAGAACACGAACATCGACAGCAGCGTCGATTGCTTGTCGCCCGAGGGCAGCGATGACACGGTAAAGCCGGCGGCGAGCTTGCCCTTGAGCTGCTGCCGGCGCCAGAGGCCGCCGGTGGCGTCCATGAAGCTCTTGAACGGCCCGGAAACCCCGCCAAGGTAGGTCGGCGAGCCGAGGATGAAGGCGTCGTAAGCGATCAGATCATCGGGCGAACGCGCCAGCTCTTCGGCTTGCACGACATGCACCTCGACGCCGGCCAGTTGCCTGGCGCCCTCGGCGATGTGTTGGGCGATGTGCCCGGTGTGGCCGTGAGCGCTGTGATAAATGATGGCCAGTTTTTTCATGATGGAGACTCCATGGGGTGGGTGAAAACGGCGGGGTGGCGACGCCGGGACTTAACTGGAGAGCAACGCGTACAAGCTCGCCGCGAGAAAGAGTCCGAGCCCGAAAACGCTGTGATTGGCCAGGCTGCGCAGACAGTTCTTCAGCGGCGTGGCGGTCTTGCGGGCGGCGAAGCCCGAGCCCATGGCCGGCTGCATGAGCAGCAAGGGAAAGAGCACGGTGGCCATGCCGACGAACAGCGCCGGCAGCAGGCTGGGCTGGCTGGCCCAGGCCCGGCCTTCAATGAGCAGCAACAAGCCGGCAAAGGCCATGCCGACCGCGTAATGGACCAGCCAGCCGAGCGCCCGCTCACCGGCGATGGGGCTGGCCTGGCCGATTGCCACATGGGCAAAACGTCCGTGTGCCAGGTGCCCGACCCAGCGCCCGATGAAGGCGAAATTGAGCGTCGGGACGCCGAGGCGCTTGAGCAGCAGCAACCACACATCCATGACGGCCGTGGCGCCGCTGCCGATGAGGATGACGGTAATGAGGTCTGAGGCGAGGAACATGCTGGTCTCCTTGAACGTTGACGAATGGACTGCTGGAGTGCAGTCTAGAAGTTGAAGTCAACTTCAAGTCAAGGGGCTTGTGATGGATATCGCCGAGGTCGCCAAGCAGACGGGAGTACCTGCTTCCACGCTGCGTTTTTACGAAAAGAAGGGGCTGATCGCCTCGCTCAGCCGTGAGGGGCTGCGGCGGCGCTTCGCCAGTTCGGTGCTCGACGAATTGGCGCTGATTTCGCTCGGCCAGGCGGCCGGCTTGTCGCTCGACGAAATCCGTTCAATGATCCTGCCGGGCGGCGCGCCGAACATCGACCGCAGCCTGCTGGCGGCCAAGGCCGACGAGCTCGACGCCCTGATCGGGCGCCTGACGGCAGTCAGCTACGGGCTACGCCACGCCGCGGACTGCCCGGCGCCCAGCCACGCCGAATGCCCGACTTTCCAGAAACTGCTCAAGGCCGCGGCCTCGGGGGCATTGGAAAGACGTTGGCAGACCCCGACGGACAAAGCGCCGCGCAAGCGGGCAGCCAAGCCAGATACGAGCAGCTGACCCAGCGCGCTGATTTTTGCCCTGCCAGCCGGGTTGACCGCAGAAATCGCTGACCATGCCGCCAGCGCAATTGCTTATCTATCTTTCAGTTATATTTTTGTGAAAATTTATTCTTTGGGCGAATAAAAAGCACTGGCTAGACTGCTTGTAACCGGTGCCACCGTCGTGATGGCCCGGCATTCATCAGGAGAAAACCATGCCGCTGACCGATCTTGTTCGCTATTTCAATACTGCCGATCAGGCCGGCGACAGCATGCTCTATCACGAAGGTAAGCGGATTGCCGGTTGGCACGAGGGTTTGCGCCTGGGCTCGCTGTTCCAGCCGATTGTCGATTTGCGCTCGGAAAGCATTGTCGGGCATTACGCCAATTTGTCGGTGCGGCGCGAGGACGGCACGCCGGTCAGGCCTGCCGAAGCTTACGAGCGCTGCGAGACCGCCAACGCCATCATTCATTTCGACCGCCTGTGCCGCACGCTGCATGCGCTGAATTTCCTCGCCCAGCGCCAATTCGCCGGCGGTTACCTGCAGGTGCCGATCCACCATCGCCACTTGCTGGCCGTGCCCAACCAGCATGGCCTGGTCTACGAGGCGATTCTCAAGCGTTGCGGCCTGGCACCGGAAGACATCGTGCTGGAAGTCAATGCCGCGCGCTTTGATGAATCACCGGCCTTGGCCCAGGCGCTGCACAGCTACCGCGAGCGTGGCTATCGCCTGGCGCTGACCGGCGTTGATCGGGAAAGCGATCTGGCGACCCTGGCCAGCCTGCAGCCGGCCAGCCTGAAACTGCCTGGCGACGAATCCGCCGCCCTGTGCCGGCGCGCCCAGGCGGCGGGAATGAACCTGCAGGCTTCAGACATTACTAATGAGCAAGCCTACGCCTCGGCCCGCGCCTGCGGTTTCGCTCTCGGCATCGGCGACTTGTTCGGCGCGCCCCAAGCTGATTGCCATCGCACCCACGGCCAACATAGACTCGCCTACAATTCACCATCCAACCCCGGAGCCAGAGTATGAAAATCGCCAATAACGTCACCGAACTGGTCGGCAACACGCCGCTGGTCAAGCTTAACCGCGTCACCACCGGTGCCGGCGCGACCGTCGTCGCCAAGCTGGAGTTCTTCAATCCTGGTCATAGCGTCAAGGATCGCATCGCCGTCGCCATGCTCGACGCCGCCATCGCCGCCGGCAAGATCGGCCCGGATACCGTGGTGCTCGAGCCGACGTCCGGCAATACCGGCATCGGCCTGGCCATGGTCTGCGCCGCCCGCGGCATCAAGGCCGCTTTCGTGATGCCGGAAACCATGAGCCGTGAGCGCAAGCTGTTGTTGAAGGCTTACGGCGCCGAGCTGATCCTGACGCCGGGGCCGGAAGGCATGGGCGGGGCGATTGCCAAAGCCAAGGCGCTGGCCGAAGCCGATCCGAAATATTTCGTGCCGCAGCAGTTTGAAAATCCGGCTAATCCGGAGGTCCACCGCAATACCACCGCCGAGGAAATCTGGCGCGATACCGACGGCCAGGTCGACATCTTTGTTTCCGGCGTCGGCACCGGCGGTACGGTCACTGGCGTCGGCGAAGTGCTGAAAGCCCGGAAGCCGGGCGTGCAGATCGTTGCCGTCGAACCCGATGCCTCGCCGGTGCTGTCCGGCGGCGCCAAGGGGCCGCACCCGATCCAGGGCATCGGCGCCGGTTTCGTGCCGGGCGTGCTCAATACCGGGATTTACGATGAAGTGATCCGCGTCAAGAACGACGACGCCTTCGCTACCGCCCGCCAGATGGCCACCGAAGAAGGCCTGCTGGTCGGCATTTCCTCGGGTGCCGCGACCTTCGCCGCGCTCGAGCTGGCCAAGCGCCCGGAAAACGCCGGCAAGCTGATCGTCGTGATCATCCCGTCGTTTGGCGAACGCTACCTGTCCACCGCCCTGTATCAGCACCTGGACGTGTGAGTAAATTCGACGAAGTCATCGACCGGCGCGACTCTGACTCCATCAAGTGGGGCAAGTACGCCGGTCGCGAGGTGCTGCCGCTGTGGGTCGCCGACATGGATTTCGCCGCCCCGCCGGCGGTTGTCGCGGCTTTGCAGCAGCGCATTGAACATGGCGTTTTCGGCTACGGCCATTCTTCGCCAACGCTGACCCAAGCCGTCATCGATCATTTGCAGGGCGAGTACGCCTGGCAAATCGAAGCTGAATGGCTCGTCTGGTTGCCGGGGCTGGTCACCGGGCTGAACGTCGCCTGCCACGCGATTGATGGCGAAGTGCTGACGGCAACGCCGATTTATCCGCCTTTTCTGTCGGCGCCACGCTTGTCGGGACGGACGCTGAACCGCGCCGAGCTGCGTTTTGCCGACGGCCGTTGGCAGTGGGACAAAAATGCCCTGGAAAACGCGTCGACCGCAGAAACCAGGCTGTTCCTGCTCTGCCACCCGCATAACCCGGTCGGGCGCTGCTGGTCCCGCGAAGAACTGCTTGAGCTTGCGGCCTTTGCCGAAGCCAAAGACCTGATCGTCTGTTCCGACGAAATCCACTGCGGCCTGGTCCTCGACGAAGACAAGCGCCACATCCCCTTTGCCAGCCTGTCGCCGGAAGCCGCCCGGCGCACGATCACGCTGATGGCGCCGTCGAAAACCTTCAATGTGCCGGGACTGGGCTGCGCTTTCGCCGTCATCAGCGACCCGACGCTACGCCGACGCTTCCTGCGCGCCATGGACGGCATCGTCCCGCATGTGAATGTGCTCGGGCTAACCGCCTGCGAAGTCGCCTATCGCGATTGCAGCGACTGGCACGACGAATTGCTCGCTTACCTGCGCGGTAACCGCGAGCAGCTCATTACTGCGGTCAACGCGCAAAAAAGGGCAAAAATGGGGCCGGTCGAAGCGACTTACCTGGCCTGGATCGATGTTCGCGAACTGAATCTGGAAAAACCGGCAGCGCATTTCGAAGCGCATGGCCTGGGCCTGTCGGACGGCGCGGATTTTGGCGCGCCCGGCTGGCTGCGCCTGAACTTTGGCTGCCCGCGCGAAACGCTCAACGAAGCCCTGCGGCGCTTTGCCGTGGCCTGCGCCACCGCGTGAATCCGCTCCAACTCGCGCTGGCAACGCTGGTTTTTGCCCTGCTGACCCAATTCCTCAGCACTTGGCTGCTCGTCCATCGTCTGCTGATCAGGTCGGGCGAACGCGGCCTGTACCTGACGCTGGCCGGCGGCATGCTGGCCTTGGCGGTCAAGCACGCCCGCGCCCTCGAACTGCTGCTCAGCACCGGTCTTTACGACTTGGAACAAGCCGTGCTGTCCGCCGTCACGGCCTTGTGCCTGGGCTATGCGAGTTTTCTGCTGGCCCGTCGCTGATCCGGAAAGCGCCGGCTTCGGTAACGATCCAGTCCAGACGCTGGTCGTGGCTTTCCGGGCGGATGCTGGCCAGGCGATTGATCTCGAAACCCACGCCAACCGCCAGCGGCCGGGGCGACAGCGTCGCCAGCGTGCGGTCGAAATAGCCGCCGCCGTAACCCAGGCGGTAACCGGCATCATCGAAGCCATTGAGCGGCAAGAGGATCAGGTCGGGCACGACAAAATCCCCAGCCACCGGCGTCGGAATGCCGTAGCGATCGAGTGCCAGCGGCGTGCTGGCCGACCATACGCGAAACGCCAGCGGCGCATCTGTACTCACCACCACCGGCAAGGCCGCGCGAGCGCCGGCTGCGCCCCAGTCAGCTACAATCGCCCGCACGTCCGGCTCATGCTTGATCGGCCAGCAAAAAGCCAGCAGCCGGGGGCAGGGCAGGCTGTTCCTGAGATGAGCAACAATCAGCGCCGACAGCCGAGCATGTTCGTCATCCGCCAGCGCACTCCGGCGCGCCACCATGTCACGGCGCAATCCCCGTCGCCACGCCGTGTTATCCTGAATTTGAGCAGTCATTGAAGCAATCTACCATGAAGTATTTCCCGCTATTCGCTGCCCTCGGGCTCTCGTTCTCAATTTGCGCCCAGGAAAACGGCGATGCCGCCTTCCTCGCTGCGCGCGACGCCTATCGCGTCGGCAATCTGGACAAACTCGAGCGCGCCAGCAGCCAACTGAGCTCGCATGTACTGCAGCCCTATGCCGAAAACTACCGTTTGCGCATGTTCATGGAGCGCGACGATCCGGCCAATATCCGCGCCTTCCTGACCCGCAACGAAGGCAGCTATGTCGCCGAAAAACTCCGCGCCGACTGGCTACGCCAGCTCGGCAAGCGGGCCAACTGGAACGAAGTCGAGGCCGAATTCCCAAAACTGATTGCCCCGGAAGCCGATGTCACCTGCTACAACCAGCAGGCCCGCTGGGCGCGCGGCGACCGCAGCGTGCTCGAGGAAGCCGGCAAGCTCTGGCTGAGCATGCTTGAACCGTCGGAAAGCTGCAAAACGGTTTTCGACACCCTGGTCAACGCCCAGCAAGTCAGCGCCGACGACGTCTGGGCCCGTGCCCGCCTGCAGATCGAACTCAATCGCGCCAGCCGTGCCTGGGCGACGCTGAGCTACCTGCCGGACAGCCAGATGCCGGACAGCCGGAGCTTTGATAGCGTCACCAAGAGCGCCGCCGCCTATCTCGCCCGCCTGCCGGGCAACTGGGACGCCACCCGCGCCGGGCGGGAACTGGTCGCCATCGCCATCCAGCGCCTGGCCACCAGCGACGCGCAAAACGCGGCCGACGAGCTGGAAAGACGCCAGTCGCAAATGAAAGCCAGCGAACGCGAATGGGCGTGGAGCGAAATCGCCCTGCAGGGCGCCAAGAATCACTACGCCAGCGCCCTGAACTGGTATGCCCGTGCCGGCAAGGCGCCGCTCAGCGAAGAAAACCAGCAATGGAAAGTGCGCGCCGCACTGCGCGCCCGCGCCTGGGGAACGGTCCGCGACACCATTGAAGCGATGCCGCCCAGTCTGGCCGACAAGCCGGAATGGACCTACTGGCTGGGCCGCGCCTACAAATCCGGCGGCCGGCTCACTGAAGCCGACGCCTTGTTCGGCAAGATCGCCGGTCAAGCGCATTTCTACGGCAATCTCGCTGACGAGGAACTGGGCCGCAAGATCAGCCCGCCAACCCGCGCCAATCCGCCGACGCCGGAAGAGCTCGCGGCCACCCGCGAGCATCCCGGCCTGAAACGGGCGCTGGCCTGGTTCCGCCTGGAACAGCGCACTGAAGCCGTCCGCGAATGGAACTGGAGCCTGCGCGGCATGACTGACCGGGAGTTGCTCGCCGCCGCCGATCTGGCCAAGCGGCAGCAAATCTGGGACCGGGCGATCAATACCGCCGACCGCACCCGCAACGAACACGATTACACCCTGCGCTTCCTCTCGCCCTACGACGACCATGTGCGCCCGGCTGCACGCAACCAATTGCTCGACGATGCCTGGGTGTACGGCCTGATGCGCCAGGAAAGCCGCTTCATCACCAGCGCCCGCTCCACCGTCGGCGCTTCGGGCCTGATGCAGCTGATGCCGGCCACCGCCAAATGGGTCGCGAAGAAAATCGGCTTGCGCGATTTCACCCCCGGCCAGGTCAATGACACCCAGACCAATGTGCTGCTGGGCACCAGCTATATGCGCATGGTCATGGAAAATCTCGACAACCATCCGGTCCTGGCTTCCGCTGCTTACAACGCCGGCCCCGGCCGGGCCAAGAAATGGCGTGCCGAACAGCCGCTGGAAGGGGCGATTTATGCCGAAACCATCCCCTTCAGCGAGACTCGCGATTACGTCAAGAAGGTCATGAGCAACGCCGTTTATTACTCGGCGATCTTCACCGGCAAGCCGGATTCGCTGAAAGCCCGACTCGGCGAAGTCGGCCCGCGCTCGGGGGCTGCCATGAAGGATGCGGATTTACCCTAAGTCCTGTTGCCGCAAAGGGAAATAGAGCGCTAAACTTTAGAATTACTGATTACGAATAAAGATATTTTAAGGTTTAGCTGCCACTATCCATCCATGACTCTCCCGCGCAACCGCCCCCAAATTCTGCATGACTGCAAAACGCTTTATAGCCGCCGCCTGACTGAGGTGTTGCGCGAAATCGAAGTGATTTCCTTCAAGGATGCCGAGCGGGTTGCCGAAGGTGCCCGCCGCTATTTCGATGACGCCATCGAAACCGCCAAGCGCGGCAGCAGTTTCACCGAGGAGGCACACGGCCTGACCTCATCGCAGCTGACCCTGGTCACCGACGACGACCTGGAGTTGTCGATCCGTCTTGACTCGCTGGCCATGCATCTTTATGAAGCAAGCAGCGGCTGGTTGTGGAAACCCTACCTGCGTTTCACCACATTGCTCGACCGTCCCGACCTGCCCAAGGAAGACAATCCGATTGCCCCGCTCGGCCTGGTGCACGGCCTCGAAGAAATGTTTGCCGCCGATGGCTGCAAGATTGCAATCGATTCCCGCGATGCGCTGCTCGATCAGCTGGAAGCGCTGCTGACGCAAAAACTGCCCGAGATCTATCGCGAAATCGATACCTTCCTGTCGGATGACGGTATCGAAGCCGGCCAGGCGAATATCCTGACCACGCCGAACCGGGCCAACGCTGGTCAACCCGGTGACCTGGTCGGGACGCTGGCGGCATTGAACCAGGCCCTGGTCGCCCGCCTGCCTGCCGGCAGCGGCGGCAGTGGTGGTGGTGGAAGCGGCGGCGGCCATGCCGCCGCTGCCGGCAAAGGCGGCAAGGGCGGCGAACGCAGCGCGCCGCAAGCGCCGAGTGGCGAGCAATTGCGGCAGCGCATCAATGCCCTGGACCAGCAGGAGCAAAAACGTCCAGGCAAGAACGCCCCGACCGGTGATGGCAGCTCAACGGATCTGGCCAACCTGATTCCCGGCCTCTTCGACGACAAGTCGCCAGGCGTCAAAGCACCACCCAAAATGACCTCGGCCACGCTGGGTATTCCGCCCGAAACCCCGGAAGGTCTGTTGGTCGACCTGCTGGCAAGCATTTTTGATGCCCTGCTGGCAGACAATACCTGGCCACCAGGTCTGCACTCGGCAATCCAGTTGCTGCGCACCACCATCGTCAAGCAGGCCTTGCTGGAAAAGACGCCGATTACCGACCCAAAAAACTCCTGTCGGCAAATTATCGACTCGCTGGGCACGATATTTCGCGGCATTCCGCCCAATGCCGACCCGCGCCAGGCCATCTGTACCCGTGTTTTCAGCATCTCCAGCAAGTTGCGGCAACAATACGATAATGCCCCTGACGCCTTTCCCAAGGCCCTGGGCGGACTGGAGACCATGATTGAGGACCGCAGCCACGACATCGAACGTCAGCTGGCTGCTTACCTGCCGGTCATCAAGCGTCTCGAGGAAAATGACGATGCCAGCAAACTCTCCGCGCAGGCGCTGGCCAAGGTCAGATTGCACGACGTACCCGACGAAATCCGCTTCTTCTTCGATGACATCTGGAAACCGGTACTGCAAAAGGCCTGCCTGCAATATGGCCACAACAGCCCGGAGTGGAAAGCTTATTGCAGCGTCATCGATGATTTTCTATGGTCATTAAAGCCCGACCTTGACGAGTTCGACCAGCGCGCCCTGTCTTTCCGGATTCCCCAGGTCCTGAAACAGATCCGTGCGGGCATGGAATTCACCCAGCAGCCACCGGAAATCCAGTCGCAAGTGCTGAACATCTGCTTTGCCCTGCAAGCCCGCGCGACGCGCCCCGGCAGCGTCAAGGCGGCACTGCCGAGCATGCCCACGCCGAGCAAAACCACGTCCCCCCGCGATGTGCTGCTGCGCAATGTCCGGGCAGGCGAACGTAGCTTGCAATCGGTGGATTACCGCGAAGCCGGCCAGCCCGCGCCCAGCTCATTGGCGTGCCAGCAGGGCGACTGGTTGAGCCTGAGCGTCGGCAAGCGCCAGCATGTGTTCTGCGTTGCTCATATCACGCCCTCGGCAACCCGTGCGCTGCTGCTCAACCCCGAGCTGGAATCGCCGCTGGCGATCCATCTTGGCATCCTGGAAGCCCAACTGCGCCAGGGAGAAGCGCGCATCCAGAGCCGCACATCCCTGTTTGAAAGCGCGGCAAACGGTGCCTTGAGCGGATTTCAGGCTTGACCCTGCACAAGCCCTGTCCGGGCGACCCATAATTGCCTTAAAATCCGGCTTTTACGGACAAAGCTTTCGCGGGGTTTTCACATGGGCATCAACAAGGTCTTGCTGCTGGGGGGTAGCGGTTTCGTCGGTACCTATATTGCTAACCGCCTGTCGCAGCGTGGCGTCAAAGTTACCATTCCGACCCGCCGCCGCGAACGGACCAAGGCGCTGATCATTCAGCCCGGCATCGAAATGCCGGAAGCCAACATCAACTGCCAGGAAACATTGACCGAGCTCGTGCGTGGTCACGATGTCGTCATCAATCTCGTCGGCGTGCTGCATAGCCGCGACGTCGTGCTGCCGTACAGCCGCGACTTTGCCGAAGCGCATGTCGAACTGCCGAAAAAGATCATCGCCGCCTGCAAGGCCACCGGCGTTCGTCGCCTGCTGCACATGAGCGCGCTCAATGCCAGCGCCAGCGCCCCGTCTGAATACCTGCGCTCCAAGGGCGCTGGTGAAGCCGTGGTGATGGCCGCCCAGGGCGAGCTGGACGTGACCGTTTTCCGTCCCTCGGTGATTTTTGGTCTCGGCGATTCCTTCCTGTCGATGTTCGCCAAAATATTGAAGAAGCTGCCCTTCTTCCCGCTCGGCTACGGCCACGCCCGTTTCCAGCCGGTATGGGTGGCAGATGTTGCCGACGCTTTCGTCGACAGCATCGAAAATGTCGACACCTATGGTCAGGCCTACGACCTGGTTGGCCCGAATATCTACACCCTGCGCGAGCTGGTCGATTACAGCGCCAAGCTGTGTGGCAGCACGGCCACGATCATTCCGCTCTCGGAAGGCTGGGCTTACCTGCAAGCCGGCCTGATGTGGCTGGCGCCGCAGCCGATGCTGTCGCCGGACAATCTGCGCTCAATGGAAATCGACAGCGTCTGCACCAATAATGCCCGCTTGCCGGCCAACTGGCGGCCGACGGCGCTCGAAGCCATTGCCCCGAGCTATATCGCGCTGAACACGCCGAAGGGCAAGCTCGACGGCTTCCGCTTCCGCGCCGGCCGCTGAAAGCGGCTAGCGCCCAGGCCCGGTCCATGCAAATTTACATCGTCGGCGGCGCCGTTCGCGACGAGTTGCTGGGCCGGCCGAGTGCCGACCGCGACTATGTCGTGGTCGGCACCACGCCCGAGCACATGCTGGCCAAGGGCTTCAAGCCGGTCGGCAAGGATTTCCCGGTCTTCCTCCATCCGCAGACCCACGAGGAATACGCGCTGGCCCGCACCGAGCGCAAGACCGGCCACGGCTATCACGGTTTCAGCTTTCACACCGCCCCCGAGGTCAGCCTCGAAGAGGATCTCGCCCGCCGCGACCTGACGATCAACGCCATGGCCAAGGCAGCGGATGGCAGCCTCATTGACCCTTTCTGCGGTCAACGTGATTTACAGGCCAAAATCCTCCGCCATGTCGGCCCGGCCTTCGCCGAAGATCCGGTGCGCATCCTGCGTCTGGCCCGCTTTGCCGCCCGCTTCGACGATTTCACGCTGGCCCCGGAAACCCTGGCATTGATGTGCCAGATGGTCAGCCAGGGCGAAGTCGATCATCTGGTCGCCGAGCGGGTGTGGCAGGAACTGGCCAAGGGCCTGATGGAAAAGCAGCCCTCGCGCCTGTTCGAGGTGCTGCGCTCCTGCGGTGCCCTGGCGCGCCTGCTGCCGGAAGTCGAAGCGCTGTACGGGGTGCCGCAACGACCGGACTACCACCCGGAAGTCGACACCGGCATTCACACGATGATGACGCTGGATCAGTCGGCGCATTTCGATTATTCGTTACCAGTACGCTTTGCCGCCCTGACGCATGATCTTGGCAAAGCCAATACGCCGGCGGACATCCTGCCGCGGCATATCGGTCACGAAGAGCGCAGCATCGCCCTGGTCGAGGCGCTGTGCAGCCGCCTGCGCGTGCCCAACGACTGCCGTGACCTGGCCTTGCTGACGGCCCGTTACCATGGCCATGTGCATCGCGCCGCCGATCTGCGGGCCGGCAGTATCGTGACGCTTTTTGAAAAAACCGACGCCCTGCGCCGCGAGGAACGCTTCCG
>JAVBXO010000382.1 GCA_030824535.1 Azonexus sp. | reverse complement strand
CTGGGGGGGGGGGTCATTGGTGACATGGGTGGGTTTGCCGCCGCATGTTACCAGCGAGGAATGCCGTTCATTCAGGTGCCGACAACCCTATTGTCGTTGGTTGATTCGTCCGTGGGTGGAAAGACTGCGATCAATCATCCTTTGGGCAAGAACATGATTGGTGCTTTTTACCAACCCAAGCTTGTTTTGGCTGATATAAACACACTGAATACATTGCCTGATCGTGAATTGAAAGCTGGTGTTGCTGAGGTTATCAAGTATGGACTGATCCGGGACCACGAATTTTTCGCTTGGCTTGAACAAAACATGGAGAAATTGCTCCAACGTGATTCCGATGCCTTGGCCTATGCTGTACATCGCTCATGTCTCAACAAGGCTGAGGTTGTTGTTGCTGATGAGCATGAAAATGGCGAACGTGCGTTATTGAATCTGGGGCATACCTTTGGGCACGCGATCGAGACAGGCTTGGGGTACGGTGTGTGGTTACATGGTGAGGCGGTTGCAGCTGGCACGTTGATTGCTGCAGAGTTGTCTCGCTTGCTCGGCTGGCTGGATGTGGTCACCGTTGAAAGAATAGAGAGCCTGTTTGTTCGTGCGGGATTGCCGGTAAAGGCCCCAGCAATGGGCGCTGAACGCTATCTTGAGTTGATGAGCCACGACAAGAAGGTCATGGATGGTCGTTTGCGTCTGGTGCTGCTTCAGGCGATTGGTAAATCGGTGGTTTTCGATGGCGCAACCACTGCTCAGATTGGCGAAGCAATAACGGCAAGATGCACCTGAATAGTGAAAAAGTCGGGCTTTTTCGTTCATTGATGGTGCGTCGCAGTATCTTGATTAGGCACGGATTTGGCAGTATATTCGATGGTTGCCTGTAATTTTCGTACTGGCCGTAGCGGAAAAAATGACGCTCGGCTTTTTTCATCATTGGCCATGTTTTCGGGCCAAGTCATTTGAAGGAACGCGTGTGATGGAACCGGCAGTACCTGAGCGGCAGGGTTTGTACGACCCCGCCAACGAACACGACGCTTGCGGCGTGGGCTTTGTTGCTCACGTCAAGGGCCTGAAGAGCCACAGTATCGTCGAGCAGGGCTTGTTGATCCTGAAGAATATCGACCATCGCGGCGCCGTAGGTGCTGATCCCCTGCAGGGAGATGGTGCCGGTATCCTGATTCAGATCCCGGATCAGTTCTATCGCGAGGAAATGGCCAAGCAGGGCGTTGAATTGCCACCTGTGGGCGAGTATGGTGTCGGGATGGTCTTCCTGCCTCAGGAAGGTGCGTCACGTCACGCCTGCGTCGAGGAAATCGAGCGTTCCGTCAAGGCAGAAGGTCAGGTCGTTTTGGGCTGGCGCAATGTGCCGGTCAATTCCGCTATGCCCATGTCGCCGACTGTGCGCGCCAAAGAGCCGGTTATCCGCCAGATTTTTGTTGGCCGCGGTCCGGACGTCTTCGTTACTGACGCGCTGGAGCGCAAGCTCTACATCATTCGCCGTCGTGCTGCCAACGCCATCAAGCAGCTCAAGCTCAAGTACGGCCAGGAATTCTACGTCCCGTCCTTCTCGGCACGCACCGTCAATTACAAGGGCCTGCTATTGGCAGATCAGGTCGGCGTGTATTACCTTGATCTTCAGGACAAGCGTACTGTTTCGGCGCTCGCTCTGGTGCATCAGCGCTTCTCGACCAATACCTTCCCGACCTGGGATCTTGCACACCCGTTCCGCTACATCGCCCACAACGGCGAAATCAACACCGTTCGTGGCAACGTCAACTGGTTCAAGGCGCGTGAACAGGCAATTTCGTCGCCCATTCTCGGTGATGACCTGAAAAAGGTCTGGCCGCTGCATTATCCCGGCCAATCCGATTCTGCTTCCTTTGATAACGCGCTCGAATTGCTCGTCATGGGTGGCGGTTACTCGCTGGCCCAGGCCGTGATGCTGATGATCCCGGAAGCCTGGGAAAAGCACACGCAGATGGATGAGAATCGCCGCGCCTTCTACGAATATCACGCTGCCATGATGGAACCTTGGGATGGCCCGGCTGCCGTGGCCTTTACCGATGGTCGCCAGATTGGTGCCACGCTAGACCGCAATGGCTTGCGTCCGGCACGCTACATCGTGACCGATGACGATTTTGTGGTCATGGCCTCCGAGTCCGGCGTATTGCCGATCCCGGAAAAGAAGATCGTCAAGAAGTGGCGTCTCCAGCCGGGCAAAATGTTCCTGATCGACATGGAACAAGGCCGTATCATCGACGACCAGGAACTCAAGAACTCCCTGGCCAATGCCAAGCCTTACCGCGAGTGGATCGAGAAAATCCGTATCAAGCTCGACGAAGTGCCATGTTCCGGTGAGAAGACGGTTGTCGAATCAGCGGCATCCCTGCTCGATCGTCAACAGGCCTTCGGCTACACCCAGGAAGACATCAAGGTCATCCTCGAACCGATGGTTCAGAACGGTGAAGAGGCTACCGGTTCGATGGGTACGGACTCGTCCCTGCCGGTGCTGTCGAAGAAGAACAAGACGCTTTACACCTACTTCAAGCAGTTGTTCGCCCAAGTGACCAATCCGCCGATCGATCCGATTCGTGAAGAGCTGGTCATGTCGCTGGTGTCCTTCATCGGGCCGAAGCCGAACCTGCTTAACACCAACGACATTAATCCGCCGATCCGTCTGGAAGTGTCGCAGCCGGTACTCTCCTTCCCGGACATCGAGAAGTTGCGCAATATCGAGCAATATACGTCGGGTAAATTCCGCTCCTTCGAACTGGATATCTGCTATCCCGTGGCCTGGGGTAAGGAAGGCATTGAAGCCCGTCTGGCTTCGCTGGCTGCCGACGCCGAAGATGCGGTCCGCTCCGGCGCCAACATCCTGATCGTTTCTGACCGCAAGGTCAGTGCCGAGAGCGTGGCCATTCCGGCATTGCTCGCGACTTCGACGATCCATCAGCATCTGGTCAAGAAAGGCCTGCGTACCAGCGCCGGCCTCGTCGTTGAAACCGGTTCTGCTCGTGAAGTGCATCACTTCGCACTGCTGGGTGGTTATGGCGCTGAAGCGGTACACCCCTATCTCGCCCTCGAAACCATTGAAGCTTTGGCCAAGGGCGATGCCGAAAAGGCTGAGAAGTACACCAAGAACTTCATCAAGGCGGTTGGTAAGGGCTTGTGCAAGGTCATGTCCAAGATGGGCATTTCGACCTACATGTCCTACACCGGCGCCCAGATTTTTGAAGCCATTGGCCTTCAGAAGGATTTCATCGAGCGTTATTTCACCGGCACGCCTTCCAACGTCGAAGGCATTGGTGTGTTCGAGGTTGCTGAAGAGTCGATCCGTCTGCACAACGAAGCCTTCTCGGCTGATCCGGTGCTGTCCAGCATGCTTGATGCCGGCGGTGAATACGCCTTCCGCACCCGTGGTGAAGATCACATGTGGACGCCGGATTCGATTGCCAAGCTGCAGCATGCGACGCGCTCGAACAAGTACGAGACCTACAAGGAGTACGCCAAACTGATCAACGATCAGACCAAGCGTCACCTGACCCTGCGTGGCCTGTTCGAATTCAAGCCGCAAGGCGCGCCGGTGCCGCTGGAAGAAGTTGAATCGGCCAAGGAAATCGTCAAGCGTTTTGCCACTGGCGCGATGTCGCTCGGCTCGATCTCGACCGAAGCCCATACCACGCTCGCCCTGGCGATGAACCGCATCGGCGGCAAGTCGAACACTGGTGAAGGTGGCGAGGACGCCAAGCGCTTCCAGCCGCTGAAGGCCGGGCAGACCCTGTCGGAAATCATCGGCACCTCACGCATCGAACGCGATTACACCTTCAAAGAAGGTGATTCGTTGCGTTCCGCGATCAAGCAGGTGGCTTCCGGCCGTTTCGGTGTGACAACCGAATACCTGGTCAATGCCGATCAGATCCAGATCAAGATGGCCCAAGGCGCCAAGCCGGGCGAAGGTGGTCAGTTGCCGGGAACCAAGGTTTCCGAGTACATCGGCAAGCTGCGTCACTCGGTGCCGGGCGTGACCCTGATTTCGCCGCCACCGCATCACGATATCTACTCGATTGAAGATCTGGCGCAGCTGATTCACGACTTGAAAAATGTCAATTCCCGGGCTTCGATCTCGGTCAAGTTGGTGTCGGAAGTCGGTGTTGGTACGGTCGCTGCCGGTGTGGCCAAGGCCAAGGCCGATCACGTCGTGATCGCCGGCTTCGACGGTGGTACGGGTGCTTCCCCGGTGTCGTCGATCAAGCATGCCGGTACGCCGTGGGAACTCGGCCTTTCAGAAACCCAGCAGACTCTGGTGCTCAATCGTCTGCGTTCGCGGATCCGCGTTCAGGTTGATGGTCAGATGAAGACTGGTCGCGACGTCGTCATCGGCGCGCTGCTCGGTGCTGACGAATTCGGTTTCGCCACCGCGCCGCTGGTCGTCGAAGGCTGCATCATGATGCGCAAGTGTCACCTGAACACCTGCCCGGTCGGTGTCGCCACCCAGGATCCGGAGTTGCGCAAGCGCTTCTCCGGTCAACCGGAACACGTGGTCAACTATTTCTTCTTCGTCGCCGAAGAAGTCCGCGAGATCATGGCTCAGCTCGGCGTTCGCAAGTTCGACGACTTGGTTGGTCACGCCGACTTGCTCGACATGCGCACCGGTATTGAACACTGGAAGGCCAAGGGTCTGGATTTTTCCCGGATCTTCTACCAGCCGAATGTCCCGGCCGATGTGCCGCGTCTGCATACCGAGACCCAGGATCACGGCCTCGAAAAGGCGCTCGACCACAAGTTGATCGAGCAGGCCAGGCCGGCGCTGGATAATGGTCAGAAGGTTCAGATCGAAACCTCGATCATCAACGTTAACCGCACCTGCGGCACCATGCTTTCGGGTGAAGTTGCCCGTCGTTACGGCAGTGCTGGTTTGCCGGATGACACCATCCAGGTCAAGTTGACCGGTACCGCCGGGCAGGCCTTTGGCGCCTTCCTGGCCAAGGGCGTGACGCTTGAGCTGACTGGTGAAGGTAACGACTACGTCGGCAAGGGCCTCTCGGGTGGTCGCATCATCATCAAGCCGAGCGCCGATTTCCGTGGCGATACGCAACAAAACATCATCGTTGGCAATACCGTCATGTACGGCGCTACCGATGGTGAAGCCTTCTTCGCCGGTGTTGGTGGCGAGCGTTTCTGCGTTCGTAACTCCGGTGGAACGGCAGTCGTCGAAGGCGTTGGCGATCACGGTTGCGAATACATGACCGGTGGTACGGTGGCTGTCCTCGGCATGACGGGGCGCAACTTCGCTGCTGGCATGTCGGGTGGTATCGCTTACGTGCTTGATGAAGATGGTTCTTTCAAGCACCGTTGCAATCTGGCTCAGGTTGCGCTCGAGAAGGTTCTGCCGGCCAACCGCCATGCTGCTGGTGAGCCGCTGCATCTCGGACAAGCTGACGAGACCCAGCTCAAGGAGCTGGTAACCCGTCACGCTGAATACACCGGTAGTCTGACTGCCAAGCGAATTCTTGCTGACTGGGATGTCTACCGCGAGAAGTTCGTCAAAGTCTATCCGCACGAATACAAGCGCGCCCTCACCGAGATGGCCGCTGCTGCACAGAAGGAGGCCGCATAATGGGCAAACCGACTGGATTCATGGAGTTCGAGCGCCTTGAAGAGGGCTACGAACCGGTTGAACAGCGTCTGACGCATTACAAGGAATTCGTCCAGACCCTGTCGGACGATGGTGCCAAGACGCAGGGCGCACGCTGCATGGATTGTGGCATCCCGTTCTGCAACAACGGTTGTCCGGTAAACAACATCATTCCGGATTGGAATGATCTGGTTTTCCGCGGCAACTGGAAGCAGGCACTGGATGTGCTGCATTCCACCAACAATTTCCCGGATTTCACCGGCCGCATCTGTCCGGCCCCTTGCGAGGCGGCTTGTACGCTGGGCATCAATGCTGCGCCGGTCGGGATCAAGTCGATTGAGCATTTCATTATCGACAAGGGCTGGGAAATGGGTTGGGTTGTGCCGCAACCGGCTGCCGTCAAGACCGGCAAAAAGGTTGCCATCGTTGGCTCCGGCCCTGCCGGTATGGCGGCTGCCCAGCAGCTCGCCCGCGCCGGTCACGATGTCACCGTGTTCGAAAAGAGCAGCCGTATCGGTGGCCTGCTGGGTTTCGGCATTCCCGACTTCAAGCTCAACAAGTCGGTCATCGACCGTCGTGTGGCGCAGATGGAAGCCGAGGGCGTGAGCTTCAAGACCAAGGTCATCGTCGGTGACAAGAACATCCCGGCCGGCATCAACACTGACGCGACCGAGACCGTTTCGGCTGAACAACTGCGGAAGGATTTTGACGCAGTAGTGATCGCCGCTGGTTCGGAAGTGCCGCGCGATCTGCCCGTGCCGGGGCGCCAGTTCAAGGGCGTCCATGCGGCCCTGGAATTCCTCATTCCGCAGAACAAGGAAGTTCAGCAAGGTATTACGAACCCGATCAACGTCAAGGGCAAGCACGTTATCGTTATCGGTGGCGGTGATACCGGTTCCGACTGTGTTGGCACCAGTTATCGCCAGGGCGCTGCTTCAGTGACCCAGTTCGAGCTGATGCCGGCTCCGCCGGAGCAGGAAGACAAGGCGCTGACCTGGCCGTACTGGCCGCTCAAGATGCGCACTTCTTCTTCCCACAAGGAAGGCGATACCCAGCGTGAATTCGCGGTGGCGACCAAGGAGTTCATCGCCGACGCCGATGGCAAGGTCAAGACTCTCAAGGCGGTTCGCGTTGAATGGTCGGGCGGCAAGATGAACGAAGTGGCCGGTTCTGAATTTGACCTGCCCTGCGATGCCGCCTTCCTGGCCATGGGCTTCGTCAATCCGGTGGCGAGCTTGCTCGATGCTTTCGGCGTCGACAAGGATGCGCGTCAGAATGCCAAGGCGACGACCGATGGCGAAGGCTGCTATCGCACCAGCGTCGACGGTGTTTTCGCTGCCGGCGACGTGCGTCGTGGTCAGTCGCTGGTGGTCTGGGCGATCCGCGAAGGTCGTCAGGCTGCTCGTGAAGTTGATCTTTTCCTGATGGGCGCATCGACGCTGCCGCGTTAAACTGCAGTTTCAGGATTTCAGTGCCCCGCCCACCTGAGAAGGTCGGCGGGGCATTTTCTTGTTTGCTGCCAATTTTTGTCACCATGTGACGCATTTTGCTTCGACAGCAGAAGACGAAAATGTAAGAATGCAGTTCGTTTAAGCGAAAATAAAATCCATGAATGTCGTCATTCTCGCGGCCGGTCAAGGCAAGCGCATGCATTCCAATTTGCCCAAGGTTTTGCATCCTTTGGCGGGGAAGCCCTTGGTGCAACACGTCATTGATACCGCCAGGTGTTTGAGCCCGGAGAGGCTGATAGTTGTCTATGGACATGGCGGTCAAATTGTGCGGTCGACCCTTGTTTCGGACGATATTTCATGGGCCGAGCAGGCTCAGCAACTGGGGACTGGTCATGCTGTGGCGCAAGCCTTGTCGCAGCTTTCCGCTGCAGCGCAAACCCTGATCCTTTACGGTGATGTGCCGCTGATTTCCATGGCTACCTTGCAAGCCTTGGCGCAGGCCGCCAAGGATGCCATGGCGATCCTGACCGTCAATCTCGACCAGCCTTCAGGCTACGGTCGCATTGTTCGTGACGCCGCTGGCGCTATTTGTCGGATCGTTGAAGAAAAAGACGCTACCCCGGGTGAGAAGGGTATTTCTGAAGTCAATACCGGGATTATGGTTGTACCCACTGCCAGCCTCGCCAAATGGTTGGGCATGCTGGGCAACGATAATGCCCAAGGCGAGTATTACCTGACCGATATCGTCGCCATGGCGGTTAATGAGGGCATGGTGGTGCATAGCGCCCAGCCGCAGGCGGAATGGGAAGTGCTCGGCGTCAATAGCAAACTCCAGCTTGCCGAACTTGAGCGACAGCATCAGCACAATCTGGCCAAGCAATTGTTGCTCGCTGGCGTGCGACTGGCCGATCCGGCACGCATCGACATCCGCGGTGAACTCCACCATGGACGGGATGTCTTTATAGATGTTGGTTGCGTATTCGAGGGGCGGGTTGAGCTTGGCGATGCGGTGGAAGTCGGCCCCTATTGTTTTTTGAAGAATGTCAGCATTGCTGCCGGAACGCGAGTCTCGGCTTTTTGCCATTTTGAAGGGGCAAAGATCGGTCCAGACGGCATTTTGGGTCCCTATGCCCGCTTGCGTCCGGGTACCGAGCTTGGGCCCGAGGTGCATGTCGGCAATTTTGTCGAAATCAAGAACAGCAAGGTGGCTGCTCAGTCAAAAGCCAATCACCTGGCCTACATTGGCGATGCGGAGGTCGGGCGGCGGGTCAATATTGGTGCCGGTACGATCACCTGCAACTATGATGGCGTCAACAAATGGAAAACGGTGATTGAGGACGATGCCTTTATCGGCTCGGACACCCAACTGGTTGCGCCGGTCACTGTTGGTCGTGGTGCCACCTTGGGCGCTGGGACGACGCTGACCAAGGATGCCCCGCCTGATACCTTGACGGTTTCACGCGCCAAGCAGCTTACCTTGTCAGGCTGGCAGCGACCAAAAAAAAACAAGTAAACCCCAGTGCTTTTTGGGGGGGCTTCAACACTGAGGCTTGTACGCTTATCCGACAAAACAACCTGTTCGTCGGGAATGTTCGCGCTTCAGCAAGAGTAGTGAATAAGATAGCTTACGGAGGGAATAAAGATGAGCGTTCGTGCAAGTACAGGTCAGGCAAGTGGCTTTTCGCTGATTGAATTGATGGTGGTTGTGGCGATTGTCGGCATCCTGTCAGCCATTGCCGTACCTGAATACCAGGAGTATGTAACGCGTGGCCGTCTGACCGAGGCTCAGTCAGGTCTGGCTAACGGCAGGGTGCGTGCTGAACAGTACTATCAGGATAACCGGAAATATGACGACATGCCTTGCCCAGTAGATAGTGCCAATTTCGTCTATCGATGCAATGGGGTGGGGAATGCCTACACGATCACTGCAACTGGCAGTGCCTCTGGTACAGTGGGTTTTACGATGACCATCAATCAGAATAATGAGCAGGCCACGCCCGATGCGCCGTCTGGTTGGGCGACCAGTACGTCTTGCTGGGTTACCCGCAAGGGAGGGTGTTAATCGTGTTCCGACTGGGCTTGCACGAAGGCGGGCATACCTTGATCGAGGTACTGGTTACGCTAAGCGTGCTGGTCATTGTGCTGGCCGTTGGAGTGCCGTCGTTTATCACATTGATTGGCAATTCCAAAATTCGAACGGTTGCTGATTCAGCGCTGTCGGGTTTGCAGCTCGCTCGCTCGGAAGCTGTGCGTGGCAATGCGCGGATTCGTTTCAGCCTTATTGGTACGGATGGTGGATGGCAGGTTCAGCGGGAAATAGTGGATGGTGCGAATCAACCGCAAAACTGTCAGTTTGATGATGACTTGGCAGATTCAGTGATTCAGAAAAGGCTTCCTACATCGCAAAGTAATAATGTGACCGTTGCGGCGTTTTCGGATTTGGCAGCGACAACGGACGCAGGAGGCAGCATCGTCGTATTCGGTCCTAACGGATGGCGAGCATGTGCCAATCTGGCCCAGTTTCAGGCACTGTCATTTGATAACCCTGATATGGACTCAGAGGACAAGCGTGCTTTACGGGTGACCGTTGGGCGAGGTGGCTCAATACGCATGTGTGATCCACGTGTCGTTGCGGGTGATACGCGTGCTTGTCGAGAGTAAGGACTAGTCCGATGAAAATCTTGGTTGCGCAAGCAGATTGCGGGCACAAGCAACGAGGCGTCGTACTGCTGGAGTCCTTGATTGCTGTCCTGATTATTGCTTTCGGGATATTGGGCATTATTGGCTTGCAGGCTGTCTCCGTCTCAGCGGTCAGCGATGCGCGTTATCGGGTCGAGGCCACGGAATTGGCGGATGAGTTGATTAACCAGATCTGGGTTGATACCGCGGACATGACTAACGTGTTGCCGGCCTATGTCAATAATGCCAATGCCCTGCCAGTTGCCTGGCTGGAGAAGGTTCGTCTGTTACCCGGTGGAGCTACTTATCCTCCGATAATTTCTTCGGCAGCCAATAATGTTGTGACTTTGACGATTCGGTGGAAAATGCCCGATGGCGTATTGCACCAGCATCAAATCGTGACGGCTATCAACAGAAATCCTCCGTAGGAGTTGTAATGAGTAATTGGCAGCTTTCCCGCATAAGGTGTCAGAAGGGTATCTCCCTGGTCGAGTTGATGGTCGCGACAGTCATCGGCTTGGTCTCGATGCTGGTTCTGATGCAGGTGGGAATTAATTTTGAAGATCAAAAGCGCACGACAGTGGGTGGGGGGGGGGCTGTGGACTCCAGCAGCGTCGTCCTTAGCCAACTCCGGAGAGATCTGTCGATTGCGGGCAATGGCTTGAATCATAGGGATTCGATTGGTTGCTCTCTTTCGGTCTATCGTCAATCGAATGCTTCTACGCTGGTGATCAATCAACTGTTCCCTGTTGCGATCACGCCGGGCGTCGGTGCAGGCTCGGCCACGCTGGATATTCGTGCTGGTGATATACGTCGTTTCGTTGAAACAGGGCTTTTTTCGAATCATGCCGGTGATGCCTCGTCTTATATAACAAATAGCAATTACGGGTTTATCAAAGGGGATGTTTTTCTCGTCGTCCAGGAAGGTGGTGCCGCATGCGCCCTTGCAGAAGTATCTGGTGCTGCCGCCAACAGTACGGATGTGCCGCACCTGACCGCAGTAGCAGGGATGCGTTTTAACAATCCGGCAGGTACTGGAGTGGCTTATAGCAGTGATGCAAGATTGATCAATATTGGTCCAAATCCGACGTTTATTCGTTATTCCGTGGTCAATGGTGTTCTGACAAGGGAAGAGCTGCTTACCCAGACCAGTGACGATATTCTTGAGGATGTGGTCATGTTCCAGGCACAGTATGGGTTTAATACTGTTGCCGAAGGCCTTAAATGGTCTAACGCTACACTGGATGCTGATAACGATGGCATTACTGACGATGATGATGACTGGCTGCGGCTGACGGCGGTTCGGATAGCGCTGGTGATACGTCTGGAGCAAATGGACAAGCCCGACAGTTCGGGGAACTGTAAGACCAGTGGAACGGACGCTGAGCCCAGTGTGAAATGGAGTTTTGGTAGCTATAACCTTGCTGATGTGCCGAACGGACGTTGCTATCGATATCGGGTTGCCGAAACCGTCGTGCCGATACGCAATCTGATCTGGAGTCAAAAATGATCCGGGAGCATGTGGTTTCCACGACCAGGCAGAGCGGCTTGTCGCTGCCGATAGCCTTGATCATGCTGGCTGCCTTGATGATCGGTTCTGTGGCGTTGATCAAAACTGTCGATACGGCAACGCTGGTAGCCGGTAATCTGGCATTCAAGCATAGCGCGACGCTGGCTGCTGAACGGGGTATCCAGATTGCTGTCGCCTGGTTGAACGCACAAACACCAACGCAGCGTAACAATAGCAATGCGGCGATGGGCTACTGTTCCAGCCAGCATGCCGATGACGATACTCCTGCGGGTTGGGACCCGACCACAAAGTGGACGGGTGCCTGTACGCCGGTTGTTGTTGCAACTGATGTGGCGGGCAACAAAATCGAATACATGATCCATCGTTTGTGTCGGTTCCCCAATGCTGCTCGACTTGCCACTGTTGGCGGTCAAACCAATTTCTGTTCAACCGCTGTTGGTTCCGCCGGTGGAAGTGCGGAGACAAGCAGCAAGCAGAGTGGCTATGAGCAGAAAAATGGTGGCGGTGCTGATTATGTTGCCTACCGCATAACCATCCGCGTGCTGGCTGATCGTGGTACTCGCAGTTATATCCAGACAACCGTTCTTCTTCCTGCTTGATTCCCAGGTGTCATTGTGACTTTGGGATGGGTAAATTTACCGGGATGCATGTCATGAAAACAACCTTGAACAAACGGTCGACCGCAAGAACGATACGTGCGGCCCTGCTGGCTGGCATGGGCATGCTGGCCTTGCCCCAGGCCGGGGCGGACCTGAAGGAACTCTCACTGGTGCCTTTGGCAAATATCGCCGGTTCGGTATCGGTAAAGCCTAATGTGCTGTTTGTGCTGGATGATTCGGGCAGTATGCAGTGGGAGTACCTGCCGGATTATGTCAATGACTCAAACACCAGCCTCGCACCGAAGTATTCAGGCGTGCTTGGTGACCCTCCGTTTATGAGTGCGATGTTTAACCGGCAGTATTACAACCCGGATATTACCTATTCTCCGCCGGTTGCTTACGATGGCACGAGCACACAGGGGGCGCTGAGTTTCCTGTCACAGGACCGAACCAATACGACGAATTGGACTTCTGTTCGGACGGATGGATTCAACAAGCAAAATAAGAATCAGCTGGGGACAACTACAAGTTATGTCAACCTGGTCACCGCTTATCCGGATCGTGCTTACTGCACGTCGACGGGAGATTCGCCGACCAGTACGACCCTTTGCAAAACTAACAGCAGCAGTTTTATCTATGCTAATAACTATTCGAGCATAAAGTCAGACCCCTATATTTACGGGGTTGATGGTTCGAGTAAGGTTAAATATCGTTATGGGGCACCGTATTACTTCAATATCAAGGTTTGGGAATACTGTTCTGACGAAGCCTTGACTTCTTGCGTCGCGGTAACGCCAGGGAGTGCGGCGCCGGCCGGTTATCCCTATTCCTCGCGGATGCGTTGGTGTACTTCCTCCACCAATGCGAATGCCAAAACGCCGGCCAGCGGAACTTGCCAGGGGCGACGCGTTGGTAGTTTCACCGTACCGCGTTTTGGCGGGATGAGTGGTGCAACGGCTTCCTTTGGCACCTTGAAGGTTGGCGATTCACTAGCGACCGCTTCGACCAGTATTTCTGACATCAAGATCAATGGCGTCTCGGTTATCGGTTCTTCTGTGACCGCAGCAACCGGTACCAACACGACGACAACGCGTGCCGCCATGGCGACAGCGATTGCCAATGCAATCAATTCTTACAACTCCACCCCCGAGTATGTCGCGTGCGCCGGCTCCAGCACGACTGCTCCCGGTTGTGGCAGCTCGCCTTACAGTGCTTATTCGCTGGGGACCATTGCCAGTGATACGGTAGCGATCATTGCTACGACGGCAACAGGCGGTACGACGCCGGTGATCGACGATTCCCGCGCGGGCTACGCCATTACCGTTACGTCGCCGTCAACGACCTCGACCACGGCCCTGGCGCGGACGGCGTCGGCGATTACCGTGTCCAATAGCGGGGGCGGTAGCGGTAAATTGACCAGCGTCAAGGTGGGCCCGGCCGGCGGACCCTTTGTTGAAATTCTCAATAGCACGCTGAGTTTTGGCTCGAATAGCAGTACCAATCGGAAGAACGCGGGGAAGGCGATCTGTAATCAGATCAATAGCTACGTTACCAGCACGCCGTGGGACTATTTTTCACGAAACGATACGACGGTGGGCTCAAAGAATTGCTCCACCAACGTTTCGTTTTATATCGATGCCAATACCGGCGCGGCAGCGAATGGTTACCAGATCATCTTCACTGTTTCCGGTGGCGTGGTCATTTCGACGCCGCCAACCTTGAGCGGCGGTGTGACGGTTTCTTCATCTGTCCCGACGACGGTGACCAGCTTTACGGCTGGCGCCGATTCATATTCGCCGTTTGAGCGGGTCGATATTGTCTCAAGCAGAACGACCTATCCCCGCGCTTCAGCGCGCAGTGACTGCCTGACGTCGACGACTAGCTGCAGTTACGACGAAGAAATGACCAATTTTGCCAATTGGTACACTTATTACCGGACGCGTAACCAGATGATGAAATCCGCGGCCAGTAAAGCCTTTTTACCGCTTGGTGAAAAATACCGATTGGGCTTCAATACTATCAATAACGGCACGTTCAACAATCTTGCTACCGGGGGAACCAACTGGTTGCCAGTCGCGGACCTGACATCGACACAGAAAAGCAACTGGTATACCAAGTTGTTCGCTGCCGGTGGCAGCAGTGGTACGCCTTTGCGCAGCGCGCTGCAAACTGCCGGGAAGTACTTCGAGGGGACTCTGAGTAATACAAACAGCCCAATTGAGCATACTTGCCAGCAAAATTTCACGATTCTTTCTTCGGATGGCTTCTGGAACGGAGATTCGTCTTTCGACATCGGCGATTGGGATAACGTAGACGATCCCGCCAAATTCTGTAGCCGGGTCAATGGCTGTTATGACGGCGCTTTGGGCTATGACAATTCCCTGTCGGATGTGGCTGCCTACTATTACCGCAATGATCTTCGCCCCGACAAGGAGGATAATGTTCCGGTCAGCGATAAGGACAATAATCCTGCCCAGCACATGAGTACCTATACCCTGAGTCTTGGGATCGATGGCGAGATGGTCTACCGCTCAGACTACGATACGGCCACCAGCGGTGATTATTACCGTATCCGGACTGGTGATTCGGGTTGCCCTTGGAAGACGGGAGCTTGTAACTGGCCGGAAGCGCTTGCCGATAAACCCAGCGCGGTGGATGACTTGTGGCACGCGGCTGTGACTGGGCATGGGAAATATTTCAGCGCCAAGGATCCTGCCTCGCTGGCCAGTGGCCTGTCCTCAGCCCTGAATTCCCTGCAGATTCGCGTTGGTGCTGCTGCGGCTTCCTCGACTTCGACGCCAAATGTCACCCAAGAAGATAACTACGAGTTCAGTGCAACCTTCAGAACCGTAAAATGGGATGGCGAACTGATTGCCCAGGGAATAGATACGGCGACCGGTGAAACACTGGCCACTATTGCCTGGGCGGCGCGTGACCAACTCGATAGCCGCTCTTCGGATAACAGCGATACGCGAACGATTTATACGATAGGTTCGACGACATCCTCGCGGCGTGAATTTACTTGGGGCAACCTCACGACTGCAGAGCGGGCATGGTTTAACAATAAATGCGCCGGAACCGGGGTTTGGTCACAATGTGTCTCGCTGACCGGTGATGAAAAGACTCAGGCAAATACTGGCGAGTACCTGCTGAATTATTTGCGCGGGCAGCGGGCCTATGAGCACTACCTGACTGATCCGACGGATACCTCTGCCACTGCGGTCGAGGTTTTCCGCAAGCGGGATCATATCCTCGGCGATATCGCGGGTTCGAGGCCAGCCTATGTTTCGAAACCGAGCAAGAAGTTTGCCGATGCAGGCTATGCAGCTTTTGTTGCCGAGAATGCCACACGCGATGCAATGATCTATGCCGGGGGTAACGATGGCATGCTGCATGCGTTCAATGTTTCCGATGGCTCCGAGCGCTGGGCCTATGTGCCACGAATTGTCATGCCGGAAATGTATATACTGGCAAATACCTCTTACGGAGCTGACCATCACTACTATGTTGACGGTAACCCGATTGCGGCTGACGTTTATATTGGCGACGCTTGGAAGACCATTCTCGTCGGTGGCTTGAACCGGGGCGGGCGTGGGTACTACGCACTTGATATTACTGATCCTGGCAACCCCTTGCCCCTTTGGGAAATCTGCCACGACTCGGCGATTTGTCCTCTACGCAGCGATGCTGATATCGGCTATAGCTATGGCGAGCCGATCATCACCAAACGTATCTCGGATGGCAAATGGATCGTGATCATTGCTTCAGGTTATAACAATGTATCGCCTGGGGATGGCGAGGGCCACTTGTATATCCTGGATGCGCAGACCGGGGCACTCCTGCACAAGATCGACAACAATACCGGGACAACGGCAACCCCCAGCGGTATGGCAAAAATCTCGGATTTCGTCAATGATGCCCAAGTGGATAACAAGTCCTCCCTGGTTTTTGGTGGCGACCTGCTGGGTAATCTCTGGCGCTTTGACCTTGCCAGCTATACCGTCAGCAAGTTGGCGCTGGTGACCGATGCGTCCGGGACTGCGCAGCCGATTACGGCGCGTCCCGAGAGCGGACAGTGCGGTACGCAGCGAATGGTTTTTGTCGGTACTGGTAGCTATCTGGGCTCACCCGATGTCAATGACACCCAGTTGCAAACCATCTGGGGTGTGCGTGACTCGACAACTTCCTGGGGGGAGTTGAGGGCCAACAGCGGCATGGTCGAGCAAACCTTGTCGTCGATAACCGGTGGGTATGCGCTGTCAACGAATCCGGTTGACCTGACGACCCAGGCAGGATGGTTTGTCGATCTTGACAGGAACTCCGGCGAGCGGATTTCACTGGACCCGGTGCTGGTCAATGGCAATCTGATTGCCTTGTCGACGATTCCGGTAGCTTCGGGGTCTGCAGCCTGCGGTACGGGGGGGCGCAGTAATATGTACCAGTTTAATTATTGCGCGGGATCGGGCTTTAGTCCGGGGCTCCCTGCTGGTACGCTGGTCAGTGATTCAATCGTGGTCGGTTTTACGGTGATTGGTCTGCCTTCCGGGGCGCGGGTGAAAATTACCAAGGCTGATGGCAGCAAGGCGGTGCAGACCGCACAACAAGGCTCGGGGGCTGGCTTGCTTACCCGACGTGTCAATTGGCGCGAAATCACCGACTAAGTCTCTGATGTATTTTCGGCAGCAAGGCACATGTTTTCATGTGCCTTGCTGCCGAAATTTTTTCTGAGGACGAATTTGCCCAGTGTTTGCCCTCTGCCATGTCGGTGTTTCGGTTGAGTAGAGATTGAATGCTTGTCCTGCCTTTGTCGTCGGGCGTCTCGTTGGAATGAAGTTGTACGCCTGTGCTTAGAAAAAATCTTACGGGAAGTCCTCTCGGCCGGTTAGCAATCTGCCTGCTGTTTTCCGCAGCCTTGCATGCGCTGATCTTCTCGCTGGAAGGTGGCCATCGTTCCGGGGGGGATGGGCTCAAGCCGTCAGGCCCGCTGATTGTCAGCAGTTTTCGCCCTGCTGCCCTTCCCGAGTCCCAGTCGTCGCTGCCGTCGCCGACAGCGACTTCGCCGCAACCCGCGCCCAGCGAACCGCTGCCGACGACGAAAGCCGCTGGTAAAAACTCGCGTGAAACGGCAGTGTCTGCCGCAAATGCGAAGTCTTCGCCCTTGCCCGTCAAGTACTACACGCGCAGTGAGTTGAATCGCTACCCGGTGTTGTTGACGCCTTTGCCGACTGATATTGATCAGGATCTGGAACTGGACTTGACGCATCCCGGCGAGTCGATTTTTCGCGTTTTCATCAATGAAGCGGGCGAAGTCGTCATGGTGGAGCCGGAGGAAAGCAAGCTGCCGGCTGCCTTGACGCAGCGCGCCCGCCAGGTATTGATGAAGGCGCGCTTCATGCCCGGTTATTGGTCTGGCAACCCGGTTCCCTCGATGTTGCGCTGGCGCTTTGACGTTGTGCCCAGCTCGCGGGCCAATCTGCATATTCGTGAAGTTGATTCCAGATGAGCAATCGGCTTGCGAGTTTTCGCGTAGCGTCATAGAGTCTTCAGGTCACCTCTCATTGCTTGCTGCCTTTCTGCGGAATGGCTTGCTGCCAGCGGGATAGTCCTGAAATGGATGGTGATCCGCTTGCTCGCGTTGAAAACTATTCTGGAGAAGAAAATGGGCGAAAAAACAATAAAAAGCATCAGGACCGTGGCCCTGATCGGACATGGCGCCAGTGGCAAGACCTCGCTGGCCGAATCCCTGCTCTATGCAACAGGCAGGATTGCCGCCAAAGGCAGCATCGAAAAAGGCAACACCGTCAGCGATTTCGATAGCCAGGAGAAAGAGGCCGGGCATTCGCTGAATTCGTCGGTGCTTAACTTTGCCTATGAAGACACGCAGGTCCATTTGCTCGACACCCCCGGTTATCCCGATTTTGCCGGCCAGGCGATTGCTGCGCTGGCCGGGGTCGATACCGCACTGATCGTGGTCAATGCCCAGAGCGGCGTGGAATTGATGACCGAGCGCATGATGCGTCATGCCGCCGAGCGCAAGTTGTGCCGGATGATCGTCATCAACAAGATCGACGCGGACAACGTTGATTTGCCCGGCTTGGTGGCTGACATCCGTGAGCGTTTTGGCAAGCAATGCATGATCCTCGATTTGCCGGCGCATGGCGGCGCGGAGGTCGTGGAAGTGCTGGAGCACGAAGCCGGTGATGCCGATTTCGAGTCGGTCGCCAGCGCCCACCGCGCGCTGATCGACCAGATCGTCGAGGAAGACGAAGACCTGCTGGCGCAGTATCTGGAAGATGGCGCTGATCCCAGTGTTGCCGACCTGCATGCGCCCTTCGAGAAGGCCTTGCGTGAAGGCCACCTGATCCCGATTTTGTTTACTTCGGCCAAGACCGGTGCCGGCATCAAGGAATTGCTGCATGTGCTGGCAACGCTGGCGCCGAATCCGACGGAAAGCAATCCGCCGCCCTTCTACAAGGGCGAGCCGGGGGGCGAGGCCGTGGCTTTTTCGGCTGAAGCCGACGCCGGCAAGCATGTGCTGGCGCATGTTTTCAAGGTCGTGGCCGATCCCTACCTGGGCAAAATCGGCGTCTTCCGCGTCCATCAGGGCACGGTGAAGAAGGACATGCAGCTCTTTGTCGGCGATGGCAAGCGGCCGATCAAGCTCGGGCATTTGTACCAGTTGCAGGGCAAGGACACCATTGAAGTCGATGAGTTGCTGCCGGGCGACATTGGCGCGGTGGCCAAGATTGACGACATCGAATTCGATTGCGTGCTGCACGATTCACATGACGAGGACAACATTCATCTCGTGCCGCTGGAATTTCCGCAGCCGATGGCCGGGTTGGCGGTCGAAACCAGGAAAAAGGGCGATGAACAGCGGCTTTTCGACATTCTCGGCAAGCTGGCGATGGAAGATCCGACCTTCATCGTTGAGCGGCATCCGACGACTAACGAGACGGTCATTCGCGGGCTTGGCGAAATTCACCTCAAGGCCAAGCTGGCCAAGATGGCGGCGCAGTACAAGCTGGAAGTCGATACCCAGCCGCCGCGCATTCCCTATCGCGAAACCATCACCGGCCAGGCTGAAGCGATGTATCGCCACAAGAAGCAATCGGGTGGCGCCGGGCAGTTCGGCGAAGTGCATCTGCGCATTGAGCCCAAGGGCCGGGGAGAAGGCTTCGAGTTCGTCGATGCCGTCAAGGGCGGGGTGATTCCCGGCGTCTTCATGACTGCCGTCGAAAAGGGCGTGCGTCAGGCGTTGGCGGGCGGCGTCATTGCCGGCTACGAGGTCGAGGATTTGAAGGTCACGGTGTTCGATGGCAAGACGCATGCGGTCGACGGCAAGGAAGTGGCGTTTACCGTCGCCGCTCGCAAGGCGGTCATCGAAGCCATCCGCAACGCCAAACCCATCGTGCTGGAACCGATTGTCAGCATCGAGATCATTGTCCCGGAAGCCGCGATTGGTGACCTCAGCGGCGATCTTTCCGGGCGGCGCGGGCATATCACCGGCACCGACGGGCGCAGCCATGGCCTGGCGGCGATTAGCGGCGAAGTGCCGCTGGCCGAACTCAACGACTACCAGTCACGCCTGAAGTCGCTGACCGGTGGCCAGGGCAGCTACAGCATCGAACTCGCCCGCTATGCCGCCGTACCGCCCAACCTGCAACAGCAAATGGCGAGCAAGTTCCAGTTGCATGATGAAGATGAGTGAATTTTGCGGGCGACCAGTGAAATGAGCTGATTTTCAGATTGCCAACATGTTCACTCCCTCCCCTTCAAGAGGCTGTTGTAAAAACCTCTTGAAGGGGAAGATTTCCAATTTTTCTGACAGCGGCAGCTCATTGCGATGTTTTTCAAGCCAAGCGTACTTTTCGCAGCGGAATG
>JAVBXO010000025.1 GCA_030824535.1 Azonexus sp. | reverse complement strand
GCGAGTTCGCCGGGTTTGGGGTCGCGGAGTTCGGTTTCGGCCTGCAGATAAACGCTGAAACTTGGCCAGTGCGCCTGCCACTGAACCACCGGTTCATGCATGCTGCGCGCCACTTCGGCGCTGCGTTTGACCGGCCCTTGCAGCAATTCACCGAGCAGCGGCGCCAGCCACAGCGACATCACCAGATTGGCGACGAGGGCGCCGAGGGCGACGCGTTGCCAGACCTGGGCTTGCCAGGCGAGCAGCACGAAGGTGGTGAAGGCGATGGCGATGAGCGGTGGCCAGATGCCGCCGAAGGGCTGGACTTCGCCGAGGCGGGCGATTTGCGCCGCGTAGAAGGCATCGCGTACCGGGAAGGTCTGCAGCAGCAGCGGTACGGCGGCGTACAGGCCGAGCAGGGCGAGCAGCGGCAGGCCGCCGAGTGGGCTGCGGATGGCGTTGTGGCGGCTGGCGATCAGGATGAACAGCGGTGTGCAGCCGTACAGCGCGTAGTGCGGCAGTTTGGTGCCCGAGAGCGAGAAGAACAGGATGACAAAGCCGCACCACAGCCACAGGAAGCGCTTGAGCGGGTCATAGCAGTCGCCGCCGATGCCGCCGATGGCCTTGAGCAGCCAGGGCAGCCAGGGAAAGAGCAGCACCGGTACGATCAGCAGGTAGTAAAAGCTGCTGCCGCCGTGGCCTTCGAGCGGTCCGGAAAAGCGCTGGACGTTGTGTTTGAGGAAAAAACCGTCGATGAAGGCCTGACCGTGGATGAGGTAGGCAGCGATGTACCAGGGCAGCGCCGTGCCGAGCAGCAGCAACCAGCTCCACGGGTCTTTCAGGGCCTTGCCCAGCGGCGTCCAGCGCTGGTAGGTGAAGCACCACAGCAGCAGGCTGGCGCCGGGAATCAGCACGGCAATCGGGCCCTTGGTCAGGATGCCCAGGCCGATCCACAGGAAGGCGCGGCGGCCGGCCCACGGCGAGCCCTTGGCGATGTAGCGCCAGATGTCGGTGAGGGCCAGCGTCAGCAGGAGGTTGAGCAGCGCGTCGGCAGTCGCGGCGCGGCCGATCAGCTGCACGCCGAGGCAGGTCAGGGCGACGATGCCGGCCAGTTTGCCGGCTTCATCATCGATGAATTCGCCGGCAAAGCGGCTGACGGCGTAGCACCAGAAGGCGGCCGCCAGCGCCGAGGGCAGGCGGAAGGCCCAGTCGACGACACCAAAAATGCTGACCGACAGAGCCTGCAGCCAGTAGATCAGGATCGGTTTGTCAAAACGCGGATTGCCGTTGAGCCAGGTCGACAGGTAGTCACCCTTGGCCAGCATTTCCCGCGTTGCCTCCGAAAAAGCGCCTTCATCAACGTCGAACAACGGCGCGCCGCCGAGATTCGGCAACAGCAGCAGCAAGGGGAGCAGTAAGGGTAGCAGTCGGGCGACGATTCGAATCATGATGGCTGGCCGTCTTCCGGTTGATGCCAGGAGGGTTCGCGCGAATCTTCCTTGCGGTGACGGCGGACATAGGAGCTGCCGTCGCCGCTGCCGAGATAAACGCGCGACAGGGTTTCGGCCAGCACGCCGGTGAGGATGCATTGCAGGCCGCCCAACAGCACGAAGAAGCCGAGCATCAGCAGTGGCCGGGTGCCGATGTCTTCGCCGCACAGCTTGAGGATGCCCATGTAGCCGAGGATGCCGGAGCCCAGCGTGCTCAGCGCCAGGCCGGCACCGCCGAAGAAGTGGCCGGGGCGGTCGCGGAAGCGCAGGAAGAAATACACCGCCAGCAGATCGAGGATGACGCGGAAGGTGCGCGAAATGCCGTATTTCGACTGGCCCAGCGTGCGCGGGTGGTGAGATACCGGCTCTTCGTCAATGCGTCGCGGCGAGGTTACGGTCGCCAGCCAGGCCGGGATGAAGCGGTGCATCTCGCCGTACAGGCGCACGCTCTTGATGACTTCGCCACGGAAGGCTTTGAGGCTGCAGCCGTAATCGTGCAGGCGCAGGCCGGTGACGCGGCCGATCAGGCGGTTGGCGATGCGCGACGGAATCTTGCGCAGCCACAGGCCGTCCTGGCGCTTCAAGCGCCAGCCAGCCACCAGATCAAGGTCTTCGTTGAGCAGGCGGGCAACGAGGCGGGGAATGTCCACCGGGTCGTTCTGCAGGTCGCCGTCGAGGGTGACGATGACATCGCCTTCGGCGGCGTCGATGCCGGCCTGCATCGCGGCGGTCTGCTTGAAATTACGCGCCAGTTCGACACAGCGGACATGGTGGCCGCGCGCGGCACTGGCCTTGCGGATTTCCTTGACCGTATCGTCGCTGCTACCGTCGTCGACAAAAATCAGCTCCCATGGCCAGGGGTAGTCGGCCAGGCATTCATGGACGCGCTCGACCATCGGTGCCACACACAATTGTTCGTTGTACATCGGGATGACGATGGACAGGCGGTGTTCGGGCAGGGAAGGCATGGCGGGCAGGATGGTCATCAGTTTTTCTCCGGTTGTCCGGGCGCGGCGGGCAGCGCGTCGGGCAGGGCAATCCAGGC
>JAVBXO010000107.1 GCA_030824535.1 Azonexus sp. | reverse complement strand
CGAAGGCCAGAGTGCGGCCTTGCGCGAAACCGAAGTGCGCGCCGAAGCGACGCGCGAGCAGCATTTTGCCGCCGGCGACGCGCTGCATCTGGCGCAAAGCGAGATGTACAACGCCAATGCCGAGGTTGCCCGGCTCGAGGCGGAAATCCGCCATCGTCGCGAATCGCGCAGCCAGCTTGAAGCGCGCCTGGTGCAACTGGAAAGCGAGCTGGCGCAATGGACGCAGACCGCCGAGAAACTCGCGGTCGACCGCCTGCGCTGGGAAGAATTGCAGGAAATCACCCGGCTGCGTGTCGATGAAGCTGACGAGCGTCTGCATCAACACATGAATATCGCGCCGCAGGTCGAGCAGGATCACGCGCAGGCACAGGAAGAATTGCAGCGCCTGAAAGCTCGCACTGCCGCCAGCGAGCAGAAATTGCAGGTTGAGCTGACGCACAAGGGTCATGCCCAGCGCGCCTTGCAGGCCCTGGCCCAGCGCCGCGAACGGCTGCGTGGCGAGACCTTGGGCGAAGCGCCTGACGAACTCCGTCTAGCCGACAAGGAAGAAGAACTGACGCTGTTGCGCGAGGAACTGGCCGGCGATCAGCAACAATTGCAGGTCTTGCAGCAGGAATTGCCGCAAGTTGATGCCCGGCGCAAGGCGGCGCTGGTGGAATTGCAGCGCAGCGAGCGCGAACTCGCCGCCGTCCAGGCTCGCCACGCCGCGCTCCAGCAGTTGCAGGCCAAGGCCCAGGCCGCCGGCAAATTGCCGGAATGGTTGCGTCGCCATGGTCTGGAGCAAGCGCTGCCGCTGTGGCAGAAAATCCACGTCGACAGCGGCTGGGAAACGGCGGTTGAAGCGGTCCTGCGCGAGCGTCTGTCGGCGATTGCCTGCGATGATCCTGAGCGCCTGCTGGCCTGGCTCGACGACCGGCCGGCCGCGCGCTTGGCACTGACTTTGCCGGATCTGTCGTTGGCGGACCTGACTTTGCCAGGCATTTCTGCGGTCAACGCGGCGTCGACCGCAGAAATGCTGCTGACGCATGTGCGCAGTGCCGACCCGGTTGTCGCGGCCGCGCTTGCTGAATGGCTGAGGCCGGTGCGGATTGCTGCAACGCTGGCGGAGGCTCTGGCGTTGCGCCCACAGTTGCAGGCGGGCGAAAGTGTCGTGACGCGCGACGGCGACTTGCTGACGCCGGGCAGCCTGACCTTTTTCGCGCCGGATAAGGGCGAGCACGGCCTGCTCGAACGGCAGCGGGAAATCGAAGCGCTGGCCGAAGCGGTGGCGCAGGGCGAGGAAAAGGTCGAAGAGTTACGCCAGCAACAGGCAATTTTCGACGAGCAATACGCCGACAAGCAGGAAGAAATCGGCGAAATCCGCCAGTACCTGGCTGACCGCCAGCAACGCCTGCATGCGGTGCAGATGGAAGTGCTGAAGCTGACGCAGCTCATTACCCGCCATCGTGAGCAGAAGGCACGTCTGGCCGAGCAATCGGCCGAACTGGCCGAGGAAGAAGAGAGCGAGCGCGAGCGGGAAATGGCCGCTGATGAGCGCATCGAGGAAATTCGCGATGGCTTGGGGCGGATACGTGTGCTGGTCTCTGGCGCGCAGTCGCGGCTTGACGAATGCGAACGGGCCGTGCGCGCTGAGCGTGAGCGCAATGCCGATCTCGACCGGGCCTTGCGCGAGGCGCGTTTTTCGGCGCGCGAAGCCGAAGGCAAATTGCAGGACATCTTTGCCCAGCAAGCGGTGGCCCAGCGCGAATTGAGCCGTATCGAACGGGATCGTGGCGCCTGCGCCGAGCAGGTTGCGGCGGTGCCGGCCGATGTGCTTGAAGATGCCTTGCAAACGGCGCTGGCGGCCCGGCAGGATGCTGAAAAGGCCCTGGCTGCCCGGCGTGATGCGCTGGAAGCGGCGACCGCGGCCTTGCGCGCGCTGGAGGAACAGCGTCAGCGTATCGAAGAAGGGCTGGAGCCGCTGCGCGCGCGCATTGGCGATCTGAAGCTCAAGGAGCAGGCGGCTGCGCTCAGCGCCGAGCAGTTCAGCGAACTCTTGCAGCAGGCCGAGGCGGATGAAGCGGCCTTGCTTGAGGAATTGAGTGGCATGGAGAGCGCGGCCCGCCCGGCCAGTCTGCAGGCGGAAATCACCCGCCTGGGCAATGCCATTGCAGCGCTTGGCGCGGTCAATCTGGCGGCCTTGCAGGAGCTGGAAACGGCCACCGAGCGCAAGGGCTATCTCGACATGCAGGCCGCCGACCTCAATGAGGCGATGGAGATCCTCGAAAGCGCCATCCGCCGCATTGACCGCGAATCGCGCGAATTGCTGCAATCGACCTTTGATACGGTCAACAGCCATTTCGGCCAGCTTTTCCCGGAATTGTTTGGCGGTGGCCGGGCCGAGCTGGTGATGACCGGCGAGGAAATCCTCGATTCTGGCGTGCAGGTCATTGCTCAGCCGCCGGGCAAGAAAAATTCAAGCATCCACCTGCTTTCTGGTGGTGAAAAAGCCTTGACGGCAATTGCGCTGGTGTTTTCGATGTTCCAGCTGAACCCGGCGCCTTTCTGCCTGCTCGATGAGGTGGATGCGCCGCTGGATGACTCGAATACCGAGCGTTTTTGCGGCATGGTCAAGAAAATGTCAGGGGCTACGCAGTTCCTGTTCATTTCCCATAATAAAATTGCGATGGAAATGGCCGAACAACTGGTCGGCGTCACTATGCAGGAATCAGGGGTTTCGCGCGTGGTGGAAGTGGATATCGAAGAAGCTTTGAAAATGAGGGATGCGGCTTAAATGACCGAACTCCAGATGGGATTGATTGGGCTGGGCGCGACGGCAATTGTCGGCGTTCTGGGTTTCAACAAATGGCAGGAATATCGTCAGCGCAAACTCGCTGAAGCGCTATTCAAACCACAACAACAGGATGCATTGTTTCAGGCAGGAAGCGCGCAGGGCGCCGAGAACGAAGCGACCGGCGCCGGGCAGCGCGCCGAGCCGGTGCTCGGTCAGGGCGAAAGCGGAGAAGCGGCGGCTGGCCGTGCCGATATCGGTGCCACGGCGAACTTTACGGATGAGTCGGCGGATGAGGGCGACGAAGCGACGATCAGCGAAGTGCCGGTCAGCTTGCTCGATTCCCGGCTGGAATTCGTCGTGGTCATGGAACTGGTCGATCCGGTGCCGGTTGAGCAGGTGCTGGCCACGCAGCGTTCGCTGCTTGGTCGCCTGAACAAGCCGGTGCATTGGGTGGCGCTCAATGAGCGGACCCGCGAGTGGGTCAATCTGAGCTCGGCCTCGACTTTTCCGGTTCGTCGTCTACGTATTGGCCTGCAACTGGTTGATCGGCGTGGCCCACTGTCCGAGAACGATTTGCTGCTGTTCAAGAACGCCATGTCGGTGATGGCCGATGAATTGATGGCGGTGGCGTCGATGCCGCAGTTTTCGGTGCTGGAGCAGGCGACCGAGATTGATCGCTTCTGTGCGGCAGTTGACCTGGAAATTGGCATCAACCTGATTACTCGCGGCACTCTTTTTGCCGGCACCAAGATTCGCGCGCTCGCTGAAGCCGCGGGCATGGTGCTGGGCAGTGATGGTGCCTTCGTTCGTCTTGACGATACCGGGCGCGTGCAATTCAGCCTGCAAAATTACGAAAATACGCCGTTCTCGTCCGATACCTTGCGCACGATGACGACGCATGGTTTGACCTTCACCATCGACGTGCCGCGGGTGGAAAACGGCGAGCGGGTTTTCGCGCAGATGACCGAAATCGCCCAGCGCTTTGCCGATACCTTGCAGGGCACGCTGGTTGATGACAATTGCCAGCCCTTGTCCGATGCGCAACTGGAGCACATCCGGCGCGAATTCATTGGCCGGACCCAGACGAAGATGAGCTCGTTTGGCCTGCAGGCCGGTTCGCCGCAGGCGCTGCGGCTGTTCTCCTGATGTCGGCGGCCGTGGCAGCCGCACGGGCGGCTTGCCTGCGTGGCGAACTCGAAAGGCACAATCACGCTTACTACGTACTCGACCAGCCGACGATTCCGGATGCCGAGTACGACCAGCTGTTCCGCGAACTGCAGTCCCTGGAAAATGCCTTCCCGGAGCTGTTGACCGCAGATTCGCCGACGCAGCGGGTGGGGGCGGCGCCGCTGAAGGAATTTCCGCCGCACGTCCATGGCGTGCCGATGTTGTCATTGAACAATGCCTTTGCGCCTGCCGAAGTCGAGGCTTTCGATCAGCGCGTGCGCGACGGCCTGGAAAGCATTGTTGCGGTCGACTATGCCGTGGAGCCGAAATTCGACGGCCTGGCGATCAGCCTGACCTACGAAAACGGCCTGTTCGTGCGCGGTGCAACCCGTGGCGACGGTGCGACCGGCGAAGAGGTGACACCCAATCTCCGCACATTGCGCGGTATTCCCCTGCGTTTGGCGGGCGAGGGCTGGCCGGCGCTGATCGAGGTGCGCGGCGAAGTCTTGATGTTCAAGGCCGATTTCGCCCGACTCAACGACCGCCAGCGCGAGCGCGGCGACAAGGAATTCGCCAATCCGCGCAATGCCGCCGCCGGCAGCTTGCGCCAGCTCGATTCAAAAATTACCGCCAGCCGCCCCTTGTCCTTCTTCGCCTATGGTGTCGGCCTGGGCGCCGAGGCCGTCGCCGTCAAAACGCACGGCGAATTGATGAACAAGCTCGCCGCCTGGGGTTTCCCGGTCGCCAGCGAGCGGCGCGTGGTGCAGGGCAGCAAGGGCTTGCTCGGCTATTTTGCCGAGATCGGCGAAAAGCGTCCGGGCCTGCCTTACGACATCGATGGCGTGGTGTACAAAGTCAATCGCCTGGATTGGCAGGCGATGCTCGGCTTCGTTTCGCGTGCGCCGCGTTTTGCCATCGCCCACAAATTTCCGGCCGAGGAAGCGACGACCGAAGTGCTGGGCATCGATGTGCAGGTCGGCCGGACCGGCGCGATTACGCCGGTGGCACGCCTGAAGCCGGTATTCGTCGGCGGCGTGACGGTGACCAATGCGACGCTGCATAACGAGGACGAAGTCCGGCGCAAGGATGTGCGCGTTGGCGATATGGTCATCGTCCGGCGCGCCGGTGACGTGATTCCGGAAGTCGTGGCTATCGTTCCCGAGAAGCGCCCGACGCGCGATTTGTTCGGCGGCGAGCCGCTGCATCCGCCTTTTACCTTGCCGAAAAGCTGCCCGGAATGTGGGTCGACCGTCACGCGCGGCGAAGACGAGGCGATTGCCCGCTGCACCGGCGGCCTGTATTGTCCGGCGCAACGCAAGCAGGCGCTGTGGCATTTTGCCGCCCGCCGGGCGATGAATATCGATGGCCTCGGCGACAAACTGGTTGAACAATTGGTCGACGCCGGGCTGGTGCATACACCGGCCGATCTTTATGGCTTGACGGTCGACACGCTGGCCGGGCTCGAGCGCATGGGCGAGAAATCAGCGCAGAACCTGGTCGAAGCGATTGAAAGATCGCAGCAGACGACGCTGAGCCGCTTTATTTATGGTTTGGGGATACGTAACGTTGGCGAAGCGACGGCGCGTGACCTGGCCAAGCATTTTGCCGATCTCGATGCGCTGATGGCCGCCGATGCCGAGGCTTTGCAGGCGGTGCCGGATGTCGGGCCGGTGGTGGCCATGAGTATCGCGGCATTCTTCGCCGAGGCGCACAATCGGGACGTCATCGCCGGCCTGCGGCAAGCCGGTGTGGCATGGCCCATTGCCGAGCCGGTGGCGGCTGTAGCGCAGTTGCTGGCGGGCAAGACGCTGGTGCTGACCGGTACGCTGCCGACGCTGAAGCGCGATGAAGCCAAGGCGATGGTCGAAGCGGCGGGCGGCAAGGTGGCCGGTTCGGTATCGAAAAAAACCGATTATGTGGTTGCAGGTGAAGAAGCCGGTTCCAAGCTGGAAAAAGCGCTGGAACTGGGCGTCGCTGTCATCGACGAAGCAGGATTGATTCAATTGTTGAACGGAGGAGTTTGAAATGCAGAAAGTCAGAAAAGCAGTTTTCCCCGTTGCCGGCATGGGAACCCGTTTCCTGCCAGCAACCAAGGCCAGCCCCAAGGAAATGCTGCCCATCGTCGATAAGCCGCTGATTCAGTACGCGGTCGAGGAAGCGGTCGCCGCCGGCATCACCGACATGATTTTTGTCACGGGGCGTTCCAAGCGCGCCATCGAGGACCATTTTGACAAGGCTTACGAGCTGGAAAACGAACTGGCCAATCGCGGCAAGCTCGAAATGCTCAATTTCGTGCGCAACATGATTCCGAAGAACATCAACTGCGTCTATATCCGCCAGCAGGAAGCGCTGGGCCTGGGCCATGCCGTGTTGTGCGCCAAGCCGGTGGTCGGCAATGAACCGTTCGCCGTGTTGCTGGCCGATGATCTGCTCGACGGCGATACGCCGGTGATGAAGCAGATGACCGACACCTACGATTACTACCGCTGCTCGGTGCTCGGCGTTCAGGACGTGCCGCGTGCCGACACCAAGAGCTACGGCATCGTTGATGCCCGCCGGGTTGCTGATCGTCTTGAGCAGGTCAATGCCATCGTCGAAAAGCCGAAGCCCGAGGATGCGCCGTCGACGCTGGCCGTGGTCGGCCGCTATATCCTGACGCCGCGTATTTTCCATCATCTGGAGAACGTCAAGCCGGGTTCCGGCGGGGAAATCCAGTTGACTGATGGCATCGCCTCGCTGCTCAGCGAAGAGCAGGTGCTGGCTTACCGCTACGATGGCCAGCGCTACGATTGCGGCTCCAAGCTGGGTTACCTGCAGGCCAGCGTCGTTTTCGGTCGCCGCCACCCGGAAGTTGGCGCCGATTTCGATGCCTACCTGAAAAGTCTGGCTGAATAAATGCGGGCACTTGAAGCACGCCGGCTGCTCGCTGACTCGGAGGTCATCCATGACGCAGCGGTCGTGACGGCCGCTGTCGAGCGCCTGGCCGGGGAAATCGCAGCACGACTGGGCGATTCTTATCCTCTGGTTCTGTGTGTGATGAACGGCGGCCTGGTCTTTTGCGGTCAACTGCTGACCAGGCTGCTTTTCCCACTCGATCTCGATTACCTGCACGCTACCCGTTACGGGGACGCTACGCAGGGTGGCGAGATTCGCTGGCGAGTCGCGCCGGACAAATCGGTTGCCGGACGTAGCGTGCTGGTGGTCGACGACATCCTTGACGAGGGGGTGACCCTGGCGGCGATCAAAGCTAGTTTGCTCGCGCTTGGTGCCACCGAAGTGCTGACGGTGGTTTTTGCCGACAAGCTCAATGGCAAGCAGAAACCGCTGGCGGCAGATTTTGTCGGGCTGACGGTGCCGGATCGCTTTGTCTTCGGCTTTGGCATGGATGCCGGTGGCTGCTGGCGCAATCTGCCGGCTATCTACGCCAAGCGGGAGGACGCGTGAGCGGCGCGACAGTCAGTGATTTTCTCGGCTATTGGGCGCATGAAGGCGAGTCCTACGTGCGTCATGGCGACTACGACTGGATGGCGACGCTGGTGCCGGGGCAACGAGTGCTGGAAATCGGTTGTGGCCTGGGTTTCGGTAGTGAAGCCCTGGCGCGCCGTGGCCTGGATGTGCTGGCGCTGGATACGCTGGACGAATGTCTGGCGGCAACGCATGAACGGGCGGCCGGTGTGGCCTTGATGCAGGCCGATATTGCTGGTCTGGACACGGCGCAACGCGAGCAGCTTGCTGCTTTCGCGCCGGATACCGTGGTCTGCTGGTTGATGGGGGCGCCGGCGGAAACGACCGGCGCGACACCGCACGATGGTGGTCAGGCGGTGGCGGCGTATCGCGAGCGGGTCCATCGCTGCGTCGCTGAGCTGGCGGCCGCCTTGCCCAGCGTGCAAGCCTTGCATCTGGTGGATCGCACGGCGATTCCCTGGCAGGCCAAGGACATCGGCCGGGATACCCTGGTTCGTTACCATCTCGGCAAAACCCTGCTGGATTTGCCGTTTACCGCAAATAAGGCCCATGCCTTGTATCGCAAGCTGGGCGGTGGCGTGGTCGAGATGGCGCAATTCCGCAAGCTGCCGGCGTCGATGAAAAGCGTTGTGCCGACGCTGGCGTCATTGCTGGTTGAAAGGAAAAAATAGGATGTTGGCAATTATTGGCGGCAGCGGTCTGACGACCCTGTCCAGTCTCGACGTTTCGCATCGTGAAGTGGTTCGTACACCGTATGGCGAACCTTCCGGGGCTTTGGTCTTCGGTTGCATCGCCGGGCAGCAGGCGGTATTCCTGCCGCGACATGGCTACGGGCACACCATTCCGCCGCATAGGGTCAATTACCGCGCCAATCTCTGGGCGCTGCAGCATGTGGGCGCGACGGGCATTATTTCGGTGGCATCGGTCGGGGGCATTCGCGCCGACCTGGCACCGGGCGATCTGGTGCTGCCGCATCAGATCATCGATTACACCTGGGGACGCAGATCCACCTTCTTTGATGGGGAAGGAACGCCAGTCACGCACGTTGATTTCACCGATCCTTACGATCCGGAATTGCGTTGCCGGATTGCCACGGCAGCGGATTCGCTGGGTATCGCCCTGAAAGTGGGCGGTGTCTATGCTGCGACGCAGGGGCCGCGTCTGGAAACAGCGGCAGAAATCAATCGCATGGAACGCGACGGCGTCGATCTGGTCGGCATGACCGGGATGCCGGAAGCCATTCTGGCGCGTGAGCTTGACTTGCCTTACGCAGCGATCAATGTGGTCGCCAATCATGCGGCCGGACGAGGGTCCAGCGCCAATGGCATTCGTTTCGAAAGTCTGGAGCTGGTCCTGCAGGATGCGATGGTCCAGGTGCGGACGATGATCGAACATCTGGTTGGCAAGCACGATCAGCTTTGTGTGATGCCGACGGCAAGAACCTGATCGCAAAGCGACTGCATTGAACTGGCAAGCATGCCCGCTACGGCGGGCATGCTGCTTTGCAGACTCAGATTTTCAGTCGCTCCATCAGCTCGGTTTCCAGGCGGATGCGCTGATTGCTGTCGCCCAGGTCGCCGCCACTGATCAGGAACACGTCTTCGGCGCGCTCGCCCAGCGTCGTGATCTTGGCGGTATGCAGGGAAGCGCGGTGCTTGGCCAGGGTCGTGGCAACCTGGTAAAGCAGGCCGGGACGGTCGGCGGCGATCAGGGACAGCAGGAAGTAGGCGCCTTTTTCATCGCTGCGGATGGTGACTTCCGGCTTGATCGGGAAGTGCTTGACTTGCCGTGACAAGCGGCCTGCCGATGGCGCTTCCGGGGGAACCTGCTTGATCAGGCGCTGTTCCAGTTCATGCTCGATGTAATTGAGCATTTCGCGGTGATTGTCGCGTTTTTCGACGTCGAGCAGCACGAAGCTGTCCAGCGCATAACCGTGCGCCGTGGTGTGGATCTTGGCATCGACAATGTTGTAGCCAGCACGGGCGAAGAAACCGACGATACGGGCAAACAGGTCAGGCTGGTCCTTGGTGTAGACCATCACTTGCAAGCCGGCATCTTCCTGCCACAGGCGGGCGCGAACGACCGGCTGGTCATTGAAGATACGGTAGTGCAGCGAGCGGGTGTGCCAGGCGATTTCCTCGGCCGAGTGGCGCAGGAAATACACCGTGTCGAGCTGGCTCCACAGGCGCTCGTGCACCGTCTGCGACAGCGCGAAGTAACGCAGCAGGCGCATGGCTTCGGTCTGGCGCTCGGCAATGATGCCGTGCGGCTCCTGCGCTTCGCCTTGCGTCAGGTGGTGCAGGGTCTGGTAGTAGAGATCGGCGAGCAGCTTGCCTTTCCAGTGATTCCACACTTTCGGACTGGTGCCGCGAATGTCGGCATGGGTCAGCAGGTAGAGCGCCTGCAGATGACGGACATCGCCGACCAGTCTGACGAAGGATGAAATGACGTCGGGGTCTGTCAGATCCTTTTTTTGGGCAACTTGCGACATGGTCAGGTGGTTTTTGACCAGCCAGACGACCAGTTCGGTGTCTTCTGCGGTCAACCCGTGGGTGTCGCAAAATTCGCGGGCATCGACCGTGCCCAGTTCCGAGTGATCGCCGCCACGACCTTTGGCGATGTCGTGGAAGAGGGCAGCAATGTAGAGCAGCCAGAAGTCGGAGAACTCGGTGATGATGCGTGTGCACAGCGGATATTCGTGAGCAAATTCGCTCATCGTGAAGCGGCGCAGATTACGCAGCACCTGCAGGATATGCTGATCTACGGTGTAGGCATGAAACAGGTCATGCTGCATTTGCCCGACAATGCGGCCGAAATTCGGCAGGTAAGTGCCGAGAATGTCGAGCTGGTTCATCCGGCGGAATTCATGGACGACGCCGCGTTCGCCTTGCAGCAGTTTGATGAAGGCTACCCGGTTGGCGGGGGTGTTGCGGAATTCCGGCGTGATCTGCTCGCGGGCAAACCACAGCGCGCGCAAGGTGCGCGCAGTCATGCCGGTAAGTTCGTGGTTTTCCTGCATGGTCAGGAAAGCATCGAAGATCAGCTGCGGGTCGCGTTCGAAAGTGTTGTGCTCGATGACGTCGAGCAGATTGCCGACGATCTGGAAATTGTCGTCCAGCGGTTGCGGAATTTGCTCGCTTTCGGGGGCCAGCGCGGCGCCCAGGTTTTGCATCTGGATGGTGTTGAGCAGCGTCACCGTCTTGGCGTTACGGTAATAAAGCTGCATCAGCTGTTCCGAGGCGCGCTTGGCGTCGTTCGAAACAAAGCCATAGCGGGCTGCCAGGTTGCCCTGGTAGTCGAAGAGCAGGCGATCTTCCCGGCGCTTGACCATGAAGTGCATGCGGATGCGCAGATGGGTGAGAAACTCTTCGCACTCTTTCGCCTGGATCAGGCCTTCCTGACTGACAATCTCGTTGCGCCGCAATTCTTCCCAGGTCGAGCCATAGCCGGCGGCCTTGGCAATCCAGAAAATCACCTGCAGGTCGCGCAAGCCGCCCGGCGATTCCTTGCAGTTGGGTTCCAGGCTGTAGGAGGTTTCGTTGTAACGCAGGTAGCGTTCCTGTTGTTCCAGGCGCTTGGCTTCGTAAAAAACCAGCGGGTCGAGGTTTCCGAACAGGCGTTTCTGGAAGGCGGAGAACAGCTTTTCATTGCCGCTCAGCAGACGGGCCTCAAGCAGGGCGGTTTGCACCGTGATGTCGTTCGCCGCCTCCTCCAGGCATTCCTGCACGGTGCGCACGCTATGACCAATTTCCAGGCCGATGTCCCAGAAATGGCTGACCAGTTGTTCGAGCTTGCTGCTGACTTCGGGGCTGGCTTCGTGAGGCAGCAGGATCAGCAGGTCGATGTCCGAGGCCGGAAACAACTCGCCCCGGCCATAGCCGCCAACGGCAGCGAATGCCATGTTGTCGGGGAAGGCGTAGGCCTGCCAGAGTTTGCGCAGAACCTCGTCGACGTTGGCGCTGCGTTGCCGGAGAATTTGTTGGGCATCGTTATCGCGTTCGTAATCCTGCTGCAACTGGCTTTGTCCGGCGCGGACTTCATTGCGCAGGGCGGCGATATCGATGGACATCAGGCGATCCAGTCGGGTTTGGGTCGGCAGCCTGCCGACAGGGTCATGATTTCGTAACCGGTCTCGGTGATCAGTACCGTGTGCTCCCATTGCGCCGAAAGGCTGCGATCCTTGGTGACGATGGTCCAGCCATCGGCCATTTCACGGATGGCCGCCTTGCCGGCATTGATCATCGGCTCGATAGTGAAAATCATGCCGGCTTCGAGTTTCGGGCCAGTGCCGGTTTTGCCGTAATGCAGCACTTGCGGGTCTTCATGAAATTTCTGACCGATGCCATGACCACAGAATTCACGAACAACCGAATAACCGTTTTTCTCGGCGTGCTTCTGGATGACTGCGCCGATGTCACCGAGGAAAGCCCCGGGCCTGACAACGGAAATGCCCAGCCACATGCATTCAAAGGTGATTTCGCACAGGCGTTTGGCCTGGATCGAAGCTTCGCCAACGATGAACATCCGGCTGGTGTCACCGTGATAGCCATCCTTGATGGTTGTGATGTCGAGATTGACGATGTCGCCATTCTTCAGCGCGCGATCACCGGGGACGCCGTGACAGACCTGCTGGTTGATCGAGGTGCAGATCGATTTCGGGTAGGGATCGTAGCCGGTGGGGGCGTAATTCAGCGGCGCCGGGATACATCCCTGAATATCGACCATGTAATCATGGCACAGCTTGTCGAGTTCTTCGGTGGTGATGCCGGGCTTGACGAAAGGTTCGATGTAATCCAGCACCTCGCCGGCGAGACGCCCGGCAATTCGCATTTTTTCGATGTCTTCCGGGGTTTTGATGGTGATGCTCATGAGTATCTGGGTGCCAGTTGGGGACCGGAAAGGATAAATGATGGACCGCGTTTCGCAAAGCCGGTTCAGCGGGTAATGGCATACTGCAAGGTTTATCGCTTCATGGACAAGAGCAAATGACGACACTTCTGCTGGGTAAGGACGGCCAGGTCGGCTGGCAATTGCAGCGCTCGCTGGCGCCGCACGGGTTATTGGTGGCGTATGGCCGGGCCGGTTGTGACATGGCCGATGGCGAGCACCTCAGGGCGCTGGTGCGCGAATTGAAACCGTCGCTGATTGTCAATGCCAGCGCTTATACGGCAGTGGACAAGGCCGAGTCCGAGGCTGAGCTTGCCTGGCGAATCAATGCCGAAGCGCCAGGCATCCTGGCGGAGGAAGCGGCGCGTCTGGACGCCTTGCTGGTGCATTACTCGACCGATTATGTTTACGACGGCAGCAAGCTTGGGGCGTATGCCGAAGATGATCTAACCGCTCCCCAAAGCGTTTACGGCCACAGCAAGCTGGCTGGCGAGGAGGCGATTCGTCGCGTGGGTGGGAAATCGGTCATTTTCCGTACCAGCTGGGTGTTCGGCGCGCGGGGTGGAAATTTTGTCAAAACCATTTTGCGGTTGGCCGCCGAGCGGGATGGTTTGAATGTGGTGGCGGATCAGATGGGTGCGCCGACGCCCGCAGAATTGATTGCGACGGTTAGCGGTATCGTTGTCGCCCAGCTTCGGCGTGGTGAACGGCTTGAAAAAGGCGAAAACCGTTTGTATCACCTGGCTGCGGCAAACCCGGTCAGCTGGTGCGATTTTGCGCGCAGCATTGTTGCCATTGCTGGCGAGTTTCCTGGTTTCAATTTGCGGTTGACACCGGCAGATATTCAGGCCATCACGACCGCGCAATATCCAACGCCGGCTCGTCGTCCGGCCAATTCCCGTCTCGATTGCTCGCGCCTGGAAAGCGACTTTGGCTTGACCATGCCCGATTGGCAGCCCTACCTGCGACGTATGCTGGAAGCGCTGGCCGAAAAGGCGAGTGCTGGCTGAGCTCTACCGGAAATTTGTCGCAGCTGTTATAATCGAAAAGTTTTTCCGTGTCTTTGTCCCGGAAAGATGTTTGCGTTACATGGTGTGCGCAAGCCAAATCCTCACACCCGCCGATTAAGGGTGTTGGCCAGAATCCAATAATGGCGAACGTTTGCGGCGGGTGGCGGTTCAACCCTTAAGGAGTTTTACATGTCCGTTACCATGCGTGAAATGCTGGAAGCCGGTGTCCACTTCGGTCACCAAACCCGTTTCTGGTCCCCCAAGATGGCCCCGTACATCTTCGGCGCCCGCAACAAGATTCACATCGTCAATCTCGAAAAGACCCTGGTCAAGTACAACGAAGCCATGGAATTCGTGAAGAAGCTGGCCGGCAAGCGCGGCAACATCCTTTTCGTTGGCACCAAGCGTCAAGCTCGCGAAATCATCGGTGAAGAAGCGCAACGCGCTGGCGCACCGTTTGTTGACCAGCGCTGGCTGGGTGGCATGCTGACCAACTTCAAGACCGTCAAGACCTCCATCAAGCGTCTGAAGGACATGGAGCTGCTGGCTGAAGCCGGTGATCTCGAGCGCATGTCCAAGAAGGAAGCGCTGACCTACCGTCGCGAACTGGAAAAGCTGCAAAAGTCCATCGGCGGCATCAAGGACATGGGCGGCCTGCCGGACGCCATCTTTGTGGTCGACGTCGGTTACCACAAGATCGCCATCACCGAAGCCAGCAAGCTGGGCATTCCGGTCATCGGCGTGGTCGATACCAACCATTCTCCGGAAGGTGTTGATTACGTGATTCCGGGTAACGATGACTCGTCCCGCGCCATCCAGCTCTACGCCCGTGGCGTTGCTGACGCTATCCTCGAAGGCCGCACCCTGGCCATCCAGGAAATCGTTGCTGCCGGTGCTGGTGACGACGAGTTCGTTGAAGTTCAGGAAGCCGCTGAATAATCAGCTTGTAACGGCGGAGCGGCATGCTCCGCCTGTTTAAACGCTCAGGAGAAAAATATGGCGGCAATTACCGCAGGTATGGTGGCAGAGTTGCGCGGCAAGACCGACGCGCCGATGATGGAATGCAAGAAGGCCCTGACCGAAGCCGATGGCGACATGGTCAAGGCCGAAGAGATTCTTCGCGTCAAGCTGGGCAACAAGGCTTCCAAGGCCGCGACCCGCATCGCCGCCGAAGGTGTTGTGGCGATCAGCATTAGTGCTGACGGCAAGACCGGCGCCATGATCGAAGTCAACAGCGAAACCGACTTTGTTGCCAAGAACGACGAGTTCCTCGCGCTGGCCAATGGCAGCGCCGCCCTGGTGGCTGCAAACAATCCGGCCGACGTGGCTGCGCTGTCGGCCCTGCCGATGGGCGAAGGCACTGTCGAGTCGACCCGTTCCGCACTGGTGGGCAAGATCGGCGAAAACATGACGATCCGTCGTTTTGTCCGCTTCGAAGCCAAGGGTCAGCTGCAGTCCTACATCCACGGCGGTTCCAAGGTTGGTGTCGTGATCGACGTGGTTGGTGGTGACGAGCAACTGGGCAGGGATCTGGCCATGCATATCGCCGCTTCCAAGCCGAAGTCGCTGGATGCCTCCGGTGTTTCCGCCGAGCTGCTCGATACCGAGCGCCGCGTCGCCATCGAGAAGGCCCGCGAAGCCGGCAAGCCGGAAGCCATGCTGGAAAAGATTGCTGAAGGTACCGTCCAGAAGTATCTGAAGGACGTTACCCTGCTCGGTCAGGTCTTCGTCAAGGCGGAAGACGGCAAGCAAACCATCGAGCAACTGCTGAAGGCCAAGGGCGCTTCCGTCGCCGGCTTTACGCTGTTCATCGTTGGTGAAGGCATTGAGAAGAAGGTCGACGACTTCGCTGCCGAAGTTGCCGCCCAGGCCGCTGCTGCCGCTGCCAACAAGTAATTGAAAGGAAAGCCGATGACCACACCCAAGTACAAGCGCATTCTACTGAAGCTCTCTGGCGAAGCCCTGATGGGCGGTGATGCTTATGGCATCAATCCGCAGACCATCGCGGGTATTTGCGGGGAGATCAAGGCGGTTGCCGACATGGGCGTGGAAATTGGCGTGGTGATCGGCGGTGGCAACATCTTCCGCGGCATGGCCGGTACGGCCACCGGGATGGATCGCGCCACCGCAGATTACATGGGCATGCTGGCCACGGTGATGAATGCCATGGCCTTGTCCGACGCGATGCGGCAGTGCGGCCTGAATGCCCGTGTGCAGTCGGCACTGAATATCGAGCAGGTGATCGAGCCGTATATTCGCGGCAAGGCCATCCGCTATCTTGAAGAAGGCAAGATTGTCATTTTCGGTGCTGGCACCGGGAATCCCTTCTTCACCACCGACACTGCTGCAGCTTTGCGCGGTTCGGAAATTGGCGCGGAAATCGTATTGAAGGCCACCAAGGTTGATGGCATTTATACTGCCGATCCGAAAAAGGATCCTTCTGCGACGCGTTATGATCAGATCAGCTTCAATGAAGCGATCGCCAAGAATCTCGCGGTCATGGATGCGACAGCTTTTGCGCTGTGCCGCGATCAGAAATTGCCAATCAACGTTTTTTCGATTTTCAAGGCCGGCGCGCTCAAGCGCGTGGTCTGTGGCGAAAGCGAAGGCACGTTGGTTTACTGCTGAGGGAGAGAGAAATGATTGCCGAACTCAAGAAAAACGCAGACGCCAGGATGAGCAAGACGCTGGAGTCGTTGAAAAACGACCTGCAGAAGATCCGTACTGGTCGTGCTCATGTCGGTTTGCTTGACCATGTTCAGGTGGACTACTACGGTTCGCTAGTGCCGGTTAACCAGATTGCCAATGTCACCCTGGTCGATGCCCGCACCCTGGGGGTTCAGCCCTGGGAAAAAAACATGCTGCAGAAGGTCGAAAAGGCCATCCGCGACTGTGATCTGGGTCTCAATCCGGCTTCCCAGGGTGAGCTGATTCGCGTGCCGATGCCGGCATTGACTGAAGAGCGTCGCAAGGAAATGATCAAAATCGTCAAAAACGAAGGTGAGGGCGCCAAGGTCGCGATCCGTAACCTGCGCCGCGACGCCAACACCCACCTGAAAGATGCCCTGAAGAAGGGTGAAATTCCCGAGGATGATGAACGTCGTGCCCAGGACGATGTTCAGAAAATGACTGACAAGTTCATCGCCGAAGTCGACAAAATGCTCGCCGCCAAAGAGGCCGAGCTGATGCAGATTTAAGCCGCGTCATTGAGCCATTCTCCCTGAATGGATTTTTTCTCTAGCTCGACCCGGCAGATTCCAGAAGCGGCGGCGATGCCCAAGCATGTCGCCGTTATCATGGATGGTAATGGGCGCTGGGCCAAAAAGCGCTTTCTTCCCCGGGTTGCCGGGCATGTCAAAGGTGTCGAGCTGGTGCGCGAGATGGTTCGCGCCTGCCTTGAGCGCGGTATCGACTACCTGACCCTTTTTGCATTTTCGTCGGAAAACTGGCGTCGACCGCAGGAAGAGGTTTCCTTGCTGATGCAGCTGTTTGTCAAGGCGCTTGAGCAGGAAATCGAGAAACTGAACAGTAATGGTGTGCGTTTGCGGGTCGTTGGTGACTTGCAGCGATTTGAACCGCGTCTGCAGCTGCTGATCCAGAAGGGTGAAGAAAAAACGGCTAACAATACCCGTCTGAATCTGACCATCGCCGCCAACTACGGTGGCCGCTGGGATATCATGCAAGGGCTTAATTGCATGCTTGCCGCCCAGCCGGAAAAATCTGGCGACTGGACTGAAGCCGATCTGGAGCCTTGGTTGTCGATGAGTTTTGCGCCTGAGCCGGATCTGTTTATTCGAACCGGCGGCGAAGAGCGCATCAGCAACTTTCTGCTCTGGCAACTGGCGTATTCCGAACTATATTTCACGCCAAGCTTGTGGCCGGATTTCAATACGCTCGAATTCGACAAGGCCATCGCCTCCTATCAGCAACGCGAACGTCGTTTTGGGCGTACCAGCGAACAACTTTCGGGAAAGCCGGATGCTTAAAACGCGTGTGATCACGGCTCTGGTTCTGGTGGCTCTGCTATTACCCAGCTTGTTTTATTTACCCCAGTCGATCTGGGCCCTGCTGCTTGCCGGCTTCATTGGCATTGCTGCCTGGGAGTGGGGTGCCCTGCTTGGCTGGCAAGGGCGAGCACGCCTTGTTCTTGGACTCCTGACCTGGCTGCTGTGTGCGCTGCTTTCCTACATCGATCCGCTGGCTTGCGGAATCGGTGATTTTCAGCCGACACAGACCTGGGTGTTGCTGACTTACGGCGTTTCTGCCCTGTTCTGGGGCGCGCTGATGCCCCTGTGGTTGCGCGCCAAGTGGGCGGTAAGCGGTGTGCTGGGGCTGCTGGTGGGGGGCGTGGTATTGATTCCCACGTGGCTGGCGATGGTCCAGCTGCGGGCTATCGCACCTGCGGTGCTGCTGGCGGTTTTTGCCCTTGTCTGGATGGCTGATATTGCGGCTTATTTTTCCGGTCGAGCTTTCGGCAAGCATAAGCTGGCCCCGACCATCAGTCCCGGCAAGACTTGGGAAGGTGCTTTTGGTGCCGTTGTCGGGGTTGCGCTTTACGGCTTGCTGATTCGCCATTTTTTCCTGGCCGAACTGATGCCTTTGTCCATTTGGCTGCTGCTTCTGCCGGTGTTGACCTGGATCAGCATCATCGGTGACCTGTTTGAATCGCTGCTCAAGCGCAAGGCTGGCATCAAGGACAGCAGCAATATCCTGCCCGGCCACGGTGGCGTGCTTGATCGTATCGACAGCCTGACCTCCACCCTGCCGCTCGTTGCACTCTTTTATCTGCTGGCTTTGCGGGGCGCCGCATGAAGCAGCAAAACATCACGATACTTGGATCGACGGGCTCGATCGGTGTCAGCACGCTGGATGTCATTCGTCGCCATCCCGAGCGCTATCGCGCCTTTGCTTTGTGTGCGCATAGCCAGGTAGACAAGCTATTCGAGCAGTGCCGGGAGTTTCACCCGGTGTTTGCGGTCTTGCGCGATGCCGAGCTGGCCGGGCAACTGGCTGATCTGTGCCGTAATGCGGGCCTGAGCACGGAAGTCCGACACGGCGTCGGCGCCTTGGTTGAAATGTCTTCGTTGCCGGAAGTGGATGCCGTGATGGCTGCCATTGTTGGCGCCGCCGGGCTGGAGCCGACGCTGGCGGCGGCGCAGGCGGGCAAGCGAGTGATGCTGGCGAACAAGGAAGTACTGGTCATGGCTGGTGAGCTGTTCATGCATGCCGTGCGGCAGCATGGTGCGACTCTTTTGCCGGTCGACAGCGAGCACAACGCCATTTTCCAGTCGCTGCCGGCAGATTTCGCTCGCGGACTGGCGCAATGCGGCGTGCAGAAAATCCTGCTGACGGCATCCGGTGGGCCATTCCGCAATACGCCGCTGAGCGAACTTGCCGGTGTGACCCCGGCGCAGGCTTGTGCGCATCCGAACTGGGTCATGGGCCAGAAAATTTCCGTCGATTCGGCGACGATGATGAACAAAGGTCTTGAGGTCATTGAAGCGCGTTGGTTGTTCGATGCAGCACCGGAGATGATTCAGGTCGTGGTTCATCCGCAGAGCGTCATTCATTCGGCGGTGCAGTATGCTGATGGTTCGGTGCTGGCGCAGTTGGGCAATCCTGACATGCGCACGCCCATTGCTTACGCAATGGCCTGGCCGGAGCGCATTGCCGCCGGTGTGCCACCGCTTGATCTGTTCAAAATTGCTCATCTGGATTTCTTCGCGCCGGATTTCGAACGTTTCCGTTGCCTGCAACTGGCCTACGATGTGCTGCATATCGGCGGCACAGCACCGGCGATCCTCAATGCGGCCAATGAAGTGGCGGTTGCTGCCTTCCTGGCCGGGGACTTGGCCTTCACTGCCATCGCCGGCCTGAATGAAGCGACGCTGCAGGCGGTGCCGCTTACTTCGGAGGGGAGCCTGGACGATGTCCTGGCGGCTGATGCCGAAGCCCGGCGAGTGGCAAAACGGATGCTCGCCGAGCAGGTTTTTGCGTGAGCAACTTGCCGTTCTACCTGCTGGCTTTTCTCGGGGTGATCGCCGTACTGGTGTTTTTCCACGAGCTCGGGCATTACTCGGTAGCGAGATTTTGCGGTGTCAAGGTATTGCGTTTTTCCATCGGTTTTGGCCCGGTACTCTGGAAAAAGGCCGTCGGGCCGGATCGTACTGACTGGGCGCTGAGTCTCGTTCCGCTGGGGGGCTACGTTAAAATGCTCGACGAGCGCGAGGCGCCTGTCGAAACGGCTGAATTGCATCGCGCCTTCAATCGCCAATCCGTCGGCAAGCGCAGCATGATCGTGGCCGCCGGCCCCTTGGCTAATTTGCTGCTCGCCGTCGTACTGTACTGGGGCGTATTCCTGCATGGCACGGAGGAGTTGCTGCCGATTCTCGGGGCGCCACCTGCCGATACGCCGGCCGCTGTGGCGGCCATCCGCAATGGTCAGCAGGTCAGGGCGCTGGATCATGAAGCAGTGACCACCTGGAACGATTTGCGCTGGTTGTTGCTACAAAAAGCGGTTGATCAGGACAGCGTCGAACTCGAGTTGATCGATCACGAGCAGAACATCGAAATTCGCCGCCTGGTTTTGTCGTCGATTCGTGAAGAGGGCTGGAGTGGCGACGCGCTGGAACGGCTGGGATTACGCTTTTATCGACCTGAGTTGCCGCCGGTAATCGGCAAGTTATCTGCTGGTGGTCCGGCGCAGCGTGCGGGCTTGCAGATCGCTGATCGTTTTGTCGGGGTCGACGATCAGGCGGTCACCGCCTGGCATCAGGTGGTTGAACGAATACGCGCGGCGGCCGG
>JAVBXO010000026.1 GCA_030824535.1 Azonexus sp. | reverse complement strand
GCTCTGCGCCGGCGCCAGCCCGCACCGCCTGGGCCTGTCGGAAACCCTGCTGATTTTTGCCGAACATCGCGCCTTTCTTGGCAGCGAAACGCCAGCCGCGAGCATCGCCCGCCTGCATCGACAATGGCCGGAACGCAGCATCGTCGTCGAAGTCGGCAGCCTGGAAGAAGCCCTGATCTGGGCGGACGCCGGCGCCGACATCATCCAGCTGGAAAAACTGCCCGTTTCTGCGGTCGACCGCATTAATCAGGCCATTTCCAAAACGCCAGCCCGGCTTGCCGTCGCCGGTGGCGTCAATGCCGGCAACGCCGCCGACTACGTCCGCGCCGGCGTGCGCATCCTGGTCACCAGCGCCCCCTACTTCGCCGGGCCGCGCGATGTTGCGGTCAGTTTGCTGCCTTTGGCTGAGGCAGGATAAGCAAGCCCAAAAGCAAAGGCGATGCACTCCCCTCCCCTTCAAGGGGAGGGTCAGGGTGGGGATGGGTCTATCTGCATTCTCCCTGCCAGAAAACCCATCCCCTCCTTGAAGGGGAAGGAGAACAGCTAAAATGCAGCCCCGTTCACCCACCCGCAGCCTGCCGTGCCCCAACTCGAACAACTCCTTGCCGGCCAGTTGCATGGCGTCAAACGACTGAAGCTGGCCAGCGGCCTGAGCGAATTTCCCCGCGAGATATTCAGCCTCGCCGACAGCCTGGAAATCCTCGACCTCAGCGGCAACGCCCTGAGCACGCTGCCGGCCGACCTGCCGCGACTACACCAGCTACGCATCATTTTCTGCTCGGACAACCAGTTCACCGAACTTCCCGAAGTGCTCGGCGAATTGCCCAGGCTGAGCATGATCGGCTTCAAGGCCAACCGCATCCGCCGGGTATCGGCCCAATCATTGCCACCGGCCTTGCGCTGGTTGATCCTGACGGACAACTGTCTTGAAGAACTGCCACCGGAAATCGGCCAGTGCCGGCACATGCAGAAGCTGATGCTGGCCGGCAATCGCCTGCGCTCTTTGCCGCCCGAGCTGGCCAACTGCAGCCGCCTCGAACTGCTGCGCATCGCCGCCAACCAATTGGAAGCCTTGCCCGCCGAACTCCTCGCCCTGCCCCGCCTGAGCTGGCTGGCCTACGCCGGCAACCCCTGCGCCGCCGCTGCCGAAGAACGGGCGCTGCACCGCCATGATGCCCAAACCGTGGACTGGCAGACGCTGCAATTGCAGCAAAGTCTCGGTGAAGGTGCTTCCGGCGTCATTCATCGTGCCGAGCAGCAGCACCCGGACGGCAGCCGCCGCCCCGTGGCGGTCAAGGTTTTCAAAGGCGCGGTGACCAGCGACGGCCTGCCGCACTGCGAAATGGCCGCCTGCCTCAATGCCGGCACGCATCCCAATCTGATTCCCGTGCTCGCACCGATCAGCGGTCATCCGGAAGGCCGGCCGGCGCTGCTGATGGACCTCATCGCCCCCGAATTCGCCAACCTCGCCGGCCCGCCCAGCCTCGATTCCTGCACCCGCGACATCTATCCGCCGGACGCCCGTTTCAGCGTCGCCGACGCGCTGCGCCTGGCCCACGGCATCGCCTCGGCCGCCGCCCATCTGCACCAGCGCGGCATCATGCACGGCGACCTCTACGCCCACAACATCCTGCACGCCGGCGCCGGCCGGGCATTGCTCGGCGACTTCGGCGCGGCCAGCTTTTACGATCCGGCCGACGAACTGCAGGCTGCCGCCCTGCAAAGACTCGAAGTCCGCGCCTTCGGCTGCCTGCTCGAAGAACTGCTCGAACGCTGCACGGCCAGCCCGGAAGCGAGCGCCATCATGCCGGCCATGCGCGAACTGCAGGCCGCCTGCCTGAGCGAAGAAAGCGCGACGCGGCCACTGTTTGCCGAGATTGTTGAACGCCTGAAGGAACCAGCAGGGGACTGAAGCAGTCCCAACACCAATTCTGCGGTCAACGCCCCAAAACGGCCAAAATTCAAAGCCTCGCCCACGGCGTATCATGGGCAGACACTGATCGCGCCGCATGCACGGCAGCGACATTTCCCCCCTTCCCCCTGCGAGAACCTCATGAGCACGAACCTCTACGACATCCCCCTGACCACCCTCGCCGGCGAAGCCACCAGCTTGCGCGCCTACGCCGGCCAGGCACTGCTGATCGTCAATGTCGCGTCGCAATGCGGCCTGACGCCGCAATACGCCGGGCTGGAAAGCCTGTTTGAAAACTACCAGGCGCGCGGCCTGCAGGTGCTCGGTTTTCCGTGCAATGACTTCGCCGCCCAGGAACCAGGCAGCGCCGAAGAGATCCAGGCCTTCTGCAGCAGCCGCTTCAACGTCCGCTTTCCGCTGTTCGCCAAGCTCAACATCAACAGCGAACCCCGCCATCCGCTTTACGCGCAGCTGATCGCCGCCTGCCCCGAAGCAACGCTGCCGGCCAACAGCGATCTGCGCGCCAAGCTGGCTGAATACAAATTGCTGCCCAAGGTGGATAGCGACGTGCTGTGGAATTTCGAAAAGTTTCTCGTCGGTCGCG
>JAVBXO010000028.1 GCA_030824535.1 Azonexus sp. | reverse complement strand
GCAATTTCCTCATCACCTCCGCGATCGCCCTCGGCCTGTCCGCCTGCGCCAGCCAAGCCCCGGCCGAAAAGCCGGTCGCCGCTCCCGCCCCGGCAGCGGCTGTCCAGAAAGCACCGCAGTGCTGGAATGGTGACACCAGCAAATTCGACGATATTGGCACCAAAGCCAGCATCTCCGGCGTAGCCGTCGTTTGCGAAAAGACCTCTGATGGCAAAAATGCCCAGTGGATGGGTAGCAAGCACTGATTTGCCTGTTCGGCGCAGTCCTCGGCTGCGCCAACGGATCAACCCCCGCTGGCGGGCGGGTTAATCCGTGTTTCCCTGGCTTTGCTTTGCGCTGCCCGCCCGGAATACCGCACTTTCCGGCAAAGCCTCCCCCAACTTCCCCCAGTCCAGCGCCGCCTCCACCGCATCCGCCAGGCGTTCCAGATCCGCCTCCCGCCGCGCCGCGAAATCGACGGTTTCCACGGCTTCCGCACCGGCCCAGCTCAGTAATGCGGTCAACGCCTCAGGATGGTCGAAAACGCCGTGGCAGTAGGTGCCGAGGATTTGCTCGTCGGGCGAGATGGCGCCATCCGGGCAGTCGCCCGCCAGCATCACGGCCGGGCGTTGCAGGCCGGGGCCTCGGGTGATGCCGAGATGGATTTCGTAGCCGCTCATCGCCGGCTGACCGGGCAAGGCCAAGCTGCCGCTGACGTTGCGCAGTTGTTTTTCGCTTTCCAGCGTCGTTTCGACGTCCAGAAAACCCAGGCCGGCAGTCGATCCGGGCTGCCCTTCGAGGCCGAGCGGGTCATGGATGGCCTGGCCCAGCATCTGGTAGCCACCGCACAGGCCGATGACCTTGCCGCCGTAGCGCAGGTGTCTGGCGATGGCCTGCTCCCAGCCCTGACCGCGCAGCCAGTCGAGGTCGGCGCGTACGGCTTTGGAGCCGGGCAGGACGATCAGGTCGGCGGGCGGTAACGCCTCGCCGGGGCCGATCCAGCGGAAATCGACTTCCGGGTGCAGGCGCAACGGGTCGAGGTCGTTGTGGTTCGAGGTGCGCGGGTAGGCCGGGGCGATGGCCTTCAATTTGGCGGCTTTTTTGCCGTCGACCGCAGCCGTGGCAATCGCGTCTTCGGCATCGAGCATCAGGCCGTGCAGGTAGGGCAGCACGCCGAGCACGGGCTTGCCGGTGCGTTGTTCGAGCCAGTCCAGGCCGGGTTCGAGCAGCGCGATGTCGCCACGAAAACGGTTGATGACGAAGCCGACGACGCGGTTTTGTTCGGACGGCGAGAGCAGGTCGAGCGTGCCGACGAGGTGGGCAAAAACGCCGCCACGGTCGATATCGGCGACGATGATGACCGGGCAGTCGACAGCTTCGGCAAAGCCCATATTGGCGATGTCGCGGTCGCGCAGATTGATCTCGGCCGGCGAACCGGCGCCTTCGATGACCACGCAGTCGAATTTTGCGGTCAACCGCGCCCAGGAGGCCAAAACCGCGCCCATCGCCCGTGGTTTGTACGCGTGGTAGGCCTGGGCGTCGAGGTCGGTGGCGACCTGGCCGTGGATGATGACTTGCGCTTTCTTGTCGGTCGTCGGCTTCAACAGCACCGGGTTGAAGTCGGTGTGCGCCTCCAGCCCGCAGGCCAGGGCTTGCAAGGCCTGCGCCCGGCCAATCTCGCCGCCATCGACAGTCACCGCCGAATTGAGCGCCATGTTCTGCGGCTTGAACGGCGCAACACGCACGCCGCGCCGCTTGAGAATGCGACAAATGGCCGCGACCAGTGTCGATTTGCCGGCGTCGGAGGTAGTGCCTTGGACCATCAGGGAAGAGCGGTGCATGGGTGGCCCCGGTGTCAAAAAGGCGGTAATTATGGCACCATCGCCCCCGCTCAAATAAAGAGCAGGTGTCTTCCGGTGCCCATAAGGGAGAATCGGGAAGGCGGTGCAATTCCGCCACGTGCCCAACGCTGTGAGGGGGACGAACGCCCACAGGCCACTGCGCTGCGGCGCGGGAAGGCGGGCGTTTCGGCTGAACCCGAGTCAGAAGACCGGCCGGGAGACGTAATACGGCTTCGTGGATGGGAGCCGCTGTTTTTCCAGAAGGGGAATCCGTGGAAAACCCGCATGCCTTTGCTGCCGCCGACCGCGCGGCAGTCTATAACGCCATTTTCAGCCGTCGCGATGTGCGCGGCCAGTTTCTGCCCGATCCCGTCGATGACGAGGTGCTGGCGCGCATTTTGATGGCTGCGCATCATGCGCCATCGGTCGGCTTCATGCAGCCGTGGAATTTCCTGCTGGTGCGCTCGGCGACCGTAAAAACGCGCGTGCAGGCGGTTTTCAAGGAAGCCAATGCCGAGGCGGCGCGGATGTTTCCGGACGAGAGACGCGAGATTTACAGCCAGCTCAAGTTGCAGGGCATCCTCGAAGCACCGATCAATTTGTGCATCACCTGCGACCGCTCGCGCAGCGGGCCGGTGGTTTTGGGGCGCACGCACATGCCGACGATGGACTTGTATTCCAGCGTCTGCGCCGTGCAAAACCTCTGGCTG
>JAVBXO010000246.1 GCA_030824535.1 Azonexus sp. | reverse complement strand
AAGGGGAGGGAGCAAGTCCAAGACGCAGCACCCGCATGATTCCCCCCCAATCTGCCCTATCATTCGCGCGCTCATCCGGAACCAGAAAAAGCCACTATGACCATCAGCACCACCTTCATCAAATCCATCCAGGACATCATGCGGCAGGATGCTGGCGTCGATGGGGATGCGCAGCGGATTTCGCAGCTTTCGTGGCTGCTGTTCCTGAAAATCTTCGACGATCAGGAAACCGAGCTGGACATCCTGCGCGACAACTACCAGTCGCCGATTCCCGAGCCCTTGCGCTGGCGGAACTGGGCGGCGGATAGCGAAGGCATGACCGGTGAAACGCTGCAGGATTTCATCAACACCTCGCTCTTCCCCCGGCTGAAGAATCTCAATGCCGACGCCGGGCGCAACCCGCGTGGCTATGTCGTTCAGCAAGTCTTTGAAGACGCCTTCAACTACATGAAGTCCGGCCATCTGCTGCGCCAGGTGGTCAACAAGATCAACGAAATCGACTTCAACAACCGTAGCGACCGCCACCTCTTCAACGACCTCTACGAAAAAATCCTCAAGGATCTGCAGAGCGCCGGTAACGCCGGCGAGTTCTACACGCCGCGCGCCGTCACGCAATTCATGGTCGATACGGTCAACCCGCAATTGGGGCAAAAAATCCTCGATCCGGCCTGCGGCACCGGCGGCTTTCTCGCCTGCGCGCTCGAACACCTCAAGGCCCAGCGCCACAGCGTCGAGCACGACGCGCTGCTGCAAGCCGCCATCCACGGTGTCGAAAAGAAGCAGATGCCGCACCTGTTGTGCACCACCAACATGCTGCTGCACGGCATCGAAGTCCCCAGCAACATCCGCCACGACAACACCCTCGCCCGCCCGCTGGTCGATTACGGCCCGCGTGACCAGGTCGACATCATCCTGACCAATCCGCCCTTTGGCGGCACCGAAGAGCCCGGCACCGAAGCCAACTTCCCCGCCGACGTGCGCACCAAGGAAACCGCCGACCTCTTCCTCGTGCTCATCGTCGAGCTGCTGCGCGACCAAGGGCGCGCCGCCGTCGTGCTGCCCGACGGCACGCTGTTTGGCGAAGGCGTCAAAACGCGCATCAAGGAAAAGCTGCTCTCCGAGTGCAACCTGCACACCATCGTCCGCCTGCCCAACGGCGTCTTTGCCCCCTACACCGGCATCAAGACCAACCTGCTGTTCTTCACCAAAGGCACGCCGACCGAGGCCGTCTGGTACTACGAACACCCCTACCCGGCCGGCTACAAAAGCTATTCCAAGACCAAGCCCATCCGTATCGAAGAATTCGCCGCCGAAAAGCCTGGTGGGGCGACGAAGCCGACGGTTTCCAGGCCCGCGTCGAAAACGAACACGCCTGGAAAGTGGACATCGCCACGCTCAAGGCCGCCAACTACAACCTCGACCAGAAAAACCCGCACAGCCCCGACGCCATCGCCCACGACCCCGACGCGCTTTTGGCCGAATACGGGAGGCTGACCGCAGAAACGCAGCAACTGCGCGACCAGCTCAAGGCCATCCTCGGGCAATCGCTCACTCGCCAGCCATGACCGACAACACCCCTGCCCCCACGGCCGAAGCCCTCTACGGCCAGATCCGCAGCCTGCTCGCCGAAGCCCGCCAGCACGTCCGGCGCACCGTCAATCAAACGATGGTGCACACCTACTGGCAAATCGGCCGGCTGATCGTCGACGACGAACAAGGTGGCAAGGAACGCGCCGCTTACGGCAAACAAGTGCTTCCCGAACTCTCGCGCCGGCTGAGCGCCGAATTTGGCAAGGGGTTTTCCGTCCCCAACCTGCGCAACTTCCGCCAGTTTTTCCTCAACTTCAGCGAAGAACAAATTCGCTACACGCCCTGTAGCGAATTGAGCTGGTCACACTACCGCGCCCTGATGCGCGTCGCCGATCCCGACGCCCGTCGCTGGTACTGGAACGAAGCCGCCAGCCAGCAATGGAGCGTCGCCGCGCTTGACCGGCAAATCGGCACCTTCTACTACCAGCGCCTGCTCTCCAGCCAGGCCGGGGAGCAGGCCGGACTGCGCCAGGAAGCCGCGCAAAACATTGCCGCCGACGCCCCCTTCAGCCCCCGCGACTTCATCCGCGACCCCTATATTCTCGAATTCCTCGAAATTCAGCCCAGCGCCGGCCTCTACGAAAAAGACATCGAACAGGGGCTACTCGACCAGCTGCAAAAATTCCTGCTCGAACTCGGCAAAGGTTTCGCCTTCGTCGCCCGCCAACGCCACCTGCGCATCGAGAACGAAGACAACTACGTCGACCTCGTCTTCTACAACTACATCCTCAAATGCTTCGTGCTCATCGAACTCAAGGTCGGCAAACTCAGCCATCAGGATGTCGGCCAGCTCGACATGGTCGTGCGCGTCTTTGACCAGCAGCTCCGCGTTATTTGTCAAGATAGTTGTCACGGTACTTAAGCTGCCAATTTTTGTTTTGTATCCTTTTGTCGTACTGGATTGAGGCAAACGGTGCCTGGGCGATCCCAATTTCTGGTGGGGCCG
>JAVBXO010000081.1 GCA_030824535.1 Azonexus sp. | reverse complement strand
TTTCCTTCCCCGTGCCGCTGACCGTGTGGATCTCGCCCCTACCTTTGAGCGGCATCGCCGCACCGGATTTCATCCACGGTCTGCAGATCTTTCTCGGTAATCAGGCGATTCCCGACGCGATGACCAGTGCGTCCCTGCTCGGCTACAGCAAGACCGAACTCTCGCGCGGCGTCGATCTGCTGCATTCGCTGTCCGGCGATCATGCCACGCTGATGTCCTGGATCGGCACCCGTGCCGGCAGTTTCGGCGAATCGGCCTCGCTGCTCATCCTGGCGGGCGGGGTCTACCTGATCGCTGCCGGCGTCATCAGCTGGCACACGCCGGTGGCAGTTCTGGCCGGTTTGGCGATTCCCGCAGCGATTGGTCATGCCGTCGATCCGACCCATTACCTGAGCGCCTCGGCGCAGCTGCTTTCCGGGGCGGCAATGCTCGGCGCTTTCTTCATCGCCACTGACTATGTGACTTCGCCCAATACGGTGGCTGGCCAGATTGTTTTCGGGCTGGGCATCGGCCTGCTGACCTGGGTCATTCGCAGTTTTGGCGGCTATCCCGAGGGAATGGCCTTCGCGGTGTTGCTGATGAATGCGCTGACACCGGTGATCGACCGCTTCGTCAAGCCGCGCATCCTGGGCCGCAACCGCCAGGGCAAGCCGCTCGATATTCCGGAAACCAAGGGAGTTTGAGATGAATTTTGAATCCTTTCGCGAAAAAATTGGCTATCAGCCGGTCTTGCTCGGGGTGATCGCCCTGCTCGCCAGCGGTGCGCTGGCCTGGGCCTCGGCGGCAACCAGTGGGGCGATTGCCGCTGCCGAAGCCAAGGATCTGCGCGATTCGCTTTCCGAAGTCCTGCCGCAGGGGCTGGCCGACAACGATTTCCTGAAAGATACGGTCGACCTCGAAAAAAGCGGCAAAACCGTAACCATCTACCGGGCACGCAAGGGCGGCGCGGTCAGCGCGGCGCTCTTCAAGGTGGCCGAGCGCGGTTATGCCGGCGAAATCCAGGTGCTGATGGCCGTCGATAGGGAGGGCCGGACGCTGGGGGTGCGCGTGCTCAAGCATGCCGAAACGCCGGGCCTGGGTGACAAGATCGAGGTCAAGAAAGATCCCTGGGTGCACAGCTTTGAAGGCAAGTCCCTGGGCGACCCGGCGCCCGAAAAGTGGGGGGTCAAGAAAGATGGCGGCGTTTTCGACCAGTTTGCCGGCGCCACCATCACGCCGCGCGCCGTGGTCAAGGCGGTCAAGGGCGGTATGGATTTCTTCGCTGCCCACAAGGCAGAAATCATCGGAGGCTGAAAAATGAGCGACAACTACGGCAGCATCATGAAGGAAGGGCTGTGGGATCAGAACGTGGTCTTTGCCCAGCTATTGGCGATGTGTCCGACGATGGCGGTGACCACCAGCGGCACGAATGGCCTGGGCATGGGGCTGGCGACGACGGTGGTGCTCGTCGTTTCCAATATCCTGGTGTCGATGATCCGTCACACCGTCAGTTCGCAGGTGCGGATTCCGGTTTTCGTCGTGCTCATCGCAACGCTGGTGACGGTTGTGGACATGGCGATGAATGCCTGGCTGCACGACCTGTACAAGGTGCTGGGGCTGTTCATTGCGTTGATCGTGGTCAATTGCGCGATTCTTGGCCGCGCCGAAGCCTTTGCGGTTAAAAACGGTGTTGCTGCTTCGGCGGTCGATGGCTTGGCCATGGGCCTGGGTTTTACCGGGGCCCTGACCTTCATCGGCCTGATCCGCGAATTTCTCGGCGCCGGCACGCTCTTCGCGCAGGCCTCGAACCTGCTCGGGCCAGCCTTCGCCTTCCTCGAAATCAAGCTGCCGGGTTACGGCGGTGCATTGTTGATGATCCTGCCGCCGGGCGGTTTTGCCATTCTCGGTTTTTTGCTGGCCGGCAAGCGGGTGATGGAACAGCATCTGGCCGAAAAGGCCGCCGCGCAGGCCGCGCCGGTCGCGGCCTGACCACGGATTTTCCAGGGAGAACACTATGCAAATCGGCGTCGCTTATTCCGAACCGGGCAATCAGATCTGGCTCAACATCGAGGTGCCCGATGAGTCCAGCGTCAAGGAAGCCATTGAGCGTTCGGGAATACTCAAACAGTTTCCACATATCGATCTGGCTAGCCAGAAGGTTGGCGTTTTCGGGCGTCTGGTGAAACTCGATGCCGCGCTCAAGGCGGGGGATCGCATCGAGATTTACCGGGGCATCATCGCCGATCCGGAAACCGTGCCGCGGCGCGACATGGATGGCGATTAAGCGCCATCAGGGTTAGCCGTAGTTGAAAAGCTCTGCGCCGGGCCGGAGAATGCCGGTTTTGCGGTCAACACCAAAAATAATCCAATTTTCAAGAGAACAGCCATGCACCGTTTGTTAGCTCTGCTTTGCCTGCTGCCGGCGTCGGCCTTCGCCGCCGACAGTCTGCCCAGTATCGGCGGAATTCCCGTTGATTTCATCCTCTTCGCGCTGACCCTGCTCGGCGTCGCGCTCTTTCATAACGCCACGCTCTACGTTGCGCTGACTGGTCTGGTAACGATCAGTCTGTACAAGATCATCTTTACCAGTTTCAAAACCGGCGTTGGCCTTGCCGGTTTCTTCGGCCACCTGGGTCATGAATGGGTCACGGTGGCTAACCTGTTCTGTCTGCTGACCGGTTTTGCGCTGCTCGCCCGGCATTTTGAAAAGAGCCATGTGCCGGTGATCCTGCCGAAGTTCCTGCCGGATGACTGGAAGGGGGGCTTTGTGCTGTTGGTCATGGTCTTCGTGATTTCCAGCTTCCTCGACAACATCGCCGCCGCGCTGATCGGCGGCGCGATGGCACACCAGTTGTTCAAAGCCAAGGTGCATATCGGCTACCTGGCGGCGATTGTTGCCGCTTCGAACGCCGGTGGCTCCGGCTCGGTGGTCGGTGATACGACGACGACGATGATGTGGATTGACGGCATCAGTCCGGTGGCTGTTTTTGACGCTTACGTTGCAGCCGGCACCGCACTCTTGATCATTGGCTACTTCGGCGCCAAGCAACAGCATGCCTATTCGCCGATCATCAAGAATAGCCACCAGCACACACATATCGACTGGGGGCGGATTTTCATTGTGGGCACGATGCTGGTTTTTGCCGTCGCCACCAATATCACGATCAACGTCAAGTTTCCCGAGCTGGCCGAGCACTTTCCCTTCATCGGCGTGGCGGTCTGGCTGGCGATCATTCTGACCATCCCGGTGCGGCGTCACGACTGGGAGTTGCTGCCGGATGCCATCAGGGGCTCGGTTTTCCTGCTGGCGTTGGTGCTCTGCGCCTCGATGATGCCGGTGGAGGCCTTGCCGCCAGCTTCCTGGCAAAGCGCTTTTGCGCTGGGTTTTGTGTCCGCTGTTTTCGACAACATTCCGCTGACGGCGCTGGCGCTGCGCCAGGGCGGTTTCGACTGGGGTTTCCTGGCCTACGCCGTGGGTTTTGGCGGTTCGATGCTGTGGTTCGGTTCGTCGGCCGGGGTCGCCTTGTCCAACATGTTCCCGGAAGCCAAGTCGGCGGCGCAGTGGCTGCGGCATGGCTGGCACGTGGCGCTGGCCTATGTCGTCGGTTTCTTCGTGATGCTGACCGTGCTTGGCTGGCATCCTGACGAAGGCCACAAGAAGCCCGTTGCCGCAGTGGCGGTGGAACTTCCGGCGCCGCCGGCCATGCCGGCCCGGTAGTCCGATCTTTTTCCCGGATGCAAGGCCGCCGCAAGGCGGCTTTGTCTTTTTGCCCATGCCGGCGGTGCATGAAGAATTGCTGCCGGAGCATTGCTCAGTGGCGATAATTTGCAGCTAACATGATTGTTCATCAGGGAAAATCATGTTTGAAGCCAGAATATCCATTGAGATTGCCGAAAAACTGTCAGTTATCGCTATTTGCGGCGAATTTCAGCACTTGCTCGGCTACCCGCCGGAAGATTTTCTGAGCGATCAGGTCTCCCTTGCCGGGATCGTTCATCCGGATGATCAGGAGATTGTCGCCGCCTTGCTTGCGGCCGCTGCGGAGCCGTCGGCGGGGGCATGCAACCTGCGGCTGCGCCAGGCCGCCGGGCGGATCCGCTGTGTCCGGGCGGAATACAGCAAGTCCCCTACGGCAAGGGGCATGCGCCTCGATTTGTTGCTCCAGGATGCCAAAAGCCTGCCGCGAACGATGGCCGAGGCGGCGGCCCTGGCAAATCTGCGGGCGATGATGGACAACACCGATGACTACATCTATTTCAAGGATCGCAATCACGTCTTCACCGGTGCCAGCCAGACGCTGGTCAGTCTTTGTCACCCGGCCGAGCACTGGAGCGATTTGCTGGGGCAGACTGATTACGATGTTTTTCCCGAAGCTTATGCCGATATCTATTACCGCCTGGAAAAGCAGGTCTTCGCCGGTCAGGCGGTTGCTCATGAAGTGCAGGAGTATCTGACCAAGGATGGCCGCAAAGGCTGGGTTGATAACCGGAAATACCCGATCAGGAACGAGCAGGGGCAGATTATCGGTTTGTACGGGATTGCCCGCGATATCACCGAGTTGAAGCGGGTAGAACTCGCGCTGCGGGAGAGTGAGGCAAAGTTCTATTCCTTGTTCGCTTCGATGATCGAGGGCGTGGCACTGCATGAACTGATCCTGGATGCGGCAGGCAAGCCTGTCGATTATTTGCTGCTGGACGTCAATCCGGCCTTTGAATTGCACACCGGACTGTGCCGCCAGGACGTACTCCAGCGGCGCGCCAGCGAGGTTTATCGCACGGGCTTTGCTCCCTATCTGGAGCGCTACGCCGAGGTGGCGAGCAGTGGCGCATCCTGCCGCTTCGAGACCGATTTTGCGCCGATGGGCAAGACTTTCGCCATTTCCGTCTTTTCTCCGGCTCCGGGGCAGTTTGCGACGGTTTTTTCGGATATTTCCGAGCGCAAAAAGAGTGAACGGGAACAGCTCCGCCTGAATCGCGCCTTGCGTCTACTCAGCGAGTCGAATTTTGCCTATTTGACGACGGCCAGTGAAGCCCAGCTGTTTTCCGCGATTTGCCGTTTGCTGGTCGAGACGGGGGGCTATCTGATGGCCTGGGTGGGCATTGCCGACAACGATCCGGGAAAAACCGTCCGGCCCTTTGCCTGGTCAGGCTATGAGGACGGTTACCTCGAAAATATTCATGTCTCGTGGGATGTGCAGCAGAAAAGCGCCCAGGGGCCGACCGGCAAGGCCATCACCAGTGGCCGGACGCAGCTTAACCAGAATGTGCTGAGCAATCCGGCCATGCTGCCCTGGCGCGCAGCGGCGATACGTCGTGGTTATCAATCGAGTATTGGCCTGCCCCTGCTGGTTGATGGAAAAGTGCTTGGCGCGCTGACGGTGTATTCGGCGGAACCCGAGGCTTTCGCTGGCGATGAAATCGCCTTGCTGGAAAAACTGGCGGCCAATGTCTGTTTCGGCATCCAGTCGCTGCACACGCGCATCCGGCACGAGGTCGCTGAGGCGGCCAGTCAGGCCAAGAGCGCTTTCCTGGCCAATATGAGCCACGAAATCAGGACGCCATTGAACGCCATTACCGGCATGGTGCATTTGCTGCGCCGGACCTCCGTGTCACCTGAACAGCAACAGGACCGGCTCGACAAGATCGAGGCGGCCGGGGCGCATTTGCTCGAAATCATCAATGCCATTCTCGATCTTTCCAAAATCGAGGCGGGCAAGTTCGTCCTGGAAGAAACCGAGATTCAGATCGATGCGCTGATCAGCAATGTGTTGGCGATGGTGCAGGATCGCGCCGAACGCAAGCAGCTGAAAATCGTCACCGAGATTGAGGCGCTGCCCTGTACCTTGCTGGGCGATCCGACCGCGTTGCAGCAAGCCTTGCTGAACTACGCCGCCAATGCCATCAAGTTTACTGAAAGGGGGCAGATTGTTCTGGCGGTGCGGGTACTCGCGGATACAGGCGATTACCTGTTTCTGCGTTTCGAAGTTCGGGACAGCGGTATCGGCATTGCCCCTGAAGTCATCCCCAAACTGTTCAACAGCTTTGAACAGGCGGACAACTCGACGACGAGAAAATATGGCGGTACCGGCCTGGGCCTGTCGATTACGCGCAAACTGGCCGAATTGATGCACGGGGAAGCCGGGGTTGAGAGCCAGCTGGATTTGGGCAGTATTTTCTGGTTTACCGCAAAACTGAAGAAAAGCACCCGGACAGAGATCTGCCGCCCGGCGGCGGCGCAGGGGGCGGTGGCGAGCGCTGATTATGCGGGGCTGCGAGTCCTGCTGGCGGAAGACGATCCGATCAACCGTGAAATCGCCTCGATGATGCTGAGCGAAGTCGGGCTGATCGTTGATGAGGCGGTCGACGGTGTCGTGGCGCTGGCCAAGGCGCAAGCGGGTGATTACGCGCTGATCCTGATGGACATGCAGATGCCGAACATGGATGGTCTCGAAGCGGCGCGGCGAATTCGTGCCTGCGGCCGGCATGCCCAAACCCCCATCATCGCGATGACCGCAAATGCCTTTGCCGAGGACCGGGTCCAGTGTTTTGCTGCCGGAATGAATGACTTTCTGGCCAAGCCGGTCCATCCCGAGGTGCTGTTTTCGACACTGGCGCGCTGGCTCGGGCGAGTGCGGGAAGGCACTCAGCCGGCAAGCTGACCCCCGAATTTCCGGTTTTTTCGTGGGTTTGCCGGCGCGAGCGGGACTTTTTCGGGACGGCAAGCCTGTTCCCGGGGCAGATTGCCTGGATGTTGTTTTTGCGACAAAAAACATTCATGGCATGCACCGTAAGGGTGCCTAAAAAACATCCTAAGTCCATGATAAAAAAAGAAAATTACGACCTATAATGCGCGCCCATCAAAAGCGCAGGTCATGTTCATGAATCAAACTTCCGTTTCCCCCGCTGCAAGCCGTCTTGGCGCCAGTCATGGTTATCAATTTGTCGGTGATTTCGTTCGGATCAATGCCGAAATTCATTTCTCCGATAGCGATTTGCTGGCTGGCCAGCCCTGGGCATTGCAATTGTGGGCAAATGCGGCGAATGCTTCGGATCTGACGGCGAGCGGTATCAAGGTCGCCGAGCTGGCGATTACGCCGCAAAACGGCCCGCTGCTGGTCAATGGCGATTGCCTGGCCCGTCTGCCGGCCGGTTGCGGTGAGCAGTCGCTGGGTCTGGCACTGGTCACCTGGGGCAGCGATGGTCTGCCGGAGGTGCGTGATCTGGCCGCGTATGCCCAAGCCGAATGCTTCAGCCAGCCCGGCCTGAACGGCAAGGTTTCCTGCGACTGGTCGGATGCTGGCATCGAGCTTCGCATCGACGCGATTGGCAATCCGCGCACGCCGGAAAATCTCAGCGGCACCCTGGCCCTGGAAGTCTGGGCGCTCGATACGCCCTACGCGGGTGGCAGCTGGCAAGGCGTGCCGGTCGCAGCCTTTGTCCTGGGCACCCTGGCCGGTGGCGAACAATGGCTTGATTGCAGCTATCGTGCTGCCGCGATTCGTCCGGGCAAGGCGGCCTGCCTGACCGTGATGCTGCGTGAATGGACGGCCGAAGGCTACCTGACGCGCGATTTCCGCAATCTGCCGGCGGCTGAGCCTGTTGTGAGCGATGCAATTGCTGCCGAGCCGGTCGTCGAAGCTGCTCCGGAAGTGGCTGCTGAAGTGGTTCAGGAAGTCACCCCGGCGCCCGCCGCAGTCGAAGCGGTGGCAGTGGAAGCCGAAGCCAAGGCTGACACCAAGTCAGAAGTTAAGGCTGAAGTTAAGGCTGAGGCCGGCAAGGTGTCGATCAATACCGCCAGCGAGGAAGAATTGTTCGCGTTGAAGGGGGTTTCGGCCAGCCTGGCTCGCCACATCATTGCTGCCCGGCCTTATGCCGCAGTGGATGAGCTGTGTCGCGCCAAGGGCATGGGTCCGAAGCTCTTGCCCAAGCTCCGCCAGTTCTTCTGCCTGTAAGCCGCAGCGGGGATTTTTCCTCGGTGTTCAAGCCCGCTTTGTCGTAAAGGCGGGCTTTGTTGCTTTTCAGACAAGCTTTGCTTTTGTAAATCATTTAAAAAACAGCTTGTTACAAGTGGCACCCCTCTTGCTAGTTGTTGTCCAGACTACTGGAGGCCAGCATGAAAGCCAGCGAAATCCAGGCCCTGCTCGACGAGCCGGCCTGCAGCCACAACAAGAAGGAAAAATCCGGGTGTGCCCGGCCCAAGCCGGGCGCGACTGCCGGCGGTTGTTCCTTCGACGGCGCGCAGATCGCGCTGCTGCCGATTGCCGACGTCGCCCACATCGTGCACGGGCCCATCGCCTGCGCCGGTTCTTCCTGGGACAACCGGGGGACGCGCTCTTCGGGCGTGACGCTTTACCGCATCGGCATGACCACTGACCTGTCGGAAACTGATGTGGTCATGGGCCGGGGCGAGAAGCGCCTGTTCCATGCCATCAAGCAGGCCATCGATACCTATGCGCCGGCGGCGGTGTTCATCTACAACACCTGCGTCCCGGCGCTGGTCGGCGACGACATCGATGCCGTGTGCAAGGCCTCGACCGAACGCTGGGGAACGCCGGTCGTGCCGGTCGATGCTGCCGGTTTCTACGGCACCAAGAATCTCGGCAACCGCCTGGCCGGTGAGTCGATGTTCAAGCACGTCATCGGCACCCGCGAGCCCGAACCGGCCAAACCGCGTGCCGACGGCTTGCCGACCTACGACGTCAACCTGATCGGCGAATACAACATTGCCGGCGAGTTCTGGCATGTCGCGCCGCTGTTCGATGAACTCGGCCTGCGCATTCTTTGCACCCTGTCCGGCGACGCCCGCTTCCATGAAGTGCAGACCATGCACCGCGCCAAGGTCAATATGGTGGTGTGCGCCAAGGCCTTGCTCAATGTCGCGCGCAAAATGCAGGACACCTACGGTCAACCCTTTTTCGAGGGCAGTTTCTACGGCGTCCAGGATGTGTCGAACGCCTTGCGCGATTTTGCCCGGCTGATCGGCGACCCCGATCTGGCGGCGCGTACCGAAGCGGTGATTGCCCGCGAGGAAGCCAAGTCGCATGCCGCCCTCGAACCCTGGCGCGTCCGCCTCAAGGACAAGCGCGTGCTGCTCTACACCGGCGGCGTCAAATCCTGGTCCATCGTTTCGGCGCTGCAGGATCTCGGCATGAAGGTCGTCGCCACCGGCACCAAGAAATCCACCGAAGAAGACAAGGCGCGCATTCGCGAGCTGATGGGTGACGACACCAAGATGATCGACGACGGCAGCCCCAAGGCGCTGTTGTCGACCTATCGCGAATACCAGGCTGACATCCTGATTGCCGGCGGTCGCAACCTCTACACCGCCTTGAAGGCACGGATTCCCTTCCTCGACATCAACCAGGAGCGTGAATTCGGTTATGCCGGCTACGACGGCATGGTCGAACTCGCCCGGCAACTGGCGCTGTCGATGGAAAGTCCGGTCTGGGAAGCCGTGCGCAAGCCGGCACCGTGGGCCGCCAAACGCGGACCGGGAACGGTGCTGGCGGCCTGATTACGGGTTTCCCCGCACTGACGGGGAGGCTTTGGCCGATTTCAGGTTTCGGGCGGGAAGGGGTGTTTGTTCAATCGCTGCTTGGGGGAGCGCGGAACAAGCTTTCCTTCCCCGTGCCGGAACTTATTCCCGGACTTTGCCGATGCAGACCACGGCGGCGTTGTGAAACCAGGGCAGGCCGAAGCGGCTGTCGGTGCTGATCTCGCCCAGCGACAGCGCGCCGTAAATCGCGTCGCAGCCTGATTGTTTCGCTAGCGCTCGCACTTCCAGCGTCGCATCAGTACCGAAATGCATGCGGCGTCCGGCACAATAAAATGCCAGCAGCGGTTTTCCTGTCATCGGGCTGAGGCCGGCAGCGAGCTTGTCGACGCAAAGGCTGTTGGCCAGGGCTGGCGCTTTCAACAGACGAAGCATCGAATTGGGCGGAATTTCGCCGACGCAGAAAATCGATCCGTCGTCGTTGAAGGCGACCGGAATACGGACCAATACGTCGAGCGCGGAAATCAGCCCAAAAGGGTAGTGCACCGCATAATCGTAGAAATTTTCCGGGTTCAGGGCGATGCCGAATTCGACGGCGATGACGCGCTGGTATTCGGCCATGGCTGGTTCGCCGTTGATTTTGTCAATGCGATTGCCTTGCGTCGAGCTGGCGCGCATCAGGCTATTTGAGACCGGATAGCCATGCTCAACGGCAAATTCAGCATCCGCGTCGAGCAAGAGACCAATGGCGCCATGAGACAGCAGGCGCTGATGATCGAACAGGCAGGGCATCGGCTGAAAACTCTCGCTGCCGGCATTCACGCCCTGGTAGCTGACACCTTGTTGTAGTTGGTCGAACAGATTGACCAGAATCGATCCAAGGTCTGCCTGCATGCTGTCGAAAACCAGGAATAGCTTGGGTGGGGCAGCGCTGCTGCGGTGTGAGAGTGCCGATTCCACTGCAACGGCAATTTTTTTGGCGGCATCGTGACTGCTTGTCGTCAGCGCGTCGACCAGGAAGCAAGCTGGCGCCTGGGCAAAACAAAGAAAAATCACCCCGCTTGTCTGAAATCCAGCCTCAGTCAACAAAGCGGGAAAAATCGCCCCGAGCAGGCGGATACCCCGTTCGCTGAACAGCCCTTGAATGAGTGGCAGCTGATCCTTTTCGGCTTCGGGAAGCAGCGCGAATACGGCCGGGCTAAGGGTGTTCTGCTGCCACGCATCCAGCCAGGTGGCGATTGCGGGTTGCTGAATTTCCGGGAAGTAATGCGGGATCATTGGAAAAAATATCCTTACCAGCTTAATGGGCATTGATTTTAAGCACTTATCCGGGCGATGAGCCTCAGCAAAAGTCTGTATGGAACTTTTCGTGTCGCACTGATTTGGGATTGTCGGGTTTGTAACATCACTCATGGCTTACAAATCGTTGTTTTATAGGGTGTTTTTAATTGGCGCGTTCCTTGCTGTGAGGTAGTCAACTCCACTAGGGCGACGGCGACATGACTGAAATCATCCAATCCAAGAAGGCGCTGGCGGTTAATCCGCTGAAGGTTAGCCAGCCGATTGGCGCCTCGCTGGCTTTTCTCGGCCTGGCGCGCAGCTTGCCGCTGATGCACGGTTCGCAGGGCTGCACGGCTTTTGGCAAGGTTTTCTTCGTGCGCCACTTCCGTGAGCCGATTCCCTTGCAGACGACGGCGATGGATCAGGTCTCGTCGATCATGGGCGCTGACGACAATATCGTCGAAGCCCTGCGTACGCTATCCGACAAGAGCAAGCCGGACATCATCGGTCTGGTGACCACCGGCTTGTCGGAAACCCAGGGCACCGACATTCATCGGGCGGTCAAGGATTTCCGCACGCAATTTCCCGAGTTCGCCCACGTCGCCGTGGTGCCGGTGAATACCCCGGATTATGTTGGTAGCCTGGAAAGCGGTTACGCGCTGGCTATCGAAGCGCTGATTGAAACCCTGGTGCCGGCAAGTCAGAGCGTCGGCAAGCGGCCAAAACAGGTCAATGTGCTGGCGTCGGCGATGCTGACGCCGGGCGATATCGAAGCGATCAAGGACTGGGTCGAGGCTTTCGGCCTGCGCCCGGTGGTCGTGCCGGATATCGGCGATTCACTCGACGGCCATCTGGTCGAGGCCGAATACACGGCGCTGACGCTGGGCGGCACGCCGCGCTCGGAAATCGAGATCATGGGCGAGTCGACCGCAACTTTGGTCGTCGGGCCGTCGTTGGACAAGGCCGCGGACATTCTGAAGAAAAGAACCGGCGTGCCGGATTACCGCTTTGCCGGCCTGATGGGCCTGGACGATTGCGATGCCTTCACGCAGGCGCTGGCCGAGATTTCGGGCAAGCCGGTGCCGGAAAAGATCGAACGTCATCGCGCCCAGTTGCAGGACGCGATGGTCGACAGCCATTTCATGGTCGGTTTTGCGCGTATCGCGCTGGCCGCCGATCCTGACCTGCTCGGCATGCAGGCGCGTTTCCTGTGCGGCATGGGGGCGGAGATTGTCAGCGCCGTCAGCCCTGCCAAGCACGACAGCCTGCTCTCCTTGCCCTTGGACAAGGTCATCGTCGGCGACCTCGAAGACATGGAAAAAGCCGCACGGGCGGGCGATGCGCAACTGGTCATCGCCAATTCCCACGCGGTTGAAACGGCTTCCCGACTCGGCTTGCCGCTATTGCGTGCCGGGTTTCCGCAGTACGACCTCGTGGGCGGTTATGCCCGCACCTGGGTGGGCTACCGTGGCACGCGGCAGGCCTTGTTCGATCTCGCCAACCTGATGCTGAGCCAACACCATGAACTCGAACCCTATCGATCAATCTACTGGGCCGACGACCGCGACGGCGGGCACGGCAAACAACATGTCATCTCGTCGGCTACGGTTGGTCTGGTCCATTAAGCGGGAGCCTGAATCCATGATCAAGGTTGCTTTTGCGTCCACTGACCGCGCGCGGGTCAATCAGCACTTCGGCGCGGCCGAAGGTTTCGCGATTTACGAAGTGACGCCCGACAAGGCGACGCTGGTCGGCGTTGGCGAATTCGCTGAAGAGGCGATGGACGGCAACGAGGACAAGCTGGCCGCCAAGGTCGATTTCCTCGAAGGCTGCGTCGCGGTCTACGTCATGGCGATTGGCGCGTCGGCGATCAAGAAGCTGATGGCCAAGGGCATCCAGCCGATCCGCATCAACGAAGTCGACGCCATCGACGATCTGTTGCTGGAGATTTCCAAAGCCATGACCGAGGGCGGCGTGGCCTGGATTGACCGGGCGGTGGCCCTGCAGGCCAAGGCCAAAGCCGAAGACCGCTTCGCCAGCATGGAAGAAGAGGGTTGGCAGGGATGAGCGCCGGGATGATCGAACATCGTGGCATCGTTCAACGCGTCGAGGCGGGACGGGCGATTGTCGCCATGGAAACTGCCGGCTGTTCCTCCTGCGGTCAGGGCGGCTCTTGCGGTATTGGCAAGATGGCGGCCGGTCGGCCAGCGACCTTGCTGACTATTCCCGTGTCAGTCGCCGTGCAGGTGGGCGACCAGGTTCTGATTGCCCTGCCGGAAAGCAAGCTGACCCTGTCGGCTGTGCTCGGCTACCTTTTTCCGGCCTTCGCCATGCTTGTTGGCGCCTGGCTGGGTTATGTCCTTGAGGCGGGCAGCGATGCCGCAACCGCGTTGGGCGCGATTGCCGGCTTTGTGGTCGCCCTTGTTCTCGCGCGCATTGCCATTGGCCTGGTTCCCGGTCTGATGCCGGCGCCGCAAATTATCCCGATTACCCAACAATCCCCAACTTTCCGCCAGGAGTAATGCCATGACTGAAGCTATCGCCGCCGATCCGATTTATGAAACCGATTTCGTCAAGGAAATGACTCGCCAGATGCGTGCCCTTGATACCTACGGCACCTACCAGGGCTGGAGCATCGAAAAGATCCTCTCGCCCTACGTGCTGACCAAGGAACGCAAGGCCCAGATTCCGTTGATCGGTGATCCGGACGACGAGACCATTTCCCGCGTCAAGGCTTTCTACAACGCCATCTCCGTGTTGGTCGAAAAGGAATGCAAGCTGTTGGCCGTGCCACTGGTGCATCTGACGCACGAAGGCTTTGGCCGCGCGCTGATCACCGTCGGCAAGCTGGTGGTGGCTGATCGCACCCTGCGCGACGTCCATCGCTTTGGTTTTGCCAGCATGTCCAAGATGAAGGACGAAGCTGACAAGATTCTCAGCGTTGCCATCGAGCGTATCGGCCAGTATCCGGCCGTCGCCGGTCTGTAAGGAGGGGCGGCATGACTGCCGAAGAAATCGCCGCCCTCGACAAGGAAGTGAAGAAGTTGAAACGCATCGCTTCCGAATGGGCCTCGCAGATGCATGACCTCGTGGAAGACCGCCTGCCGGCGGCCTACCTCGACATTCCGGGCATTGCCCAATCCACTTACGACGCTTGCAAGACTTGGGCCGATGCCAGTGCCCGGCTTGCAGCAGCACAGAAAGGCTGAATACCATGGGTCAGATTACCGGCCTCACCCGCGGCGGTGCCGAATGGACACCGCAATTCGTTACCGAGCTGAATCAGGAAAAGTGCATCGGCTGCGGCCGTTGCTACAAGGTCTGTCCGCGTAACGTGCTCGATCTGGTCGAGCGCGAACTCGACGACGATGATGACGATGACGACAACACGATGGTCATGAGCATCGCCAACGGCCTGGATTGCATCGGTTGTGGTTCCTGCGGACGGGTTTGTCCGAAGGACTGCTATACCTACGCACCGGCAGGCGCCTGATGTTGCCGGCCGCTCCCGATGCCACCGTCGGGGTGGCCATCTGTACCGCCTTGCGCGAGCAGGCGGCGCGCTTGGGCTTGTCGCTGGGCGACGAGCCGCTATGGGCGCAAGCCAGTTTCGAGCAGACGCTTGACCGCTTTTCGCAAGAGGTCAGCCTGGTCGCTGTCTGGCGCGGCCAGGCGCGTGATGGTTCGGTGATTTTCTTCCCCGATGGGCGGATTTTTGCCGAATACCAGGTGCTGTTGCCGCATCCGCAACGCGACGATGCTTATGTCGAAGCGGTGCAGGTGTGGGGGCGGGCCGAGAAGCTGCGCGGCGATGCAGTCATTGTCGAGTACGCGAAATAAATGGCCGGGACGATGGTGTTGCCGCGCCTGATTCTGTTGCACAAGCAGAAGACCAGTGGTCGCGTACGTTTTTTCTGCCTGTCGTCGGGCGTCGTGGCCTTTGCCCCCTTGCCGGTGTTATCGGCGCTGCGCGATGAAGATTATTCACCCAAGGTGCAATTTCACCCGACCGCGATCATTCGCGAAGCCGAAATTCATCTTGGCCTGCCGGAAGGCGCCATCGAGCCCGAGGCCGAGTTTTCCGCCTGGGTCGACACGCCCGAAGGCGATGTGCCGGTCCTGCTCGGGGCGTTCACAAGCATGGATCCGCCCTTCGCTGCAGCCGAACGGACCAGTAGTCGCTTCATTGCGATTACCGATGCGCGTTCGCTGAGCGAAGTTGAACGCAATCTGCTGCGCCGGGCTTACGAACACGTCCTGGGCTAGACGCCGGGCATCGCCAGGAAGCCTGGCAGGGCCTTGATCCGGCTGATCCATTGCTGGATGTTGGGATAGTCCGCCAGCGAAATTCCCCCTTCGGGCGCCAGCGCAAGATAAGGGAAGACCGCGCAATCGGCGATGGTGGGGCGTTCCAGGGCCAGCCACTGATGCTTGGCTAGATGGCTTTCAATCAGCGGCAGGATGCGTGCTGAACGTTGCAGGGTTTGCGCCTTGTCGATGGCGTAGCCGAACTTGTCGACCAAACGGGCGGCACATGGGCCATTCTGGATCTCGTTGGCAGCGGTCGACAACCATTGCACGACGCTCGCCTGACCAAGCGGATCGCTGGGGAACCAGTTTTCCCCGGCGTATTTGGCGGCCAGGTAAACCAGGATGGCCTGGGAATCGCGAAGCACCACTGCCTCATCGACGAGAATGGGAATTTCACCCCAGGGGTTGAGGTCTGTCAGCGGCGGTTTCTTGTGTTCGCCAGCCAGAAAATCGACGCCAGCGATTTCCAGGGGAATCCCGGCGAGTGCCGCGAACAGGCGGACTTTGTAGCAATTGCCGGACAGCGACAGGTCATACAGTTTCATGGTCTTCTCCTTTGACTGCGGTGGGTTAAAGCGCCTGCTCCAGTGTGGCCAGTTCGCTCATGGTGTAACGCGGGGTAATGTGTTGGGAACAGTTCCAGTCGAAGGCGGCGATGTGGATGGTCACGATTCTTTCGATGGCCGCTCCGCGGCCATCCGCGACGGCTTCCTGCAGAGCCGTAGGGGCGCTGGCTGCCGGATGAATTTCGGTTTGGCCGAGGATTTTCAGTCGGCGCCGGTTCGGGTAGTCCATCAGGATCAGCGCCGCACGGGGATTGCCGCTGAGATTGCCGACACTGATGAATTGCCGGTTGCCGCCATAGTCGGCAAAAGCCAGCGTGCATTCGTCGAGTACCTTGATGAAGCCGATAGGGCCACCGCGGTGTTGAACATGCGGCCAGCCGGTTTCGCTGACAGTGGCCAGATAAAAGCTGTCGCGGGCAGTGATGAATTGGTATTCGCGCAGACCCAGCTTGGGACTTTGCTCGCCGTTTCCGGTCCTGGCCTCATGGCCGGCGTAGCGGCGCTGCATGGCGCGGACGTCCGGGGTGTAGGCGATCTTGGCAAAATGTGCTGACATGGCCGTTTCGATCCTGCTGCAAAGTAATGTCAGCCATAGTGATAGATTTGTTTTTGGCAATAAATAGACAGATCTGGATTTGATTAATCCGAAAAGAGGTTTAATCTCGGCGAATGGACAAGTTCAAAGCCATGAGCACCTTTGTACGCATCGTCGAAGCCGGTAGCCTGACTGGCGCGGCGAGTCGTCTCGACGTTTCGTTGACGGCGGTCGTGCGTACCCTGGCCGCACTCGAGCAGGCGCTGGGCGTGCGCCTGCTCAATCGCACGACGCGGCGCAGCGCCCTGACCGAGGAGGGGCGCGAATATTTTGAGCGTTGCCGCCGTCTGCTGAGCGATCTGGAAGAGGCCGAAAGCGCGCTGACCGACCGGCGCCTGACACCGGCCGGGCGCTTGGCGATTACGGCGCCGGTCATGTTCGGCCGCCTGCATGTTGCGCCGGTACTGACGGATTTTCTGGGCGCTTATCCGGAAATGCGCGCCGAGTTGCTCCTGCTCGACCGGGTCATCGACTTGCTCGAAGAGGGGATCGATCTGGCGGTCAGAATCGGCCCCTTGCCAGACTCTTCACTGGTCGCCATTCCTTTGGGAAGCACACCGCGCGTCATCTGCGCCAGTCCCGAGTATCTGGCCCGAGCCGGGACGCCCAGCCATCCCCGCGAACTGGCTGGCCATCGTGCCATCCGTTTCAGCGGCCTGAATGTCGCTAGTGAATGGAGTTTCAGTCGTGGCGGCGAAAGCGAAAGGGTCAGCATCACCGATGTTTTTGTCGCCAATCAGGTTGATGTGGCGCTCGATGCCTGTCGCAAGGGGCTGGGTTGCGGTCGTTTTCTTGGTTACCAGGTGCGCGATCTGGAGGCCAGCGGACAGCTGTTGCGCATCCTGCCCGATTGGCAGCCGGAAGCGCTTCGGGTCAATCTTGTCTATCTGCACAGTCGCCTGCTGTCTCCCAGGATTCGCGCCTTTGTTGATTGGGCTACGCCGCGTTTGCGCGAGCAACTGCTCGGATAAATCCCTGTCTTTTTCCTGAAACAGCCAGCGCGGCAACGGCCAGAGACGAGCTTCTGGCGAAGGAAGCACTGTCTCGACTCCTTCATTTGTCGCAAATGCGACAGAGGGAACAAAAGAGGTTGATTTTTATCTGATTGAAAAATAAGCGTTTTATGTGGCTTTGCGGTGTGGCATGCCTATTGCAGGAAATGGGCACCAACCCCAGGAGAGCCAACATGATCAACCTCACCCCCGCTGCCGTTAAAGCCGTTCAGCGCTTTATTCGTGGTTCCGAAACGCCGGTCGCCGGCCTGCGCCTGATGATTTCGGGCGGTGGTTGCTCCGGTCTGCAATATGGCATGAAGCTCGAGCCGGAAAAGGCTGACGACGATTGGGAAATCGAAGTCGAAGGCGTCAAGCTGCTGGTCGATCCGATGACCTTCCCGATGATCGACAACGTCACGGTCGATTTCGTCGACACCCTGACCCACACCGGTTTCAAGTTCGACAATCCGAACGCCAGCTCGCAGTGTTCCTGCGGCTCGTCCTTCACGGTTTAAGGAGCAAAAGCCATGTGGGAATATTCGGACAAGGTTCGCGAACACTTCTTCAACCCGCGCAATTCCGGCCCGCTGGAAGAAGCCAACGGCATCGGTGATGTCGGTTCCATTCAGTGCGGCGATGCGCTGCGCCTGATGCTCAAGGTCGAGCCGGAAACCGAGATCATTCTCGACGCGCATTTCCAGACCTTTGGTTGTGGTTCAGCCATTGCTTCCTCGTCGGCGCTGACCGAAATGGTCAAGGGCAAGACCCTGGATGAGGCGCTGCAGGTGTCCAACCAGGACATCGCTGATTTCCTCGACGGTCTGCCGCCGGAAAAGATGCACTGCTCGGTCATGGGCCGCGAAGCCCTGCAGGCCGCCATCGCCAACTACCGTGGCGAAGTGTGGTCGGACGACCACGAAGAAGGCGCGCTGATCTGCAAGTGCTTCGCCATCGACGCGGTAATGATCGAGGACGTGGTCAAGGCCAACAACCTCAATACGGTTGAAGAAGTTACCTTCTACACCAAGGCTGGCGGTGGTTGCGCCGCCTGTCATGAAGGCATCGAGGAAATCCTCGCCCAGGTCAAGGCGGAACGCGCCGGTCCTGGCGAAACCTCGCCACCGCCTGCCTGCCCGGCCACGCCGGACGCTCCGAAGCCGCCGAGCAAGAAGCTGTCGATTGTCGAGAAGATCAAGAAAATCGAGGAAGTGCTGGATTCGGTCCGCCCGATGCTGCAGCGCGACCACGGCGATGTCGAACTGGCCGACGTGCAGGGCAAGAAGATCTATGTGCACCTCAAGGGCGCCTGCTCCGGCTGCATGATGGAAGCAGCCACCCTGGGCGGCATTCAGCAGAAGATGATCGAAGCGCTGGGCGAGTTGGTCCAGGTGCTGCCGTCTTCACACATGCCGGTGGAAGCCTAGGATCGAGTTGTTAGGATCGAGGATCGAGTAGGCACGGTGCGTGCTCGACCCTTAATCCTGATAGCTACCCAAAAATAATCATTCATGGATACGACGGGCAAGCCAGGAGCGTTTTACTCGATCCTGGATCCTCGATCCTAATAGCTAACAGAGGCCTGCCATGGAAGCGAAACCGATCTATCTGGACAACAACGCCACGACGCGGGTCGATCCCGTGGTTGTCGAAGCGATGCTGCCTTTCTTTACCGAGCATTTCGGCAATGCCTCGTCGATCCATGCCTTTGGCAGCGAAGTCGGCAAGGCACTGAAAAAGGCCCGTGCTCAAGTGCAGGCGCTGATTGGCGCCGAGCATGATTCGGAAATCATCTTTACCTCCTGCGGTACCGAGTCCGACTCGACCGCGATCCTGTCAGCGCTGAAGGCGCAGCCGGAACGCAATACGGTGATCACCACCAATGTCGAACACCCGGCCATCCTGACGCTGTGTGAATGGCTGGAAAAGGAAGGCTATGTCGTCCACAAGCTGAAGGTCGACAAGAAGGGCCGCATCGACATGGATGAATACAAGTCCCTGTTGCATGACCGCGTCGCCATCGTGTCGGCGATGTGGGCGAATAACGAAACCGGAACGATTTTCCCGGTCGAGGAAATGGCTGAACTGGCTGCCGCCAAGGGCATCATGTTCCATACCGATGCCGTGCAGGCGGTTGGCAAGATTCCCATCGACCTCAAGAACACCAAGATCGACATGCTGTCGCTGTCCGGTCACAAGCTGCATGCCCCCAAGGGCATCGGCGTGCTTTACCTGCGTCGCGGCTGCCGCTTCCGGCCGCTGCTGCGCGGTGGGCATCAGGAACGCGGCCGTCGCGCCGGGACCGAAGCTTCCGCCTCCATCGTCGCGCTGGGCAAAGCCTGCGAAATGGCCATGCACAACATGGAAGTCGAAAACACCGAAGTGCGCCGTCTGCGCGACAAGCTGGAAGCCGGCATTCTCAGCCAGATCACCCATTGCTTCCCGACCGGCGACGTGTCGAAGCGCCTGCCCAATACCAGCAACATCGCTTTCGAGTACATCGAAGGTGAAGCCATCCTGCTGCTGTTGAACAAGCAGGGCATTGCCGCCAGCTCGGGGTCGGCCTGTACTTCGGGCTCGCTGGAACCCTCGCATGTGATGCGCGCCATGGGCATTCCCTACACCGCCGCGCACGGCACGATCCGCTTCTCGCTGTCGGTCTACAACACCGAAGAAGAAATTGATCGCGTCATCACCGCCGTGCCGCCCATCGTCGCCCAGTTGCGCAAACTCTCGCCCTACTGGACCGACAAGGGGCCGGCAACCAATCCGGAAGCCAGCTTCGCACCTACTTACGCCTGACGGCGACAGCGCTGGCCGGTGCTTCTCGCACTGACCAGATCTGGAAAGTCTCTCTCTGCAGTAACCTCGGTTAGGCCCCGGAAGCAATTCCGGGGCCTCTTTTTTGGCGCTTTAGCCGAGCATGCCGCGTTCGCGGATGAAGGCGATGATCGTTTCCAGACCTTCGCCGGTTTTCAGATTGGAAAAAACAAAAGGCCGCGCGCCGCGCTGCACCTTGGCGTCGTGCGCCATGACTTCCAGCGAAGCGCCGACCATCGGGGCGAGGTCGATCTTGTTGATGACCAGCAGGTCGGACTTGGTAATCCCCGGCCCGCCCTTGCGCGGAATTTTCTCGCCAGC
>JAVBXO010000360.1 GCA_030824535.1 Azonexus sp. | reverse complement strand
TGTGGTGCTGGGCTATGCCGATAATCCCTTCCTGCAGTCGGTCAATGTTCCCGGATTTTCCCAGCCGGTTTCCCTGTTGCGCTATCAGGGCATGCTGATTGATGCGCAACTTAATCAGTCCCTGCTAGGCGTCGCATCGGCGGCGTTGCGTTTGGCCATGGTGGCTTTGTCAGCGCTGTTCATGTGCCTTCTCCTGCAACCCTGGTCACTACGCTCGGGCCTGCTCATTCTGGGGGCGACCATCGCCCTGGAAAGCCTTCTGGCGCTGCTGCTGCTGGTATTCATGGCACTCTGGCTGCCACTGGCCGAATTGTTTCTTGTGCAAATTGGGGTGTTTTTCGCGGTTTACCGCGCCAAGGCCGGGCGTGAAGCCCGCTATTTGCGCGAGATGCTCGGCTCTACCAGCGGCAAGGTGCAAATGCGCATACAGCCGGCCAATATTCTGCAATCCGATGAACACTGGAGTTTGATCGCCCGCTTGATCGATCAGACGCTCAACCTGCGCCGCACCATTTTTCTCGAACGCCTTCCCGGTGAACACCGGCTCAAGGAAATCATCGCCCTGCGCTGCAGTTTGTCGGATATCGATGAAAAGCGTCGCGATTACGAACGGACCCCCTACACCACGGCCATTGCCGCGCATTCGGCGATCGAGATCGAACGTTATCTGATCGGTGGAGAGGCCAGCGAGCGCCAGTTTCTCGTGCCGCTGGCGTCGGCCGGGGAGGTCATGGGTTTCTGGGCTTTGGCCATTGATGAGCGCTATCTGCAGCGGGGTGAGGACTTCAAGCGCTCGGTGAACGAAATCGCCGAGCAGGTGGCGGATCTCCTTTATCAGCGCAAAGTATGGAAAAGTCGTGAAGAAACCGGCGGGCAGTCCTGGGGACGGATGTTTGAAGACAGCAACATCAGTACCTATCGGCAGTTGGGGCACTGTATTTCCTTGCTTGAGCAGCGTTTGGCCAGTCTGGAGTCGGTTTTTGGCCTGCAGAGCAATGCGGCAGTCCTCTACGACTTGTTTGGTCGGGTGGTCTTGCTCAATCCCTGCATGACCGAGTTGATGGCCGCTGAGGGTATCGCGCCGAACAAACTGACGGCGACCGATTTCATCGCTCAGATTTCCCGGCGGCCAGTGGAGGAGGTCAGGCAGTTGATTCGCGGCCTGATCATCAATCGCCAGGCGATTTCCTTTGCGGCCGTGCTCAAGGGCCAGCCGAACAAGCGTTATCTGCTCGAAGCCAAGGCGCTGAGTTCGGATGAGTCCAGTCATGGGGAAGCGCCGGAAACGAGGCCGTTCAGCCTGCGTGGCGTGCTGGTGGAGCTGGTTGATATTTCCGAAGCCAGCAGGATTTCCGATATCAAATCGGATCTGGTGTCGCAGGTCGGTTACAAGCTGGCCAACAATCTTGAATCCTTGCTGCTGGCGATTCACTTGTTGCAGACCGATGATCTGCCTGGCGAGCAAAGAAAGCTGGTTGCCGACATGGCACAGGGAACGGTCGATGAAGCCTCGGCGATCGTGCGCAGGATACGCAGCTTGCTGGATTGTGAAATCACTGCCAGCCCGCAGGGCGGACGCCCCTTCCCGGTTGATCCAGTGACCATACTGGAACGGGTGATCAGCGATCAGAATCCGACCATCACGCAGCTGAAGCTTGATTTCAGTTTTACTGCGCCGCATTTCCAGACCCTGGTGATGGCGCTGCCGGGGGAGCTGGAGGAAATATTCACGGCGGTGATCAAACTGTTGGCAGACGATGCCCGGACTGGATCGAGCTTGCTGCTGAAAATCAGCGACGATATTGAATTCGTTCGCTTCAGCTTCAGCAATGAGGGCTTTGGCACTCACGCCGAAAATTTGGCCAAGGTGCCTGTGATCAAAGGCTGCGAGGCTCTGCTCAATTCGCCCGGCGTTGAATTGATTAGAAGGACGCTGGAATCCTGGGGGGGCAAGCTGGAGGCGAGTAGTACCGTGGGGCAGGGAACCTTGATCACCCTTGAATTTGCTACTTTCTGGAGTCATTGTTGAGCGGACATCCGGATTTTTCCACCATCCGTCCTGAGTTGACTTGATTTTTTATGCATTGGCGGCCATTCTCCAAGGTTTTTCCGGGTAATGAATCTGACATGAATGAAGCTGGCGTGACCGATATCCTGATTGTCGAGGACGAGACATTTCTGCGTGAACTCTTGCGCATGGTCCTGGTCGGGAAGGGCTATGCGGTTCATCTGGTCAAAAACGGGCAGGAAGCCGTGGACTTTCTCTCGGCGGGGGGGCGGCCAAGATTGATCCTGCTCGACATGATGATGCCCGTTCTGGATGGGCCGGGTTTCCTGAGCTGGTTGCACCTGCACCCGCTGGCCGGCGGGCAGCCGAAGGTTGTGGTGTTGTCGGCCTTCGAACCCGAAACCCAGCCTGATATGGCGCTTCCCGGCTTCGACAAGGTCGCGGTATGCGTCAAAAAACCCGTCGTGGTGCCCGAATTGCTGCAAGCCATAGAGCGGATTTTGCAGGGTGATGCCTGATATATTTCCTTTGCA
>JAVBXO010000029.1 GCA_030824535.1 Azonexus sp. | reverse complement strand
CTTAAGGCAAAAACTTGCATGTAGGTGCGAATTCATTCGCACAAAATACCTTGACCGTGCGAATGAATTCGCACCTACGCATCATCGTCTTCCTCTAAAAATAAGGTCACAACATCGAGTTTTATAATGCCTTTGGCTTAAGCAAGTGCCATTCGGCCCGGTTTCGTCAAGGCCAGGGAATTTGGGAAATGACTCTGCCCCATTTGCCTGCGGTGTTACACATTGGCCATGCCAATACATATTTTGCATTTTTTCTGCCACACAGCTCTTTCCCCAATAAGCAAATTCATTCTCAATCGCCCGCTCGTAATAGCGCACCGCGTCCTGGCAGGCGGGGTGTTGCGGCGAGAATTCCGGGCGGGCATCGAGTAACCGACGATACGCAAAATCCGCCTGGAACCGAGCCAGGGTGTCTTTGTCGACCGGACCGTTTCCATCCAGATCAATGATTTCCCGCAAAAAGCGTTCTCCGCTTTCGGTCCGGGTCGCCATGGCCCGACAAACATGGCCGTGCTGAAGATGGTGGCAACCCCAGTTCCAGTATTCGAGCTTCTGGTGTTCGTAGAAGTAGGCCGCCGCAAACTGTTGCTTGAGCGCCCAGTCTCCGGCCATAGCCTTGGCCTCAAGCACATCGATCTCGGTTTGGCTTGGCGCTTCGACCGGATCAGGAATTTTGTCCAGACGCTCGGTACGGTTGTTGTATTGCGCCATCGCTGGCCTCGCAAAACAAAGAGAAGCGAGTGCCAGGGCAAGAAGGATATTTAGAAGAACCCACGGGGTCAGAAACATTCCCCGTTTTTCGCCCTTTTTCGCCGTCGACCGCAGCAGCCCCATTTTTTCTTCTCTGTTCACTTTTTCCCCTCCAGTTTCAAACAGATCCTCGCCGACTTCTGCGGTCAACCGCCCAAATCAGCCAAAAACCAACGTCAGCCACGCCGCCATTCCGTCACCTGCCGGATCTCGGCCTGGATGTGCGCGGTTTGTTCGGCGCGGTCACCACGGTAGAACAGGTTGTAGGCCTCGAAGGGAATCAGGCGGCCGTCGGGCTGGGCGAAGTGGATGCAGGATTTTTTCAGGGCGCGTAAATCGAGGTTGCGGGCATCCATGAATTGCACGATCAGCACCCGGAAAACGTTCTCGTAGCTCAGCGCCGGGGCCAATACCGTCGGCAGGCAGCAGAGCAAGGCCGAGAGGCAGTTGGCCTGGCTTTGCGGCGAGTGATTGGTCGAGAAAAGCTTGAAGACGGCGTCCTTCATTGCCGGATCGCGCTCGAAAACGATGGTATTGCGCGGCCCGGCGAGCAGGTTAGCGGGGGTCAGATGGCGCGTCAGTGGCAGGGTTTCGCCGGCCAGCTTGAGCGCGTAGCCCATGGCCAGCGTGTCCGGATTGCACGGCACCGGCACGATGTCATCCAGCGAAAACAGCCCCGACTGCTCGGCCACTCGCCGCCGTACTTCGCTGACCGTCAGACGATGGCGGGCCGGGTCGAAACCGCTGTTGCGCCCGGCGTCCGACACCGGCTGCAGCGTCACGCCGCGCACGCAGCGGTAGCTCAGGGCGTGGCGGATGACCTCGCCGATTTCGCCATCATTGACCCCGCGTTTGACGGTCATGACCAGCGTTGTCGAGATGCCGGCCTGTTCGAGATGGGCCAGCGCCCGCGCATGGATCTGCGCCAGGTCGGCGCCGCGCAATTGCTGCAGCACCGCGTCGTGCAGCGAATCGAATTGCAGATAGATTTCGATGCCCGGCTGGTAGCGCGCCAGTTGTTCGACAAAAGCCGGCTCGCGGGCGATGCGCAAGCCGTTGGTATTGATCATCAGATGGCGGATCGGCCGTGCTTTGGCGGCGTCGAGAATGGCGAAAAAATCCGGATGCAGCGTCGGCTCGCCGCCGGAAAGCTGCACGACGTCCGGCTCGCCCTCGTTGGCGACGACGGCATCGAGCATCGCCTCGACGTCGGCCAGCGAGCGGTGGCTTTGCCGCTCCGGCCCCGATTCGGCGTAGCAAACCGGGCAACGCAGATTGCAGTGCTCAGTGATTTCCACGACCGACAGGCAGGAATGCTGCATGTGATCCGGACACAGGCCGCAATCGTAGGGGCAGCCATGCTGCATCGCCGTATTGAAGCGTTCCGGCATTTCCGGATGCTTGACGTAAACCTCGCGGCACAGGCGGTAATACTCGGCGTCATCGGCAATCAACACGCGCTCGCTGCCATGTGCCGGGCACCATTTATCGATAAAAACCTCGTCTCCCTTGATCACGATCTTCGCCTCCACCTGCCGCAGACAGGTCGTGCACACCGAAGCCGTGGTGTCGTAAAACAGCCAGGGGCGATTCTTGCGACTCATGTTGGGTCCTTTACAAAAAGTCGGGCCTGGTGCGAATGGCACTTGCTTAAGCCGAGGGGATTATAAAACTCGAGGTTGTGACCCCGTTTTTAGAGGAAGACGATGATGGGTAGGTGCGAATTCATTCGCACGGTCAAGGTATTTTGTGCGAATGAATTCGCACCTACATGCAAGTTTTTGCCTTAAGTA
>JAVBXO010000061.1 GCA_030824535.1 Azonexus sp. | reverse complement strand
GCACGGCTGCGACTGGTGCTCAGCAGCCAGGCCACCAGCGTCAGCAACAGGCTCAGGACAACGCCGCTGATGGCGATCAGGCGCGTATCGTCGCTGGCAAACCGCTGGCTGAAAGCTTCGGTGGCCGTCATTGTCAGGGTCCAGGTCCGTCCGCCAATCACCAGGTATTCATTGGCCGTGAAAACTCCTGAAGCCATCTCACTCGCCTGCGCCGATTGATAAAGCAGGCTCTTGTCCGTGACTTCGATGCCGTCATGCAGCGAAAATCGGACGCCCGGCGGAAGCTGGCCATACAGGCTGGCCATCAGGTCGTTCATGCGAAACGAAGCATAGGTCCAGCCGAGCAACTGGGCGCGCCGCTGCGCCAACGTATGGCTTTCCTGGCCGCTGGTGTAAATCGGTAAATACATCACGAAGCCTGCCTGGCCGGCGGGCTCGGTATCGGTGACCAGCCGCAGTTTGCCGGTGATTGCCGCCATGCCGGCGTCCCTGGCGCGCTCCATGGCCAGATGCCGGATGGGGTCGGACCAGGCGTCAAAGCCGGGTGCTGCCCGATTCCGGCCAATGTAGGGCTCGCGCTGGACTATCGGCCCATAAGCTTCGCGCTGACCTTCGGGTTGAATGCTGTAGTCAGCAAAACCCAGGCGCTGCATCCTGGCGATGTGTGCCGCTTTGTCTGCGGCCGGCACCCAGTCAATCTGGCCAATCGCCTGAATGCCGGAGAAGTTGGCATCCAGTTGCAAGGTGGCGACATAGTCGCGCAAGGCCTGGCGATCAATTCTGCCCATCGCCGCGTATTGCGCCTGGATGCCGCGCAGCAAGAGCTCGTAAGCCCCCATGCGTTGTTCGATGCGGCTGCTGGTTTCCTGCAGCGTGTAGTCGAAATGGGTTTTTAGTTGCAGCTGCGCCGTATCGCGTTCATGCCGCCAGATCTGCCAGGTCAGTCCCAGCGTCAGCACCAGGATCAGGCAGGGTAGCCATGCGGTTCGCTGGCCTTGCATTACGGGGCCTGGAATTCCAGCATTGCGCTGGTGATGTCGGCAGCGAAATAGCGTTCGAAGATACGCCGCATGCTGCCATCGGCGCGCATGTCGTTGACCAGTCCCCGCCATTTCTCCTGCTCTTCCGGTGGTAGCGCTTTTTTCGACATGATCAGTCCGTGGGGTACGGCAGGGTCGTTGAATTCAACGATGTTGGTGAAGTCGCGAATATGTTTTTCATCGAGCGCCGGGTAATCGAAGGGTTCGATGATCATGCCCTGTATCCTGTTGGCCTGCAGCAATTCGTACAAGGGCGACAAGCCGCCCGCCTGGCTGACCCGGTTGGCGGCGCTGAGCTGATCAACCAGCAAATTGGCATTGGCGCTGTAGCGGAAACTGCGGATCACGCCCAACTGGAACCGGTTGTTGCGCACGAAGTCACCAATTTGCCGAATGCCGGCATCCTTGCGCGTCAGCAGATAGTACTTGTTGCTGACATACCAGGCAAAAGCGGCGAAGCGCTCACGTTCGGGATTGCTGATCCCGGACAAACTGAAGTCGAGTGCGCCGGATTCGATCAATTGCCAGATGCGGGCACGCGGCATCAGGCTGACATTCACCTTGCAGCCGCTGCGGCGTATCAGCTCCGTCGCGATGTCCTTGTCGATGCCATGATCAGTTTCGGCCGAGTAAAGCAAGCCATGCTCATGCAAAGCCAGCGTATAGGCGCGGCTGCAGTCCGGGCCGGCGGCGAAGGCTGCGCCAAGTTGCAGGGACAAGACCAGCAGCAGGATGAGCGAAAACTTTTTCATTTTGAAATCGATTATTTTTTGTTGTCTATTGGCACTCAGGCGTGAGTCTAAACCGCAAAAATGCAATTTCGTGTTTGCACTGCATAAAACGCGAACTGCCAAGTTTTTTGTACCAAGACTAGTTGATAGCGTTGTAATTCCTGGGACCGGCTTACCACACAGGCAAAGTGCTCAGGGCGCCGGGGGCCATGTCCTGCTCTGTGGTGAGAGCTTGCTTCAGCAACCCGGGCCTGCACCTTTGCCACGGCGAGTCTGCGCCATGAATTCAGGAAATGGAATTTTTCGGGGGGCTGCCCTGATTTGCGCCGCTGTTTGGCTGGCAGGAAAAATACCGTGCAGGGAGTAGAGATAGTCTCGCGATGGCCAGGCGCTTGCCGAGTCATGCCCCGGCTTGTACAGTGTCCCGGATCGAAGTTTGCCCGCTTTGTCGGCAAATGGATGAAATCAGGAAAATAATCGAATGGCAGCGTTTGTACTTGACCGTGAATTGATCCTCGAACGCCTGGGGGGGGATGAAGACTTGTGTGCCGTGATGTGCGAGATGTTTGTCGCCGATGTCGAAACGAATTGTGCGACGCTGGCGCGGGCGCTGGCCACGGATGATCTGCCCGGCCTGCAGCGCGAAGTCCATACGATCAAGGGTTTGCTGGCGACTTTTTCCGATGGCGCGGGGGCGGCGCAGGCCCAGGCGCTTGAGGATCAATTGCGCTCGGGCGCGGTGGACGGATTGAGCGAGGCGATTGGCGGAATTGAA
>JAVBXO010000007.1 GCA_030824535.1 Azonexus sp. | reverse complement strand
GGAACGCCAGCAGCGGCCCATTTGCTCACTCATCAATCTCCGCCGCGTTGTAATTCTTCAGCCGCTTCTCGGCCGCAACGCCCAGCACCTTCAACAACCACGGCGGTGGGGATTCGACCATGGCGACCTGGAAGGGCTGCAGGATCTCGAGCGCCGGGCCGCCGTCGGGAATCTTGATCGGGTAGATGTCGGCGCGGATGACCTTGGCCGCCGCCGGGCCACCAATCGACACGACGTAGCAGACGTGGCAATCGCCGATCAACCGGGCGCGCCAGAGGTTCTTGTCATCAGAGAATTCGGCGTCCATAGTGTCGCGAATATCGACCAGGCGAATTTCGCCCGGCGACACCTGATAGACCAGGAAGCGCAGACAGGAGCCGAAATGCCCGGAAAGTGTGTCACCCTTGTCCGATGCAATCGCCACGCGCACCGAGCCAGGCATTTCGCCCTCTTCGTAGGACTGGATTTTCGGCAACGAGTCGTCGCCCTGGGTTTCGCCCCAGAGGATGCGCACGGCCAGCTTCATCGCTTCCAGGCCGATGCCGATATCCTCACCATCCTCTTCGCCATCGGCACTGGCAAAGCCGGTTTTCAACATCGTCACCGTGACCTGGCGCAGTTTTTCCTCGTCGATCTCGTCGCCGAGACGGCGCTGCACCAGGTCGATCAGTGCCGGCAAACTGGCGTTGGGCATGGCGCGCGCCGCCAGGGCAATGCGCAAGGCGGCTTCGCGGGTAATCGGTGGCTTGGAACTTTCTTCCATGATTTTTCTCCGTTGGGGTTGGGGGTGTTGTGTTTTTCCAACCCACCAGCAGGGACGATGCCAGCCAGCGCCTTGCCGCAGATTTTCGCTAACTCCCTGATTCCACGCGGGCACAGCCCTTGCTGCCCGCAGCCATAACCTACGCAAAAGCGCCCCTCATGTCGGATACCCCACAAAACACCCCGCTGCTCGCCTACCACTGCCGCACCAAGCACCGCTTCGAGGCTTTTGCCGAAGGCCCCGGCCAGCTCGACTGGGACGCCCAGCCCGCCGCCTTCCGCCATTACCCCGGCGCCCCGCTGCTGGAACTGCCGCTAACGGCAGCGCGTTTTGAGCGCTCCTACGGTCAACTGCCGCAAAAGCCCGAAAATGCCGTTGCCCCCGACCTGCAAAGCCTGGGCGCGCTGCTCGAACTGAGTTTCGGGATTTCGGCGTGGAAAACCTGGGGGCCGAGCCGCTGGGCGCTGCGCTGCAATCCCTCGTCCGGCAATCTGCATCCGGTCGAAGCCTATGTGCTCAGCGCCGGCCTGCCCGGCGTCGGCGATGGCCTGCAACATTACGATCCGGAAAACCACGCCCTCGAAGGCCGCGCCCTGCGCCAGCCCGACGGCGCGCGCTGGCTGGCCGTCGGCCTCAGCAGCGTGATGTGGCGTGAAGCCTGGAAATACGGCGAACGCGCCTTCCGCTATTGCCAGCTCGACGTCGGCCACGCTGTCGGCGCCCTGAGCTACGCCGCCGCGCTGCTCGGCTGGGAAGTCGTGCCACTGACCTTACCCGCTGGCGCGCTGGCGCACTACCTGGGCATCGACCGCCCCGAAGATTTCCCGGCCACGCGCTTCGCCTTTACCGAAAACGAGGAGCCGGAAATCCTGCTGGCCATTCGCGCCCCCGGTTTGGCCGAAACGCCGGTGGCCGAGCTAGCGGAATGGCTGCAAGCCGCCGTCTGGCAAGGCGCCCCCAGCCGCATCGACCCCGCGCCGGGCTATCGCTGGCCGATGGTCGACAAAGCCGCGACCGCCAGCCGGTTTCTGCGGTCAACGCCTGAAAAAGTCGATTTTCCAGCCTACCCGCCGCTGGCGCCGCACCCGACCGCGCAAGGCGCCGCAGAAATCATTCGGCAACGCCGTAGCGGCCAGCGTTTCGACCCCAAATGCAGCCTCGACAAAGCGGCCTTCTACCGACTGCTCGACGCCACGCTGCCGCGCCCGCAAGCGCCGTTCAACGGCCTGGAAGGCGACACGGCGATTCATCTGCTGCTCTTCGTGTTGCGCGTCGACGGCCTGCCTAGCGGCCTCTACCTGCTGCCGCGCACACCGCAGGCGGCGACCGAATTGCCCGCCGTTCTCGGCCAGAGCGACGAACGCTTCGCCGGCCAATGCCCGGTGTCGCGCGTCGATCACGACTGCCCACCGCACCTCGGCCTGACCCTGCTCGCGCCCTATGGCCTGCAGGAAATGCAGCGTCTGGCGCGCAGCCTCTCCTGCCATCAGGACATCGCCGCCACCAGCGCCTTTTCGCTGGGCATGCTCGGTGATTTCGCCAATCTGGCGGTCGACGACTCAAGTTACCGGAAATTGCTGCGCGAAGCCGGGCTCATCGGCCAGGCGCTGTACCTCGAAGCCGAGGCTGCCGGCGTGCGCGGCACCGGCATCGGCTGTTTCTTCGACGACCCGGTGCACCAGGCTTTCGGTATCACCGATCCACGCTGGCAAAGCGTCTATCACTTCACCGTCGGCACGCCGATCATCGACAGCCGCATCGAAACCTCCCCGCCCTACCCCCAACGAGAACA
>JAVBXO010000311.1 GCA_030824535.1 Azonexus sp. | reverse complement strand
CGAGTTCCGCAGCCCCCGCCAAGTCCGAGTAGCGCAGGGCACCGGGCGTAGCCCGGCAGCGAACCGGGGTCGCCTGACTTACTTTTTCTTGGCGAAGCAAGAAAAAGTAAGTCGCGCCGCAAGCGCGAAACCCCTGCCAGCCACAAAGCCCAATTTCAAAACCATCCGGAACTCTCCATTTTCTCCATAAGCCCGAGAAACTCTCAAGGCAAAATACCCCCATGAAAATCCTCATCATCGAAGACGAACCCAGAACCGGCGATTACCTCAAGCAAGGCCTGACTGAGGCCGGCTTTACCGCCGATCTCGTCCGCAATGGTCTGGACGGCATGCACGAAGGCCTGGCGGGCGATTACGAGCTGCTGATTCTCGACGTCAACCTGCCCGGCCTCGATGGCTGGCAGGTGCTCAAAGCGATCCGCGCTGCTGGGCGGGAGATGCCGGTGCTTTTCCTGACCGCTCGCGATCAGGTCGAGGATCGCGTCAAGGGGCTGGAGCTTGGTGCCGACGATTATCTGGTCAAGCCCTTTGCCTTTTCCGAATTGCTCGCCCGCGTGCGCACCCTGCTCCGCCGTGGCCGACCGCGCGAGCTGGAAAAGCTGGCGCTTGCCGATCTCGAACTCGATGTGCTGAAACGCCGCGCCAGCCGCGCCGGACAGCGCATCGACCTGACCGCCAAGGAATTTGCGCTGCTCGAACTCTTCCTGCGCCGGCAAGGTGAAGTGCTGGCGCGCAGTTTCATTGCTTCGCAGGTCTGGGACATGAATTTCGATTCCGACACCAATGTCGTCGAAGTCGCCATCCGCCGCCTGCGCGCCAAGGTCGACGACGACTTCACGCCAAAATTGATCCACACCCTGCGCGGCATGGGTTACGTCATGGAAATCCGCCAGGCATGAACCACTGGCACCGCTCGATCACCCTGCGCCTGGCGCTGGCCTTCGCGCTGCTGGCAGCGCTGGTTTTCTCGGCGCTCGGCGTCTATCTCGGGCGCTCCGCCGACCGCCACATGGCTGAGCTCGACGCCCACGAACTGCATGGCCGGCTGGCGCTGGTCCAGCACCTCGCCCAGCAGGAAGCAACGCCGCAAGCACTGGCCAGCCGCCTGGCTGATGCGCTGAGTGGCGAACACGGGATGATTGTTGCGGTCGATGGCCCAGCCGGGGCGATTTTGCGCTGGCCCGATGTCGCCAGCGCCGCGCCGCTGGCCGCTGCGGCCATCCCGGCAGCGCACGAGCACGCCACGCAACACCTGCTGATCGCCGGCCACGAGTTGCGTGCGATCAGCCAGCCCATCACCTTGCCCGACGGCACGCAACTGAAGGCCGTGGTCGCCCGCGACATCCACCACCACACCGACTTTCTCGAGCAATTGCAGCGCGATTTCTGGCTGGCGATGTTGGCGGCGGCGCTGCTGACCATCGTTGTCGGCCTGCTGATTGCCCGCCACGGCATGCGCCCGGTACGCGAGATTGCTCACATGGCGGGGCGCATTTCCGCTGGCCAGCTTGCCGAACGCATCCCGACGGCCGGCGTACCGCCAGAACTCGAAGAGCTGGTCGAGCGCTTCAACGCCATGCTCGACCGCCTCGAAGACGCCTTTCAACGCCTGTCGAATTTTTCCGCCGACCTCGCCCACGAGCTGCGCACGCCGCTGCACAGCCTGCGCATGCAGACCGAAGTCTCGCTGAGCAAGCCACGCAGCGCCGACGACTACCGCGAACTACTGGCGGCCAACCTCGAAGAATACGAACGCCTGTCGCGCATCATCAGTGACATGCTTTTTCTCGCCAAGGCCGACAACGGCCTGGTCATGCCGCAGCGCGAAAGCCTCGACCTGCACGCCCTGTGCCAACGCCTGCTCGACTACTACGGCCTGCTCGCCGAACACGCCGAACTGAGCCTGGACGCCCCGCCGCTGCACGTCCAGGGCGACCGCCTGATGCTCGAACGGGCGCTGGGCAATCTGCTGGCCAATGCCATCCGCCACACCCCGGCCGGCGGCAAAATCGCCATCCACCTGAGCTGCGACCCCGCCCAGGCCAGCCTGCAAATCGCCAACAGCGGCCCGCCGATCCCGCCCGAATCGCTAGCGCGCATTTTCGACCGCTTCGTTCGCCTTGACCCGAACAGCGAAGGCAACGGCCTCGGCCTGGCAATCACCCGCTCGATCATCCTCGCCCACGGCGGCATCATCAGCGTCCGCAGCGACGCCGACGGCACGCGCTTCAGTATTCATTTGCCGCTGAACGGCTGATTAAACCGTCATCCCCGCGCAGGCGGGGATCCAGTTCGCCGATTTTCTGGATTCCCGCTTTCGCGGGAATGACATTTCTGAATTTTTCAGTGTTTCCCTAAGGTCAATGCTGCGGTCCACACGCAAAAAAGCCGGAAATCATATGAATTCTGGCCTGGTTTTCTCCTTCCCCTTCAAGAGGCTGTCGCAAAAGCCCCGACGCTTGCCGAGTAAAATAGCCGCTGGCGAAAGGGTGTTGGCATGGCGGAACTCAAGCGAATCAAACGACGGGTGGTGAAGATGGATACCAGTGGGCAATTCCA
>JAVBXO010000031.1 GCA_030824535.1 Azonexus sp. | reverse complement strand
ATCGAAATGCTGCCCAACCTCCCGTTCCATGATGCTCAGCGTCTCGTCCAATGACAAAGCCGGTTTGTAGGGACGAACGGAGGTCAATGCATCGAACACGTCGACCAGGGCAAAAATTCTTGCAACAAGCGGTATCGCCTCTCCCGAAAGTCCGTCTGGATAGCCTTTCCCATCAAAGCGTTCGTGATGATACCGGATGGTCTTCTCGGCACCAGCCAGCCAAGGATTGCCAGCGATAATCTCGATGCCCAGTACGGCGTGGGTCTGCATGACTTGAAATTCTTCGCTGGTCAGCCGTTCCGGTTTCAACAGAATCCGATCCGGAATACCGATTTTTCCAACGTCGTGCAAAAAGGCACCCAGCACCAGTTCGGTAATGGTTTCCTTGCCAACGCCCACCGCTTCAGCAAGTGTGACCGCATAGCAGGTAACCCGGTAGTTATGGGCATCGGTATCTGCGTCACGCTTGGCGATGGCGCTTCCAAGGGAGCGTAGCAGCGAAAGATTGGATTCCAGGAGTCGGGACGACAGTGCCACCGTTCGGCCCAGCAATCCCGACATCAATGGGTAAAGCAATAGGGCCGCTGTGAATACGGATATCGAGGCCGTCAGCGCAGCCCAGCGAGTCTGCTGTTTTCTCTCTTGCAGCGCCGACTGGGACACCAGGCTGATTCCCTCGATATAGCCCGCAAGACGGCCATCATTGCCGGTCATCGGTAGAATGACCTGGACCAGTTCTTCGCCCGCTACCAGCAATCGTTTGCTATGGCTGCTGGGAGGTATCGGCCATGGATGGCGCTGTTGCCGGGCGACCTCTTTCAATGCTTCGGGTAGTGGTCGCCAGGCATCAAACAGCATCTCGGCATTGGGCGCAAAAACTTGAATTCCGACAAACTCATCGGTCAGCAACTGCGAAATAGCGGAATGACCATCGCTTTTCTCACCGCTGAGCGCCAACTGCATTGCAGGCGACTCGAAATGCTTGACCCCCGCAATGGCGCGATCAAGGGTACGCTCCTCGACGCGATACGATTCGACCCAGTAGGCAAGACCTCCTGCGAGGCTGCCAACCAGAAGCGCACCAATGCCAAGGCGTCGTGCCAACATGCGGCGCAATTGCCGGGGAGTTTCAGGAAGCTCGAAGGTTCTCATCTCAAATTCTGCATAAGTTCCATGAAGTGTTTGAAATGCCCGCTGACGCGATCCAGGGAAACTGATACATCAGCGAATTTTCCGAGAGCTTTTGTCGCTCTGCGTCCATTTCTACCGCATTGCCATCGACTACGGTTTGATACGGCACATGCTACTTCAGCGGGAACGGTGGTGCCTGCATTCCCCCTGACAGATGGCCGGCAGCGGTCATTGTCAATGATAGCGATATCGATAGGCACGACCCCCCAGCATTTTCTGCTGAAAATCATGGCTGGCATGACCACTTTGCCCGATTGAGAAGTGGTTGGGATGGGCGGATGGCGCGCTAGAGGCCATCCCGGTAACTTGCCCGCCTTGAGCGCCGTGGCTGCCTTCGGGATTATTGGTCTTTTGAGCAATCGCCTAAAACGCCCCGTTGTCGGTGTTGACCGGCGCCCCTCCATGCTCCTCATGACCGCCTTGAACCGAAGGTTAAAAAAAGGGGAGGCAGTTGAGGGAATGGATGGAATTCCGGCCAGGATGGTGACTACTCGTTCATGATCAGGATGGCCTTCACTGGATCAATTTGGCCGACGTCATGCCATTTTAGATCGCTATCCGCCATAGCAGGCTCTGCCATACACCCATGGTTGCATTCGACGACCCAGCGTTTTTGAAGCACTGTCCGACAATAGTTGTAACTCAACATCTTAGGGTTGCACCCGACCGCCAGCGCCAGTGTGCGACACACACACCGACTGCCGTGCTCTGCCGGTTTGCGGATATCCATGGTTGAATGATTAGGCCCCGATTCCGGGGCCTTTACTGGACGCTTACTTTCCATCTCGCGGATGGAAATGCTTGCTCTGATCCTTGGCCGCATTGGGCTTATCGGCCTTGGCATCCGGCATGCTTTGCGGCATGCCCGTTTTTTCCTGGACATGGGAATGCGGCTTGCTTGCAGTCTTGTTCATTTGGGCCTCAGCGGCCTTCGGGGCAGCGGCCTTTTCGTCGGCGAAGACGACGCCGGTCATCGTGGTGCCAGCAAACAGAACGGCGGCAATGAGTGAGGAAACTTTCATGATCTTGGCTCCTGGGTTTTGGGGATTTCAACGGTCCGAATCAAGTGGACAGATGCAGTTTGTGCTTCCGTAACTGTCAACAAGGTGACTTGTCGATTACATTGCTGTCAGGAAGTACGACTGAATACGAATTCACCAAATGCCTGACTGCCTCCACAAGCGCACCCCCGGGCCATCTGACGAAGTTCATTCAGGTTCTCGTTGAGCACCTTGTTTTTCCGTACAGACAATGAGCTTCCCGGAGGAACCTTGCCAATACACCGACCTTGACGACATCATCAAGTTCACTTTGCCGAATGTTGGGCCAGCGTCTGCAATACTCGATGTTGGTAATCCAAACTGTCGA
>JAVBXO010000102.1 GCA_030824535.1 Azonexus sp. | reverse complement strand
TCGCGCGGGTCTTGCGTGGACAGGCCGGCGGCGATGATCAGCATCTCGCGCAAGCAACCGAGATCGCGCGCCGCGACCAGCATGCGGCCGATGCGCGGATCGAGCGGCAATTTGGCGAGTGCGTCGCCAACGCGGGTCAGGCGATTGTCGTCATCGAGCGCACCCAGCTCCTGCAAGAGCGCGTAACCATCGCTGATCGCCTTGGGCGGCGGTGGTTCGAGGAAGGGGAAAGTCTCGACATCGGTCAGGCGCAGCGACTTCATGCGCAGGATGACGCCGGCCAGCGAGGAACGCAGGATTTCCGGATCGGTAAACGGCGCGCGGGCGTTGAAATCCGCCTCGTCGTACAGACGCACACAGACGCCCGCCGCCACCCGCCCGCAACGCCCGGCGCGTTGCCGCGCCGCCGCCTGCGAAATCGGCTCGACCTGCAACTGCTCGACCTTGTTGCGATAGGAGTAACGCTTGACCCGCGCCAGGCCGGTGTCGATGACGTAACGGATGCCCGGTACGGTCAGCGAGGTTTCGGCGACGTTAGTGGCCAGCACGATGCGCCGCTGGCCGCCGGACGGCTTGAAAATGCGATCCTGATCCCCCGCCGACAGGCGCGAGAACAAGGGCAGGATTTCCGGCGCATGCGCCGACGACAAACCCGGCCGCGCCAGCGCATGCTTGCGCAAGGCTTCCGCCGCTTCGCGAATTTCCCGCTCACCGGGCAGGAAAACCAGAATGTCGCCGCTACCCAGGCGTGCCAACTCGTCGGCGGCATCGACAATCGCGTCGTAGAGATCGCGCTCGTCGTCCTTCTTGTCGAGATCCTGCACCGGGCGGTAACGCACATCGACCGGATACAAACGCCCCGAGACTTCAATCACCGGGGCCGGCTTGCCGTGAATCGTGAAATGCTGCGAAAAACGCTCGGCATCAATCGTTGCCGAGGTGATGATCACCTTCAGATCGGGCCGTTTGACCAGCAATTGCTTGAGATAGCCGAGCAGAAAATCGATGTTGAGGCTGCGCTCGTGCGCCTCGTCGATGATGATCGCCTCGTAGGCGTTCAGATAGGGATCGGACTGCGACTCAGCGAGCAAAATGCCGTCGGTCATCAACTTGACCCAGGAATCTGCGGTCGACTTGTCGTGGAAGCGGATTTTCACACCGACGCCTGCACCAACCTGCGTCTTCAACTCCTGCGCCAGGCGCGTCGCCACCGAACGCGCCGCCAGCCGGCGCGGCTGCGTATGGCCGATCAAGCCACGGGCGCCGATGCCAAGCTCAAGGCAAATCTTCGGCAACTGCGTCGTCTTGCCCGAGCCGGTTTCGCCGCAAACGATCACCACCTGGTTGTTGGCAATCAACTCGGCAATATCGGCACGTTTCTCATTGACCGGCAGATCCGGTTGAAACTCGGGCTTGGGCAACTTGCTGCGCCGCAGCTCGACGGCCGCGCGCGAAGCTTCCAGCAAGGCCGCCAGATCGGCTTGCAGTTTTTGCTTCTTTTCACCGGTCGACCGCAGCAATTCGCGTTGCAGGCTGGCAAGGCGCCTGAAATCGGCAGTCAGGCAAAGATGGGCGGCATCGCCACGACGTGTGGCTGGTTTTGCTTTATTGGAATTCATCAAGGTATCTATCTGGCCGGGCTCTGGCAAGCAGGCGCCCACATCGTCCAGGCCACCGGGCTGACCGTGGCCAATGCATTGTTCCCCAGTCGCTCCAGTTCATCCGCCGGCAAGCCGGCGCAAAAATCCAGGGCCTGCCGCAAGCCGGCATGGTCATCATAAGTCAGGCCATTCCAGCCATTGACCAGGTAGCCCGGAATAGTCCCGCAGCGCGGCGCGAGCACGGTCCGGGCACAGGAGAACCAGTGGAACAGGCTGCCCGACGTCAGGATCGCGTTATAGGACAACAGCCCGACGTCGGCGGCGCGCATCTGCTGGTTCAGGTGTTCATCGCTCAGGAAGCCATCGCAAACAATCAAGCGCGGATGATGATGGGCAGCCAGCCAGGCCCTGGCTTCGGCGGAACTGATCGCACCGGCGATGACCAGTTTCATGCGCGGCGTCGCCAGCAATTGCGCCCACAGCACGGGTAGCAGATTGCCCAGCCCCTTGTAGTCGCGGACCTGGCCAATATGCGTCACCACCCAATCGCTGTCCGCCAGCCCCAGTGCGGCCCGGGCATCGCGGCGGGAAATCCGCGCAATAGCCGGCAGGTCATAGCGACCATGCTCGCACAGGTGCAGCTTGGCGTGATCCGGCAACCACTCGAGCAGATCCGCCGCCAGCGGATGGTGCACGAAGACCCGGTCGGCCAGGCGATAGAGTTCGCGACGGAAAGCGATCTCGGCGTCAGGATCGGCCGACTCATGGCTCAGCCGGTTATGGATCGTCCAGTACAAGCGGAAGCCGCGCTGTTTCTGGCGGATCAGGCCAGCCATGAACTCCTTGGCCAGGCGGGCATTGACCTCTCGCCCGCCACGCCACGGCCCGAACAAGGGCGTCACCCAATGCAGATGCAGAATATTCTCGGCCTCAGCCAGTGGCTCGACGCTCAGGAATTCCTGCTCGTCTGACGTTCCCCTGAGCACCGCCCCGCTCGCCGCCAAGGGTTGGTAGAGCAGGTCCTGGTAAACATTGCCGCGACGATAGTCGGGGTAAAACACTACTTGCCGAGGTATCGCCTCCCCGTCCAGCAGATTGACCGACTTGATGCCCGACACGGCTTCACACAACTCAGCCAATGAGCGGGTAAAACGATACGCCGGCTGCACCGCCGTCCAGAAATCCGGCGTTCGGCTATCGTGCAAATGTTGCAATATCTCCTGCTCCCCGGCCAGTTCGCTACAACGCCTGAACAGCAGCGCCAGCAGGGTGATGCCCCGCCCATCCCCCAGGCATTCCTCGAGATCGATACAGGCAAACTCCAGCAGTCGCCGGTGAGCATCCGAAACCAGCGGATCGAAGCCATGCACCAGATCCGCCAGCGCCTCGCACAAGGCCGTCATGGCTTGCTGATCGGCTGCCGCCAGGCGCTGGTAATGCCCCTGCCACCCCGCCCAGTCGGCGCAGCCGAGGAAGCGCCCGGCGATATTGCCAAGCAAGGCCTGAGCGCGGGCACCAGCCGCTCGCGTCTCGCTGGCCAGACTCAACAAGCGCCCCAGGCCATCCAGCGCCGCCCCCGCCTGCCACAGGGCGAGGATTTTCGGCACTTCCAGACTCAAGGGCGGCAACGGCCAGGCGTCGTGCTTGCCGGGTAGCCGGCTGGCCGATGCCAGATAGCCAAACTCGGCGGCAATGCGCGCGTCGAACTTGCGGTTGGTCGCATCCCGTCGCCAATAGGAAGCTTCATCCTGCAGATACAAGCCTAATGGCTGGTCGCTGAACTTGAAGCGTGCCCCCTGACGCCCGGCATGCAGCCAGAACGCCCAATCGGCCGAGGGGCCGTAACGCGGTTCATCGAATTCGCCAAGCCGGGTATGCAGGCTACGCCGCCACACCGGCATGCAATGCAGCAGATTATTCGACACCAGACCGTCGCCGGTCGAACGGAACAAGTCAGCCACACCATAAACCGGCGCGCCGAGACCACCAAACCAGACCGGACAATCAGCCGAGCCATCCCAGTCCAGATTGCGCTGCTGCGAAATTCGCAGGGCAGCACTGGCAGCCACGACCTCGCCATCTTGATCAAGCAGTGCCTGCAAGTGTGCCAGTTGCGCTGGCGCCCGCCGATCATCGATATTGGCATTGGACAGATAACGGCCGGTCGCCAGTCGCACCCCCAGGTTCCAGACCTGATACAAACCGGGGTCGGTAGCCAGATTAAGATAAACCGCCGCCGGGTGTTCGCGAACATGGCGCAGCAGGCGGGCATGCTCCTTCCCTGGCGAGGCTGCACGGATCAGAAAATGCTGACAATCGGCATAGCCCTGCAAGCAGGCCGAATTGACCAGAAAACCATCCAGATATTCATCACCCCGGAAAATCGAACTGAGCAGTGTCACGCTGTGTCCGGCCGGACGCAGGCTCGGGCTTAGCCAGACTGCCCGGACCGCCCGGGCCTTCCAGTAGAAAAACCCATCGACCCGCAGCGGTGGAAGATGGGGCTGGATATACAGCCGAGGCAGGTTCAGCAACAATTTGCGCGTCAATCCGCCACTGTCGCAGAGGTAGGCAAAGTCGCCGCCAGAGTCGGGCGGCATGCCGCTGAACTCCCCGATACGGATCTCGACAGCACAGGTTTCGGCAGCAAAGCGGACAAACGCCAGCCATTGCTCCTGTCCCTCGGGCGCCAGAGAAGAAAGATCCAGCAGCACCTCAACAGCGCTACGCTGTTGCATAGGGGTTGTCAGCAGCATTTCAGGGAGGATAGACATCGACAAGATTGAATTAGCATTTCAGAAAACATCAACAACGGGGGTTGGCCGGTCGCAAATCCCGGCCCCCCAGGCTGAGCGCAAAATTTGCAACGCCATCGTCAGCAGGATGACCAGCAAGCGGCGAAGTCAGGATGAATTGACGATAGATATCCGTCAGATACTAGTCAGCATGGCGCTGTCCCTGATAGCATCAATTATTGACCCCTTGCCATACACCCGGCAAAGGGAAAAGCCTGATTATCGCAGCAAGACCCAACTCTTCCAGCCTCCTGTGACTTCAAATGATCGTTATCTCTGAATTAATGTCTTCCTCGGGCGTACGTTTTGGCACTTCCGGTGCCCGAGGCCTGGTCACCGACCTGTCTGACCGTGTTTCCTGGGCTTACACCACCGCCTTCCTGCAAGCCGTGGCAGGTGACGCGCCTATCATTGCGCTCGGCCATGATTTGCGCCCCAGCAGCCCGGCCATTGCCAAGGCCGTGGCGACCGCCATCGAGGCTGCCGGCAAGCAAGTGCTGTTCGCCGGCGCCCTGCCCACCCCGGCCCTGGCCTTCCATGCGCTGAGCCACGGCATGCCGGCAATCATGGTCACCGGCAGCCATATTCCCTTTGACCGCAATGGCATCAAGTTTTACACCGCCAGCGGCGAAATATCGAAAGATGATGAAGCAGCAATCACCGCTGCCCATGTCGCCGACAGTGGCAGCTACGCAAGCGCCGAACTGCTGCTGGCGCCCGGCGTACTGGCTGGCTATGCTGCCCGCTATCGTGATTTTTTCCCGGCCGGCTTTCTCGCCGGCAAGCGCCTGGGCTTGTATGAACATTCCAGCGTTGCCCGCGATTTCCTGCGCGAGTTGCTGCAGGCGTTTGGTGCCGAAGTCATTTCCCTGGGCCGTACCGATGCCTTCGTACCGATCGATACCGAAGCCGTCAGCGAGGCCGATCAACGCCTGGCCAAGGCCTGGGTCGCTGAACATCGCCTTGATGCCATTCTCTCGACCGATGGCGACGCCGACCGCCCGCTGATCGGCGACGAAACCGGCAACTGGCTGCGTGGCGACATCGTCGGCCTGCTCTCCGCGCAATACCTCGGCGCCCGCGTCGTCGTCACACCGGTCAGCAGCAATACCGCCATCGAACGCTGCGGCGCCTTCTCGTCGGTACTGCGCACGCGCATCGGTTCGCCCTACGTCATCGCTGGTATGGAAAGCGCACTGGCCGCCGGCCAGCAGGGAGTCGTTGGTTTCGAAGCCAACGGTGGTTTCCTGGTCGGCGACAGCCTGCAGAAAAACGGCCTCGAACTCGCCCCCCTGCCCACCCGCGATGCGGTGCTGCCGATGCTGTGCGTACTGGCCCTGGCCAGGGAAGGCAACATGCCGCTTGCACAACTGGCGGATAGCCTGCCACAACGTTTCACCGCCAGCGACCGCATCCAGAACTTCCCGACCACGGCCAGCAGCCAGTTGTTGCAGCGTCTGGCCGGATCAGCAGAAGCCATCGCCGGCCTGCTGGGCGGGATCTGCGGCCCCGTTGTCCAGCAGGATCAAACGGATGGCTTGCGCATGACTTTTGGCAATGGCGAGATCGTGCATTTGCGCCCCTCGGGCAATGCCCCTGAACTGCGCTGTTATGCCGAAGCCGACAGCGATCAGCAGGCGCGCGCCCTGGTTGCCGGAACACTGGCGCGGATTGCCGCCCAACCGGCCACCACCGCCGCCTAGCTGACCTCCGGACATCCCTCACCCACCGCGCCCATCCCGTACAAGGCCTTGATTTGATGAACCGCCGAGCAGCCAGCCGCCAGTCGCAATGACGCCACGCGACCTCCCCACCCTGTGGTCCAGGCTCGCTCGCTGGTTCAGCGGCGAAACCAAGGCAGTTCCCGGCAATTGCGTGGAAAATGCCCCGCCATCGGCGTCGACCGCAAAAATCCGCGATGACGTCGATCCCTTCAGCGGAAGCGCCACGCCAGTCGTATCCACCGACCATAGCGAGCATGCCGACAGCACGCAGGCTCCTGAACAAATTCAGGGGCTGGCACAGCGCTGCTTTTCTGCTGCGGACATTCATGAGGCAGTTGATACCCTGATTTCTTCAGCCCGCCTGAATGATCAGGAAACATTGCTTTTCCACCTGGAAATGGCGACGCTGTTCAGCATCGACAGTGACCGGATGACCGCGCTGCACTTTATCCGGACGGCCATGGAAAGCCCTGTAGCGCTGACCCGAAGAGCTAGCCCGCTGATCGTGAAAAAGGCGCTGGCACTGGGTCACACCGATCTGGCAGCGGAGGTTTTTATCCGGGATTTGCTGGAAAGCTCGGAAGAAACCTATATCAGCGATAAGGAAAAGCAAATCATCAAAAAATCATATAACAATATGATTTTAGAAAAGCAGAAGAAAATAGAACATGGACATGACCTGCTGCTGGATTACCTGAAAAGTCATCTGGCAGAATACCGGGATAAATCCGGCACCAGGAAACCGCTGCTGATTGAAATTGGCACCACCCGTGAAAACGTCCCGGGCCAGGGATCAACCCGGAAAATTGCCGAATTCTGCAAAAACAACCAGCTCGATTTCATCACGGTAGATATGGACCCCCACAATAGCCACATGGCTGCTGCCATGTTCTCGACAATGCAGGTGCCATTTCAGGCCATTACCGCCAAAGGCGAGGATTTCCTCAAAGATTTCCCCGACCAATTTGATTTCATTTTCCTCGATGCCTACGATTTTGATCATGGCAAGCACAGCGCATTGCGCCAGAGTCGCTACCGGAAATTCCTCGGCGAGCCCATCGACGAACAAGCCTGCCACCGCATGCACCAGGAATGCGCCGAGTCGGTTCTGGAGAAACTGAGCGAATGGGGCATCGTCTGCATCGACGACACCTGGCTGGATGACGGCCAGTGGACCGCCAAGGGAACGCTGGCCATGCCCTATCTGCTCGAGCACGGCTTCACGCTGCTTGAAGCCCGTAACCGCGCCGCGCTCCTGGCGCGCCAACACGGATAAATCAACGATGTCGAGACTGTCTGCCCTGCGCAATCGCCACCAGGGACAACGCTGTATCCTGGTGGCCAATGGCCCCTCGCTGAACGACATGAATCTTGATTTTCTGCGCCAGGAGATCGTGATCGGCCTGAACAAGATTTTTCTTGGTTTCAGAAAATTTCGCTTTTATCCCCGCTACTACGTTGCGGTAAACGCCAAGGTCATTGAACAATCGGCCGCCGAAATCAGGACCATGAATTGCGTCAAGTTCATCAGCCAGCGCGGCATGGACTGGGTTCCGGAAGATGCTCTGACTTATCATCTGGCAACCCGGAACCCTCCGCAGCGCTTTTGCCCCGATATCAGCCAGGGGGTTCACGAAGGCTGGACCGTGACCTACGCAGCGATGCAAGTTGCCTACCATCTGGGATTCCGGGAAGTTATCATTATCGGCATGGACCATCGCTACGAATACACCGGACAACCCAATCAGGCGATGCGCCTGGATGGCCCCGACCCCAACCATTTTTCTCCTGATTATTTCGGCGGCGGTCAACACTGGGACAATCCCGATCTGGCACATTCCGAAGAATCCTATGCCATCGCCCGCCAGACATTTGAACAAGCCGGGCGACGCATCATCGACGCCACGCTCGACGGCGCCTGTCAGATTTTCGAAAAAGCGGATTACCGCAGCTTGTTTCCCGGTTAATAAACATGCATCTTCCCGTTCGAATGCTCGGTCAATCGGGCTGCCGGCTCAGTTTTCCCGGAGCAACGATTTACCTTGATCCTTACCTGTCCAACTCGGTTCAGGAACTGGATGCCCCGGATCTCAACCGCCTGCCACCGATTCCCTTCCTGCCGGAAGAGGTCAGGGATGCCGACCATGTGCTGATTACCCACGAGCACATCGATCACTGCGATCCGCACACCCTGCCGAAACTGGCGCAAGCCTCCCCGCAGGCGCATTTTTACGGCCCGCAACCGGTCGTCGAAAGACTGCTGGCCTGGGGCATCCCGGCCGCACGCATTCACCTGGCCCGCGAAAGCTGGCAGGAACTCGCGCCGAAGCTGCGTTTTTGCGCAACCCCGGCCGCCCATCCGGAAATCGAACGCGATGCCGCCGGCAACCTGGCCTGCGTCGGTTTTGTCCTCGAATATGATGGCGAGCGCCTTTACCTGGCCGGCGACACCTGCGTCAAACAAGAAATCATCGACACGCTCAAAGGCCTGGGCGCGATTCACACCGCCTTTCTGCCGGTCAATGAGCATAATTTCTTTCGCGGGCGGCGCGGCATCATCGGCAACATGTCGGTCCGCGAGGCCTTTCAGTTTGGTCAGGAAATCGGCCTGAAACAACTCGTCGCCGTGCACTGGGACATGTTCGCGATCAATGCCGTCGATCCGGACGAAATCCGCCTGGTCCACCAACGCACCAAACCGGGATTCAGCCTGCTGCTCAATCCGACGCTGATTCACCTGGGCAAGGCCAAGGTCAGCATCATCATCCGCACACTCAACGAAGCCCGATACCTTGAAGAACTGCTGCTGGCTATTGCCTGGCAGAACGATCAGGGAATCCACGCCGAAGTCGTACTGGTCGATTCCGGCTCGACCGACGGCACGCTGGAAATCGCCGAAAAACATGGCTGTCGCATCGTCCATATCTCGCGCGACCAGTTTTCTTTCGGACGCTCGCTGAACATGGGTTGTGAAGCCGCCGAGGGCGAGATCCTGGTGATCACCAGCGGCCACTGCGTCCCGGTCGACCCGCACTGGTTGCAACGCCTGTGCCAACCGATACTCGATGACCAGGCCCAATACAGCTACGGTCGCCAGATCGGCGGCCCGGAAAGCCATTTCAGCGAATGCCGGATCTTTGCCAAGTACTACCCCGAAGTTTCGAAAATTCCCCAGGAAGGCTTTTTCTGCAATAACGCCAATTCCGCGATCAAGCGCGAAGCCTGGGCCAGACAGCGTTTCGATGAGGAACTGACCGGCCTGGAAGACATGGAACTGGCGCAATGGCTGGTTCGCACGGGAGGCAAACTGGCTTATGTCGCCGACGCCAGCGTCTTCCATTACCACAACGAAAACTGGGCACAGGTCCGGCGCCGCTTCGAGCGCGAAGCCATCGCCCTGCAAAAGATCATGCCGCAGTTGCACGTCGGCCTGCTCGACACCATCCGCTACATCATCACCAGCGTCTTCAAGGACTGGTGCGCTGCCAAAAAGCAGACTGTTCACCAACCCGGCCTGCGGAATATTTTCCTGTATCGCTGGAACCAGTATATCGGCTCATGGAAAGGCAACCACGAACACCGCAAGCTTTCCAACGCCGAAAAAGAGAAGTATTTCTTCCCTCAATAAACCAAGCGCAAACATGACCACAACCAAACCCAAGATCGTTGCCCTCCTGCCGATGAAGGCCAATAGCGTCCGCGTCAGCGGCAAGAACTTCCGCGACTTCTGCGGTAAACCGCTTTTTCGCTGGATTCTTGACACCCTGCTGGCGGTTGAGGAAATTGACCAGATCATCATCAACACCGATGCCCGCCATATCCTCGCGGCCAACGGCCTGGTCGAAACCGACCGCATCGTCATCCGTGAGCGCAAGCCGGAAATCTGCGGCGACCACGTGTCGATGAACCTGGTGCTGGCAGACGACGTCGCCAACGTCCCGGCCGACCTCTATCTGATGACCCACACCACCAATCCGCTGATGAGCGCCGATACCATCCGCAAGGCCGTCGCTGCCTTCAGCGAAGCCAAAGCCGCCGGCACGGCCGATTCGCTGTTTACCGTAGACAAGGTGCAAACCCGCTTCTACCGCGCCGATTGCAGCCCGGTCAACCACGACCCGGACAACCTGATCCCGACCCAGAATCTGGAACCCTGGTACGAAGAAAACTCCAATCTCTACATCTTCACCGCCGACAGCTTTGCCAAAACCAAGGCCCGGATCGGCAAGCAACCGATGATGCACGAAGGCCCCTACTTCGAATCCATCGACATCGACACCCCGGCCGACTGGGATTTTGCCGTCGTCGCCGCCCGCTTCCTGCAGGAACAGCAAAAAGGTCAAACCGCATGAAAATTCTCGTCACCTGCCCGCCGATGCTGGGAATGATCAACGAATTCATCCCCTATGCCGCAGAAAAAGGCCATGAACTGGTGCCCGCCAAGGTTACCCAGACACTGTCCCAGGAAGAACTGATCGAACAACTGCCGGAGTACGACGGCTGGATCATCGGCGACGACCCGGCGACCCGCCGGGTCTTCGAGGCCGCCCAGGCCGGCAAGCTGAAAGCTGCCGTCAAGTGGGGCATCGGTGTCGATAACGTCGACTTTGCCGCCTGCAGGGATCTCGGCATCCCGATCATCAACACCCCCAACATGTTTGGTGGTGAAGTCGCCGATGTCGCAGTCGGCTATGTCATCGGTCTGGCTCGCGAACTCTTCTTCATCGACCGCGAAATCCGCCACTCGGGCACCTGGCCCAAGCCACCCGGCATGAGTCTGGCCGGCAAGCGGGTCGGCCTGATCGGCTTTGGCGACATTGGCCGCAGCGTCGCCAAGCGCCTGCTCGCCTTCGACATGAATATCGTTGCCTACGACCCCGGCTTCCAGGGCGATGGCGGCCTGAGCGGCGTCGAACGCGCTGAATGGCCGCAGCGCATCGAAGAGGCGGATTTCCTGATCTTCACCTGCTCGTTGAACGTGCACAACCGCCACATGCTCAACGCCGAAACCCTGGCCAAAACCAAGCCAGGCGTGCAGGTCATCAACGTCGCCCGTGGCCCATTGATCGACGAACCCGCGCTGATTGCCGCACTGCAAAGCGGCCACGTTGCCGCCGCCGGACTCGATGTCTTCGAGCAGGAACCCCTGCCTGCCGACTCGCCCTTGCGCGCCATGCCGCAATGCATTTTCGGTTCGCACAATGGCTCGAACACCAAGGATGCCGTGCGCCGGGCCAGCTACGAAGCGATGAGCAAACTCTTCGGCTTCCTGGAAAAGTTTGACTGAATAGCGAACGGAAATCTGTGATGGCAAATGTATTGATTACCGGCGCGGCTGGCGGCATTGGTCGCGCTCTGGTTGCAAGATTTTTCTCTGCCGGCTACACCGTAATCGCCACTGATATCGTCGAGCGACCAAGCGATCTTGAATGCGCTCACTACCTCAAGATCGATCTTGAACGGACGGTCGAGGACGCCGATTACGCCGCTACCCAGTTCTCGGCAATCAGCGCCAGCATGAATGGCGACGGTTTGCACGCGCTAATCAATAACGCAGCCATCCAGATCCTGGGCGGGGTAGATAGCCTGACCCGGCAGGAGTGGCGAAAAACCCTGGATATCAACCTGCTCGCCCCCTTTCTCTGGACGCAAGCCCTGCTGGCTCAGTTGGAAAAAGCCAAGGGCAGCGTGGTTAATGTCAGCAGCATTCACGCCCGCCTGACCAAGCAAAATTTTGTTGCCTACGCGACGAGCAAAGCGGCATTGAGTGGCATGACCAGAGCGATGGCGATCGATTTGCAGGGCCGGGTCAAGGTCAATGCTATTGAGCCCGCTGCAATAGCGACGCCCATGTTACTGGCCGGATTCATTGACAAGCCGGAACTACTGGATGATCTAAACGCCTGTCATCCCTCTGGAGAAATCGGCAGACCGGCAGATGTGGCAAATATAGTGGCCGCAATTGTCGATGGATCGATGCCATTTCTTCATGGAGCGTGTCTGCCATTGGACGGCGGCATTAGTGGAAGACTGCATGACCCCGGATAAAACAATTAAACATAAATTTTACTCAATGCGACTTCCTCATGATCAGCATTCATGGCATCGAGCGAATGCATTGATAATATATGACAAAATTATTGCAACAAGACACTCAACCGGATCGCCTACTTAATTTCTGAAATACAAGAAACCGCTATCGTACTCAATGCTTTACCCATGTAAGTCCAAGATTACATTTGCCATTCTTGATTTATCAGTGCAGCAGTATTTAAGTTCACCGGTCGACAAGCATTTACAATTTCACCCAGATGACGATGCTATTCGACTGGCAATTTTCTGCAACATCGGGGGATCTACTACCTTGTCAAAAGCAGATAGCAAAGAAGCCAGGAATGGGCAAAAATTCGGCTTTGAAGGCCCATAACGGAATGCGGCGGAATTTTTCTCGTTGCCAGCAATCAATAGCCGAAGGCATCGTGGAGTTTTTGGCAACCTGTTAAACCATAACATTTAAGCAACAAAGTATTTTGTGCAGAAGCCTTTGCTCAGACCATCATGCTTAATTGTTTCAATTTTTTCGAATCGAATGGAAATAACATGACAAAAATATATCGTAACGCCTATTTGATGCCGCACATAAAACATACAATTGGCATTGATCTAACTTCACCGGTTGCGCAATTGCAACACGGGATGACCAACCTTGTTTTTTCATTTCTGGACGGGTTTTCCAATCTGAATAGCGGGTTTATGCTTATTTTGTTCTGCAAAGACAAGAGTTACGAGTTGTATTCGAGGTACTCCGGAGAAAACGTCGTCGTAATAAACCACGATGTAACTCATGACTCCATTTTACAGCATGGAGTTGATGCACTATATCACCCGTTTAATTGTATATTTAACAGCCTAATTGGCGTGCCAAATTTTCTCATGGTTCACGACATTACCGGGTTCAAATTACCCGATTTGTTTCCGGGTGCCGACCATTCCCTCTTTATTCATTCAATCATGTCAGCGGATTCGATACTAACCATATCCAATGCAACTCAACGAGATTTGACTAACTACTTTTCCATTTCTCGAGAAAAAATCCACGCTGTCACTTCCGCGGTTGATTTCTGTCAAATAGCAGACGATAGATCACCTTGGATTAAAAACAAAAAAACCGACTCTGATTATTATATTGTCTACCCAGCTGCATTTCGCCCTCACAAGAACCATGATAGATTATTAATGGCTTTTGCAAGAGGTAACCATAAATTTAAACTAATATTAACCACAGGTGAAACTCACGCGAAACAACGATTAGTTGAGCTGGATAAACTAATTACCAAATATAAATTGTCAGATCGTGTACAAAACTTAGGTGCTTTGGATAGAGATGAGTATTGCAATCTTATTATTGGATCAAGCGGCGTGATATTCCCTTCGCTTAGCGAGGGGCTTGGCCTTCCTGTGCTTGAGGGAATATTGGCAGGGAAGAATGTAGCATGTTCAGCCAATTCGTCGCTACTTCATCTACAAACTAACGATGGTGCTTTATTTGACCCTTACAACACTGATAGTATTACAGAGGCCATTGACCATCTTTGGAAAAACAGAAACTCAGGACAAAAAGACCAAACCGTCTTGGAATACATACAGAGATTCAACAAGAGAAAACAAGCAGATGAATACCTAAGAGCATTTCATTACTCCCTTACCGACAGGGGGGCAGGATACGTTGGGATTTATAAAAATAAATCACCTATCTTGCAGGGCAATAGAACCAAGGAATACATCCTTCAGACAAGATTTTCGGACATAAAATCACCTCTAGAACTGAAAAATAATTGCGAAATGGAAAGCGGCGCAGATCAATTAACGAATAGCCACACGACTCATAAATTCTGCTTACTGTTTGATGCCAGCAGATTGTTTGGCGATACCAAGTTTTCTGGAATAACCAAATATATTGACAGAATCACTGACAAGCTATCCAAAACTGCAGGCATTTTTTTCCTGCCATTTTATGACCCTCTTAGCAGGGGTGTTGTTGATAAAAACAAAAATGGCTCGAGTAGAAAATATATAACATCCGAGCAGCAACATTTATTTATACAACACAAAGACTGCGCTTATTCGATTGCAAAATCCATCAATCTTCCAGTCGTCCATTTTTCCCCTTATCATCCGCTTCCGAGTCTCCGCTTCCCGGAATGGATTTACTGCATCATGACCCACGATGTGTTTCATCTTACGGATAGACAGTCTTATCCAGATGGCCACGATCCGGTTAAATATGCCACAAAACCGATCATAGACTCCATTAAGCGCAATGATTACGTACTCGCCATTTCAAACTTTACTCTTAATCAAGTAATCTCCATTATTGGCGATGGTAACAGATACTCGTGCGCTCATTTAGCCTCTACCGTTTCCAAGAGTAAGGCCAGCCACAGAATATATGACGTATTAATTCCTTTTCAAAACGATCCAAGAAAAAACTTTAGCAAAATGATCGAGGTTGTCGAGCACGCTGCTTCCAAAATAACTTCAGGATTTTTAAAAGTCCATATATTTGGAAAGCGCATGCTAGATTCAAATCCGCACGTAGACAGATTAAAAAATAATCCAAAAATAAAATTAACACTATCCATTGATATAAGTGACGAACAATTATCAATGCTATATGCTGAATCAAAAGTTTTTCTATATCTTTCGTCAGCAGAAGGCTTTGGCTTACCTCCACTCGAGGCAATGACTAACGGCTGCGCCCCAGTTGTTTTGGATAATACTTCGCTGTCCGAGGTCTATCGTGATTGGTGTTACTTGTGTAGCAATGAAAGCACGGTCGAAGACCTTGGTAATGTGGTGGAATCCATACTGGACAACTACAATGATGAAATATCACAAAAAGCGATTGCTTATTCTGACCAATACACTTGGGATAAATCTTTGAAGGAACATTTGGCTTTTTTCCAGTATGCGATTGATACCCACGGCAGAAGATGATCTTCTGTTTAAATATGGTAATTCAAAATACTTTGTCGTTTTTAAATGGAATGCCTTGGAATTAATAACCATTCAGCGTTGATGAAAAATGAAGCAGTGCTGTTACTTTGCTGAGAGCATAGATAGATCCGATCTCAGAAGTGATTGCACCGCTCTGTTTTAATCTAATTTCACACCACGCATTTCACGTTCAATAGTTGTTCAATAGTTGAAAACGCTATTTTTTATATTTCTTATGATAACCCATGCGAATTCAATGGGGTGATCAGAGAGTTCAAAGGGAAAGCTATGTTAGAGATAAAAAACAAAATCGAGCACTGGCTCAAAGAAACAGGTGTTGATCTTAGCGATGGTATTGTTCTAGCAATCTCACCACAGTTGCAACTAACCCCATATGTTTATTCAATTCTGAATTATTTTGGATTTTTGTATAAAAAAAACATTATATTCATTCACGATTCAACCTCATCTCAGGCTGGATATTTCTCTAGATTTCCTAATGTTTTACAGATAAACCAAGGAGAATGGTCAGCTGACTATGAAAATGCATCAAAAGTTTTTTTTGATGCATTAGACCAACTGGGTGTAAAAATATCTTTTTGCATTGCTCACAATTTTGCACACAATGCTAACCGTCCAATTGTTCGCATTTTACGCAATAGAATTGAAAGCATGGCAGAAGGAATGCCTGTCAAGGTTATTTTTTACTCCGACGGATCAAGAAATAATCCTTGTGCAGAATCTTCCGGGCATGCGATTGATGGAGATTTGCAATCCATGTTTTCAAGTCAGCACAAGTCTTTTGTTAATTTCGGTTTTGTTCACCACACAAATACTATTGCTTGTGATAGTTTGACAATTGACTATGGATATATGGGCTCCTTTTATAGCCATGGTTATAGGCGGGCTCTAGAAAATCCTGACCTGGTTGAAAAATCAGATGTTTTGGTATTAACTCGCTATGTAGGCAAAGGACCATATAAATTTAAGAATAACAGCAGAGATGGAATCGCTGATGGTTTTTTGCAGGTGTTGAAATTATCTTTTCCTGACGAAAAAACATTTTCCATAAGATCAGATGACAGGTTTCTAGATATAACCTCAAGACTAGTGCAAAGATCTTCGGATTACAATCTATCGATTTCACTGTTTGAGGCGGCTTATCAAGATCGTGGAAGCATTGCTGATGTTCTTTTTGAGCAGTTGTGCATTAACAATCCAGAATTACTTGGAAAGTACAAAATAATATTTTGCTTTGACAGCAGCTTCCCTCTTGTATTTTTGAATAAAAATTTATACAGGATATTGCCACCAAATACCAAAATTGTACTTGGCTTCCCTTCGGCGTTTATTAGGGATTTTGGTAGCGCAGAATTTTGCGAAGTAGCAAAAAAAAGAACGGTTGAGACTCTGTACAGTGTAATTAATCTTTCGCTTTTTAATGTGTTCTGCAATGGAAAAGCCGTGGACGTTAACGCTGGGATAGAATCGCTTGAGAGCCTCTATGACTCTTTTGGATTGTTTGAGTTAAGAAAACCTTGATCTTATAAATATTCTTAGTCATTTTTCGCTACACATCTTGCAAGCCCCTATTATTTTTAGGTGAATCATGAATTACAGAGCTTTTATAAAAGATGGAATATCTTCATCGAGAGAATTATCGGTTGCTGCAGTTTTTTTTGATGTATTTAAAAGGCTACCAACAACTTATGAGTTGAGATACTGGTGTTTAAGAGCATCAGATCACAAAGACTTGAGAGATGTGCTTTACAGCAGCTTGTGTGCGACTGAAAAATCCGTGAGGGACTCGAGATTTTCTATTAGTGATTTTAATAAAGTCATTGATGTCGACTGGGAGGAAGTTAAGCGAAACGACTTGAGCAGCTACTACAAATTTTGTGTAATCGAACTGTACAGAATATTACTCCATAGAGATCCTCAAGAAAACGATCTGAAAGCATGCGTTAGTTCAATAAAGTCATCGGGAAATGTTTTTGTTATATTCAATTCACTTTCGCACTGTTCAGAGCATCGTAACTTAAAATCTTTTGGCTACGATTTCAATGCAATTGCTGAGTGTCATCGAACTTTAGATAAGCTTTCCAAGCTAGAAATTAGTCAACAAGTTAAAATATGTTATGCCTATCTCGTTTTATTTAGACTTCTAAAAAAAGAAGCAAAACTGGATGACGCAAAAACGACAATAGAGCTCTGTGGCAACCACCATGATCTGGGAGTGTTTTTTGTTGCCATTTATTATGCGCTAGCAGCCGAAATTTCAGCCTCTGATTTTGATATTCACCAATACAGCAAGCCTCAGATTTTTGTTGATATTTCAGAAATCATTGTTCGTGATGCGCGTACGGGAATTCAACGGGTGACGAGGAACGTATTGCGCGAATGGTTGCGTTGCAATATTTCAACTCACTCGATTAGACCGGTTTACGCAAAATCTAACCGCGTTTATTATTATGCAAACGAATATCTTGAATCTGAATTTGGAATTTCTCACGGTGCAGACCATCCGTGCCTTTTCTTTAAAGGTGATATTTTCTTTGGCTTGGATTTTCAACCCAGGACGATTCCAAAACAGTCACATTTTTTTGCCAGGCTGCGCGCCAAAGGGGTTAGAATTGGATTTCTCATACATGACATTCTTCCAATAACACTACCCCAGTACTTTAATAAAAGTTTTTCTGATGTAATTCCAAACTGGCTTCGCTTTGTTAGCTCAAATTCTGATTTTATAATTCACGATTCTAAAGCAACTGCACAATCGGTTAGAGATTGGATTTCCGAAAACATTGTCGCGGACAGAACACCTGTTCTTCATTGGGCGCACATTGCAGCAGACATATTGACAGATGCTACTGCCTCACATGTCGGCGACAATATTGCCCCTGATATGCTCAAGAAAATTTTAAATAATAAATATTTTTTAATGGTTGGGACCTTGGAGCCGCGAAAGGGGCATACCCCAATCATTGAGGCATTTTCAATATTATGGGAGAGTGGTTTTGATGGAGCTTTAGTGATCGTTGGAAAAAAGGGATGGCAGTGTGACGACTTAGTAAACCTAATCACTTCTCATCCTGAGTACAATAAAAAACTTTTTTGGCTTAGCGGCATTAGCGACCTTGCCTTAATTGATATTTATAAAGGAGCCTCTTGCCTTATCGCTGCTTCTTATGGGGAAGGTTTTGGTCTAAATATCATAGAGGCTGCATCGTTTGGTATTCCTGTATTAGCTAGAGATATTCCAGTATTTCGTGAAGTCGCACAGAATTATGCAGAGTATTTCGACTCGGATTGTAAAAAAGAGATAGCTAGCAAGCTCACCGACTTTTGGTCGACTGGGAGAAGTCGTAATTGTACGGCTGATGGGTATTCGGTATTGACTTGGAGGGAGTCGGCGACGTGGATGTTGGAGCTATGCGTCAACTCTTAGTGGGCGCCGAAAAATTAATTTGATATTTCTTGGGCGTAGAAGCATTGGCTAGCACAAAAAAAATCTGGGTCACCGGCCATCAGGGCATGGTCGGTTCAGCACTCGTTCGGCAGCTTCAGGGCACGCCTGGGGTTGAACTCGTCACTGCCAGCCATGCCGAACTGGATCTGACCGATCAAGCCGCCGTTCGGAATTTTGTTTCCCGTCAGCAGCTCGATGAGGTGTACCTGGCTGCCGGCAAGGTCGGGGGGATACACGCGAATGACACGTATCCAGCCGAGTTTATTTACGAAAACCTGATGATCGAAGCCAATGTCATTCATGCGGCGCATCAGATCGGGGTACAGAAGCTGCTGTTTCTCGGTTCCAGTTGCATTTATCCCAAACTGGCGGAACAGCCGATCCGGGAAGAGGCATTGCTGACCGGTCCGCTGGAGCCAACCAACGAAGCTTATGCAATTGCGAAAATTGCCGGCATCAAGCTGTGCGAAAGCTACAACCGGCAGTTTGGCAGGGACTATCGCAGCGTCATGCCGACTAACCTGTACGGCCCCCATGACAACTACCATCCGGAAAACAGCCACGTGGTGCCCGCCTTGTTGCGGCGTTTTCATGAAGCGGTACAACAAGGCTGCGAGGAAGTCGTGATCTGGGGCAGTGGCGAACCGATGCGCGAATTCATGCATGTGGACGACATGGCCAGGGCGAGCATCCACGTGATGAATCTCGACCTTGAGGTTTATCGCACTGCCACCCAAACCTTTGTTTCTCACATCAATGTCGGCACGGGAATTGATTGCACCATTCGCGAATTGGCGGAAACGCTTGCGCGCGTGACGCGGTTTTCCGGGCAACTGGTTTTTGACAGCAGCAAGCCGGATGGGACCCCCCGCAAGCTGCTGGATGTAACGCGCCTTTCCGCGCTGGGCTGGAACTCGAGCATTTCCCTTGAGCATGGCTTGCACCATGCCTATGACTGGTTCCTGAATAATCAGGCGCGCTATCGGCAATAACAGCACGCCGTGTCTGATTGAGCGGACACGCGCTTCGTCGCTGTCCTCCTGTCGGCAGGCAGTCCCCTACCCCTCCCGGCCAAAGCCGTGTTTAATCCCTGCTTTCCAATCACTGCAGATAATCTCTCCATGAAAAAAGTCCTCAACGTCGGCGGCAACAGCAAGGCCATTCCACTCCCGCCGCAATATGCCGATTTTGAACACATCCTGCTCGACATCGATCCGACCGGGGCACCGGATATTGTTTGCGATGCACGCCAGCTGACGACGCTGCAGGCCGAACAATTTGACGCGGTGTATTGCTCGCATAACCTGGAGCACTACTTCCGCCATGATGTTCATGGCGTGCTGGCAGGTTTTCAGCACGTGTTGAAAAACGGCGGTTTTGCACATATCCGCGTGCCGGACATGGAAGCGGTCATGCGCGCCTGCATCGAGGGCGGCAAGGATATTGACGATGTGCTCTACACCTCGCCATCCGGGCCGATTACCGTGCTCGACGTGATTTACGGCTTTGGCGCGAAAATCCAGCACAGCGGTGTCGACTTTTTCGCCCACAAGACCGGCTTTACCCGCAAGTCCCTGCTCAAGGTGCTACGCCAGGCCGGTTTTTCGGAAATTTATACCTCAGCCGGCGATCTGGAACTGCGCGCTGTCGCCTTCAAGGGCACGCCGGATCCGGCCACCAAGGCCTTGTTCAAACTGGCCAGCAAGTAAGCACTGGCCGCTGCGGCGAAAAAGCCCCTGATTTTGCGGTTGACCGCAAAATCAGGGGCTTTTTCAATGGCCTTGAGCTAATGAATCCTTGATATTCAGTGGTGCTTATCCCACGATGAACGAATAGGCATCCCGGATGCCTTTACCCCCCCGTTCATTTGGAGATCCCCCATGCCCGCTCCCCTTATTGCTGCTGCGCT
>JAVBXO010000030.1 GCA_030824535.1 Azonexus sp. | reverse complement strand
GCGAGCTGCCGCTGAATGCGCAGGCCGAATTGCGCGGCGAGCTGGCAGCAGAAAACAAGGCGCAGCCGCTGCACCTCGTGCTTTCCGCCCATGGTCCCTTGCGTGAATTAAGCCTTAACGCCGACAGCCGCGCCGGCCTCAGCGGCCAGGCCAGCGCGACGCTGACACCTTTCGCCGCCAGCCCCTTCCGCCAGCTCAACATCGCCCTGAAAGACCTTGATCCGGCGGTGTGGAATGCGCGCTGGCCGAGCGCCACGCTGAGCCTCAATGCCGACATCGCCCCGCAGGGTGCAGCCATTGCCGGGCAATTCACCCTGCTCAACGCCCGCGCCGGCGCACTCGACCAGGGCCGGCTGCCGCTGGAAAAAATCGCCGGCCAACTGCACTGGCAAGACGGTCACGCCCAGCTCTCGGCGCTGCACATCGCATTGCCCGGCAAAGCCAGCCTGAGCGGCCAGGCGAGCTGGAGCGAGGAAGCGCTGCAACTTGATCTCGTCGCCAAGCAACTCGACTTCCAGCAAATTCACCGAAATCTGCGGTCAACGCGCCTAGCGGGGCCAATTTCAAGTCATCTGGGGGCGCAGCGTCAGCAACTGACGATCGACCTCAAGGACGACAACTTCCGCCTGCGCGCCACGGCCGAACACGCCAACGGCCTGCTCAAGCTGGCGCAACTGGAACTCGCCGCCAAGGATGCCCGACTGAGCGCCCAAGGCGAACTAGCCACCGCCGGCCAGGGCGTATTCAAGTTCACCGGCCAGTTACAGGGCTTCGATCCGGCGCGTTTTGCCCAGTTGCCGGCGGCGCGCCTGAATGCTGATTTCAGCGCGCATGGCCAGCAATCGCCGCAATTGACACTGACTGCCGAGTTCAAAATCGTCGACAGCCTGCTCGCCGGCCAGCCGCTCAGCGGTCAGGGGCAGTTCCATGTCGCTGGCGAACGCCTGAGCGACAGTGCCTTGCAGCTGCGCGCCGGGGCCAACCGCCTCGACGCCAGCGGCGCTTTCGGCCAGCCGGGCGACACTTTTACGGTCGACCTCGCGGCAAGCCAACTTTTGCCCTTTGGTCTGGAAGGCGAACTGAACGGGCAATTGCGCCTTGGCGGCAGCCGCCAGCAGCCGCGCCTGGCCGGCCAACTGGCGGCTGCCCGCTTCGGCGTCCCCGGCGTTTTCCGCCTGCAGCAATTGGCGCTCAGCGGCGATAGCGGTGGCGACGCCCAGTCGCCATTGCGCATCGACCTGACGCTGGCGGCACTGAGCACGCCGAGCCAGCCCGAACTGGCCCGTGGCGTCACCATCCACGCCAGCGGCAGCCAGCGCGAACAGCGTATCGACGCCGCCGCCGACCTGTTTGCCGGCAACCAGCTCAAGCTGACACTGGCGGGTGGCCTGCCTGACAACAGTCACTGGCAGGGCCGGCTGCTCGAAGCCCGGCTAGACAGCAAGGACAGCGCCCGCAATGTCCGCCTGCTGCAAGCCGCGCCACTCGCTTTCAGCAGCAGCGCCTGGCAAATCGGCCCGCTGACGCTGGCCGGCGAGGCGCTCGATTGGCGAGCAACGCTGAACGCCCAGGCCGACACCCAGCGCCTCAAATTGCGCGCCGAGGCCAGCGGCAGCCGCCTCGGCAGACTCGTCGGCGAACTTGACGCTGCCATGAGCGGAGCCTACGCCCTGAATGGACAGGCGCCCTGGCGCGGACTGATCAGTGCACAACTGGCCGAGTTGAGCTGGCTGGGCGAGGTCATCGGCGAAGGCTGGCAAAGCGGCGGCAATCTCGATGCCCGCCTCGAACTGGCCGGCAGCCCGGAAAAACCCGTGCTCAGCGGCCAGTTCCGCGGCGACAAACTGGCGCTACGCCTGCCCGAACAAGGCCTGAACCTGGCCAACGGCCAGCTCGCCATCCGCCTGCTGAACAACCGCCTGCGCATCGACACGCTGGCCTGCGACAGCCTGCTGCAACCGCTACCGCGCCCGCTGCAGCTCGCCGGCGAACGCACGCCGGAAAGCCAGGCAGCGCTCGCGGCCATCGTCGCGCGCCCCGGCCGGCTGGAAATCAGCGGTGAAATTGCCGTCGACCGCAGCAGCGCCGAAAGTGCGGCGCTGGACATCCTTCTGGATCGCGTCGGCGCCTGGCAACTGCCCGACCAATGGCTGACGCTCAGCGGCAAGGCCCGGCTGAACTGGCAGGATGGCGTGCTCGGCCTGCATGGCAAACTGCTCGCCGACGCCGGCTACTGGCAACTTGCGCCGAGCGGCATGCCGCGCCTGTCCGACGATGTGCTGATTCACCGCGCCGGCCAGCCGGCGCCAGCCGCCAGCTGGCGTCCCCGTCTGGATATCGATGTCGTCGCCGACCTTGGCCAGCGCTTCCTGTTTGTCGGTGCCGGCCTAAGCAGCCGCCTGGCCGGCGAAATCCGTCTGAGCGCTCGTGACCGCGACCTGCCGCGCGCCAGCGGCAACATCAATGCCCGCAACGGCCGTTTCGAAGCCTATGGGCAAAAACTCGACATCGAGCGCGGCGTGCTGCATTTTCAGGGCTTGCTCGACAACCCGGCACTCGACGTCCGGGCGCTGCGC
>JAVBXO010000211.1 GCA_030824535.1 Azonexus sp. | reverse complement strand
TGCCGCCAAATGGAAAGCCGATCACCGGCTGGAGATGCTTGTGGGAAGGGGGCGGAGCGCTGCCAGGAGGGTAGCGGTGGTGGCTCCCCCGTCTCCGCCACTTCATGAAAAATGCCGGCAGTTCGAATGCCGGCTATTTCCTGAGTTTGGCAAACGCATTGGCCATCGCGCCGCCCGCCGGGGGCGAAGCCTGGGGACGGGCTGGCGGGCGGGGCTGGCGCGGCGCGGATGGCGCGTTGCGGGTAGTGGCCGGGCCATCGTGGCGTTTGCCTTGCGGTGCCTCATCGCCCATGCGCATGGTCAGGGCGATGCGCTGACGTTGCAGGTCGACTTCCAGCACCTTGACCTTGACCACCTGGCCGGCCTTGACGATGCTGTGCGGATCCTTGACGAAGGTATTGGACAGCGCCGACACATGCACCAGGCCGTCCTGATGGACGCCGATATCGACGAAGGCGCCAAAGGCGGCGACGTTGGTGACGACCCCTTCGAGAATCATGCCCGGACGCAGGTCGCCGACTTTTTCGACGCCATCGGCGAAGGTCGCCGTTTTAAATTCCGGACGCGGGTCGCGGCCGGGTTTTTCCAGTTCCTTCAGAATGTCCTGGACGGTCGGCAGACCGAAACGCTCATCGGTGTATTTGGCCGGATTGATGCCCTGCAGCATCCGGGCATCACCGAGCAGTTCCTTGATCGGCTTTTTCAGGTCGAAAATGATTTTTTCGACGACCGGATAGGCTTCCGGGTGCACCGACGAAGCGTCGAGCGGGTTGTCGCCGTTTGGCACGCGCAGGAAGCCGGCGGCCAGTTCGAAAGTTTTGTCGCCGAGGCGCGGGACTTTTTTCAGTTCCTTGCGCGACTTGAAGGCGCCATTGGCGTCGCGATAGCTGACGATATTCGCTGCGAGGCCGGCGTTCAGCCCGGAAATGCGCGTCAGCAGCGGCACCGAGGCGGTGTTGACGTCGACGCCAACGGCATTGACGCAATCCTCGACGACGGCATCAAGATTTTTCGCCAGCTTGCCTTGCGACACATCGTGCTGATACTGGCCGACGCCGATGGATTTGGGCTCGATCTTGACCAGTTCGGCGAGCGGATCTTGCAGGCGGCGGGCAATCGACACTGCGCCGCGGATCGATACGTCGAGATCGGGAAATTCCTTGGCGGCCAGTTCCGAGGCCGAATACACCGAGGCGCCGGCTTCGGAGACGACGATCTTGGTCAGGCGGGCTTCCGGATGGCGCTTCATGACGTCCTGCACCAGTTTGTCGGTCTCGCGGCTGGCGGTGCCGTTGCCGATGGCGACCAGCGATACGCCGTGGCGGGCAGCCAGGCTGGCGATGGTATGCAGCGCGCCATCCCAGTCCTTGCGCGGTTCGTGTGGATAGATGGTGGCGTGGGCTAGCATTTTGCCGGTGGCGTCGACAATGGCCAGCTTGCAGCCGGTACGGATGCCCGGGTCGATGCCCATGGTCACGTGCTGGCCGGCCGGGGCGGCGAGCAGCAGGTCCTTCAGGTTCTTGCCGAAAATGCGGATGGCTTCTTCTTCGGCGCGCTCGCGCAGCTCGTTCATCAAGTCGAGTTCGAGATGGGTGTAAACCTTGACCTTCCACGTCCAGCGTACGGTGTCGCCCAGCCATTTATCGGCCGGGCGGTTTTGCGCCTTGATGCCGTAGCGGACGGCGATGCGCTGCTCGCAGGGGTTGGGACCGGGCTTGATGTTCTCTTCGTCGAGTTCGGAATCGAGCGCCAGCGTCACCGACAGGAAACCCTCATTGCGGCCGCGCAACAGGGCCAGCGCGCGGTGCGAAGGGATGCTGGTGATCGGTTCGGCAAAGTCGAACCAGTCGCGGAATTTTGCGCCGTCTGATTCTTTGCCTTCTATGACCGTTGACCGCAGAAGTCCGTGTTCGCTGAGATATTCGCGCAATTGCCGCAGCAAATCGGCGTCTTCGGCGAATTTTTCCATCAGGATCTGGCGCGCGCCGTCGAGTACGGCCCGGCTGTCGGCAAAGCCGGCGTCGGCATTGAGATATTTTTCGGCTTCGTCGTCGGGCGTCAGTTCGGGGTTTTCCAGCAGTGCCAGGGCCAGTGGTTCGATGCCGGCTTCGCGGGCGATTTGCGCCTTGGTCCGGCGTTTTTGCTTGTACGGCAGGTAAAGGTCTTCGAGGCGCTGCTTGGTTTCGGCGTTTTCGACCTCGGCGCGGAGTTCCGGCGTCAGCTTGCCCTGTTCCTCGATGCTGGCCAGGATCGCCGTCCGGCGGTCTTCCAGCTCGCGCAGATAGCCCAGGCGTTCTTCGAGGTTGCGCAATTGCGTATCGTCGAGGCCGCCGGTGACTTCCTTGCGGTAACGGGCGATGAAGGGCACGGTGGCGCCTTCATCAAGCAACTGGATGGCAGCGTTGACCTGGGTCGGGCGGACGCTGAGTTCGATGGCGATGCGGTGTTCGATGGGAGCGAGCATGGGTGCGGCAGTGCAGCAAAATGGGGAGGCGAATGATGCGGAAAAGGCGGGCAAAAGACAACCGCCCCGGCGGGGGCGGCGTTGGCGGCCGGGGAGAGGGCTCAGATTTCGCTGAGCGTCGAGCGGTAGCGGGCGGCGTTGTTGACGTAGTGTTC
>JAVBXO010000288.1 GCA_030824535.1 Azonexus sp. | reverse complement strand
CTGCCCGCCCCCACTTTGACAAGGAAAGCATCATGAAAATGAACAGACTGACGACCCTGATCGGCATTGCCATGCTTTTTGGCATCATCGTCGGCTATGCCTGCAACTCGCTCGCCGGCAGCCCGGCCGAAGCCAAGGAGATTGCCGGCTACTTCGGCATCCTGACCGACATCTTCCTGCGCCTGATCAAGATGATCATCGCGCCGCTGGTTTTTGCCACTCTGGTCGCCGGTCTGGCCGGCATGGGCGATTCGAAAACGGTCGGCCGCATCGGCGCCAAGGCGCTGAGCTGGTTCGTCGGCGCTTCGTTCTGCTCGCTGCTGCTCGGCCTGCTCTTCGCCAACCTGCTGACGCCGGGCGCTTCGCTGAACGTGCCGCTGCCGGAAGCCGGCAGTGCGCTTAACCTGAAAACCGGCGCGCTGAACCTCAAGGATTTCATCACCCACGTCTTCCCGAAAAACATCTTCGAAGCCATGGCCGCCAATGAAATCCTGCAGATCCTGGTCTTCGCCGTCTTCTTCGGGCTGGCGCTGGGGCATCTGCACAACCAGACGGCGCGCAGCCTGGTATGCACCATGGAGGAAGTCGTGCACGTCATGCTGAAGGTCACCGATTACGTGATGCGCTTCGCCCCAGTCGGCGTTTTCGGCGCCGTGGCCGGCATCATCACCACCCAGGGCCTGGGCATGATCCTCGTTTTCGGCAAGCTGCTGATCAGCTTTTACGCTGCCCTGGCCGCGCTCTGGGTGGTGCTGATCGGCGCTGGCTATTGCGTGCTCGGCAAGGATGTTTTCCGCCTGCTGAAACTGGTGCGCGGGCCGATGCTGGTCGGTTTCTCGACTGCCAGCAGCGAATCGGTATATCCGAAGCTGATGGAACAACTCGACAAGTTCGGCATCCGTAGCCGCGTCACCAGCTTCGTGCTGCCGCTGGGTTATTCCTTCAACCTCGACGGATCGATGATCTACACCACCTTCGCCGCGCTCTTCGTCGCCCAGGCCTACGGCATCGAACTGAGCATTGGCACGCAGATCACCATGTTGCTGGTGCTGATGGTCTCCTCCAAGGGTATCGCCGGCGTGCCGCGCGCCTCGCTGGTCGTTGTTGCCGCCGTGCTGCCGATGTTCAACCTGCCCGAAGCCGGCCTGCTGCTGGTGCTCGGTATCGACCACTTCCTCGACATGGGCCGCACCGTCACCAATGTGCTCGGCAACGCCATCGCCACCGCCGTCGTCGCCAAATGGGAAAACGCCATCGACCCGGTCCCGGACAGCCTCGCCGAACGCGAGGAAGCGCTGCCAGTCGAAGGTGATGATCTGGCTACGGCCGGGGCTTGAGCGCAGTTCGTACCCTCTGGATCCCCGCCGACGCGGGGATCCCGGAATTCTGCGGTCAACGCCTGAAAATGAGCATTTTTCACTCGCACTCATCCAGACCAAAACCGCACTGACGCCGACGCGGAACTCGCCCTTTAAAATGACCGCCTTCCCCCGGTTCAACGCCCCTGAACCGGGGCTATTTTTTGGAAAAACATGCTCATCGACTGGTACATCCTAGCCCCCGCAGCCTTTTTTGCCGGCATGGTCGACGCCGTGGTTGGCGGCGGCGGCCTGATCCAGATCCCGGTGCTGCTCGGGCAGTTTCCGCAAACGGCGATTCCGACGCTGTTCGGCACCAACAAGCTGGCGAGCATCGTCGGCACCGGCGCGGCCTTGTGGCGTTATGCGCTGAGTGTGCGCATTCCCTGGCTGGTTGTGCTGCCGGCAACCGCGGCAGCGCTGCTCGGCGCCTGGGGCGGTGCGGCATTGGTGGCGTGGATACCGCGCGAAACGATGCGGCCGATGGTCGTCGTGCTGATGATCGCTGTTGCGGTCTACACCTTCATGAAGAAGGATTTCGGCCAGCAGGCCACGCGCCAGTTGGGCCGTGCGGATCGCAGCAAAGGCGCAGTGTTTGGCCTGATCATCGGTGCCTACGACGGTTTCTTCGGGCCGGGCACCGGCAGCTTCCTGATCTTTGGCTTCATCCGCCTGTTCGGCATGGATTTCGTGCAGGGTTCGGCCAGCGCCAAGGTCATCAATTTCGCCACCAACCTGTCGGCGATTGCCTTCTTCGCCAGCCACGGCCCGCTGCTCTGGCAGGTCGGCCTGGGCATGGCGCTCTGCAATCTCGCCGGCTCCTACCTCGGCACCCGCCTGGCGCTCAAACACGGCGCCAATTTCATCCGCAAGGCCTTCCTCGGCGTCGTCTGCGTGCTGATCGTCAAACAATTGCTCGACCTCCTCTAAGATAGGCTTGCCCTAACGCCAACCATGCCCAGCCGCCGCCATCTGCCCATCCTCATCCTGCTGCTTGCGCTGATGGCGCTGAGCGGCTTTGTGGCGCACCGCATCGCCCAGCAACTGGGCCTGGCCGAACTGCAGGCGACCGGGCTGCACCGACTCGATCTGTACACCGCCAGCCTGGAACGCGAAATCGGCAAGTACGCCTTCTTTCCGGGAACGCTCGGTCTCGAACGCGACGTGCTGGCGTTGCTCGCCAATCGCCGCGACGCGCCGCTGACGGCACAGGTCAATGCCTATCTCGAACAGCTCAACGAACGCGCCGGCACGCTGTCGATTTA
>JAVBXO010000269.1 GCA_030824535.1 Azonexus sp. | reverse complement strand
TACCTTGACCGTGCGAATGAATTCGCACCTACGCATCATCGTCTTCCTCTAAAAATGGGGTCACAACATCGAGTTTTATAATGCCTTTGGCTTAAGCAAGTGCCATTCGTATCTGACCCTATTTTTTTATTGGAACGTCTGGTTGAGGCCGGCGCCGTGCGTGGCGCCAGTGTGGTCGCCCAAGCCGGCGGCTGGGGCGTGCTTATCCAGTACGGCATGACTGAGCGGGTTCTGGTTGCCAAGCGCGGCGCTGTCCGCATTTTTCGCAAGTTCGAAACACTGGTTGGCTACCTGCGCAATCTGGGCATCGTTCGCTACCAGGTCGATGCCAGCCAGTACGACCCGGCGGCACAGCAGTCCGAGCGTCGCCGTGGTGATGCCTCAGAGCGGATGAAGCACGCCCATGAAGCCGCTGCTTACGACGATTGGCTGAGAAGTAAGGTAGTCGTCTCGCTCGCTGGCCTTGAGCAAGGAACAAATCAGCGCATTGAGCTGGATGAATGGGCACAAATCCGGGCCGGGAAGCGGGGACGGGCCGCATGAAGAAGCTCGTCCGGACACAAACCAAAGTGGTGCATCTTGATTTTGTGTACATTTGTCGGTACATTTAATCAATGGAAATCGAATTCGATCCGGATAAGGCTGCCGCTAATATCCTTCGCCACGAGGGCGTCAGCTTTGAGGAAGCACGCTTGGTCTTGCTCGACCCCTATGCGCTGACGCGGGAAGATCTGGACGCCGATGGCGAGTAGCGCCTGGTGTCACCAGGCATGGGAGGCAAGGGGCGGATTCTGGTCGTGGTGTGGACCGTGCGCGGTGAGCGCATCCGCATCATTTCAGCCTGGAAGGCTAATCAACCGCAACGGAGACGCTATGAGCAACAATTCTGACCCACTGTTTGAGCGCTATGGCGACATGGATTTTTCGGACGCCAAGCCAGTTTCTGCGGTACCGGCCTTGGCCCGCTTGCAGGCCGAGCACGGTGGTAAGTCCCGCGTGACCATGCGTCTGGATAATGATGTGCTGGCCGTTTTCAAGGCGCGAGCGGAAATGACTGGCGGCAATTACCAGACCCTGATCAATCAGGCGCTGCGTGAGGCCGCTCAGGGGCTGAGTTTGGCGGAAGTGGTACGGCAAACCATACGCCAGGAGTTGCAAGCCCTCTGACGGGGCGGTGCCTTGGTGATCCACTTCTGCACCGCTATCAACATCTCAAGAGTTTTCTCTTTTTATAAGGCTGGCGGCGGGCGCTACGCTACACTTTTCGCCTAGTAAAAATCACCCATAAAAGAGGTATTGCGATGCGTTTGCTTCCTTTAATACTGGCCTGCGCCGCGTTTGGCCAGGCCTTGGCCGACGAAGCGCCGGTTGGTTACGTCAAAACTGTGGCCGGTCAGGCGAGCGTGGTTTCGGCTGGCAAACCGGCGGTTGCAGCGGTGGGATCGCCGGTTTTCCTGGGCAGCGTGCTGCGTACCGGGCCGAAAAGTAGTCTGGGGGTGACTTTTCACGATGAGACGGTGATGTCCTTCGGGCCGGATACCGAGTTGACCGTCGATGAATATCTATTCCAGCCGGCTGCCGGCAAGCTCAAGCTGGCTGGCAAGCTGGCCAAGGGCAGCATGAATTACGTTTCCGGCGTGATCGCCAAGCTGCAGCCCGACGCCGTCAGTATTCAGACGCCAAGCGGCACCATCGGCGTGCGCGGCACGCAATTCGTGGTCAAGGTTGAGGAGGAATAAGCGATGCGTTTTTCAGCTTTTAATGGCGTTGACCGCAAAATTCGCCAGGCCGGCCTGCTGACGCTGCTCGTTTTGAGTCTGACGGCCTGCGCGCCGAAGTCCTACATCGTGCTGCTGCCCGATGCCGACGGTTCGGTGGGTAAGGTCGTGGTGCGTGGCAAGGGGGGCGAGCAGGTGCTTAGCCAGGCGCGCACGGGCGTGCCGCTGAGTGCCGACAAGACACCGGAAATTATCGACGAGGCGCGCCTTCAGCGCGATTTCGGCCAGGCGATGGCAGCGCGGCCGATGCTGCCGCAACGCTTCGTGCTCTATTTCCAGAGCGGCGGCGTGGCGCTGACGCCGGAGTCGCAGGCCTTGTTGCCGAAAATCCGCGAAGCGGCCGATGGGCGTCCGGCGGCCGATCTATCGGTGATTGGTCATACCGATACCGTCGGCAAGGCGGAAACCAACGAGGCCTTGGCCCTGAAGCGCGCCGAGCTGATTGCCGGCATGCTCAAGGACAGCGGCGTCAAGGCGCTGGCCGTCGTCGTCGAATCGCACGGCGAACGCAATCCCCTGGTGCCGACGCCGGATGAAACGGCGGAGCCGCGCAACCGGCGCGTCGAGGTTTCGGTGCGCTGAACTGCTGCCATGCCAGACGAGTTGTCCGGCATGCTCTGATATTAACCAAGCATGCCGCGCTCGCAGATGAAGGCGATGATTGTTTCCAGACCTTCACCGGTTTTCAGATTGGAAAAAACAAAAGGCCGCGCGCCACGCTGCACCTTGGCATCGTGCGCCATGACTTCCAGCGAAGCGCCGACCATCGGGGCGAGGTCGATCTTGTTGATGACCAGCAGGTCGGACTTGGTAATCCCCGGCCCGCCCTTGCGCGGAATTTTCTCGCCAGC
>JAVBXO010000365.1 GCA_030824535.1 Azonexus sp. | reverse complement strand
TCAGCGCTTGGTTCAACAGGTGCCGTTTTTGTATCTTCCGCTTCATCGCTTGCTCCTTCCGGGTGACTTCCCATCTTAGCAAGCAATATTCCAGCTGCGTTAGGCGGTATTACTTAATCGTAAGCTCGTGGGGGTTGTGACGTTGTGTTTTTTCGTGGCGCACAGGAAACCTTAAGAGAAACAACCGGAGAGAAAACCGGGGACACGAAACAACCGGGGAGAGACCACGGGTTTTTAAATGCATAGAACAGGTTAATACTATCGAATAGTACAGCCTTGACGAAAATTGCCCGATTCCTGCGGTCAACCGCAAAAATCGGGCAATTTTGCTTTTCGCGCCTGGTTCTCAGCCGTTCAGCACTTCCTCTGCCTCAAGCCTCTCCATCCCCAGCGCGGCGGCCACGCCTGAACAGGTGATGCGGCCTTGGTGGACGTTGAGCCCCCGCCGCAAGTGCGGATCTTCCTGCAGGGCCTGCCGCCAGCCCAAGTCCGCCAGGGCCAGCACGAAGGGTAGGGTGGCGTTGTTGAGGGCGAAGGTTGAGGTGCGGGCGACGGCGCCGGGCATGTTGCTGACGCAATAATGGACGATGTCGTCGACGACATAGGTCGGTTCGGCGTGGCTGGTCGGGTGGCTGGTGGCGAAGCAGCCGCCCTGGTCGATGGAGACGTCGACCAGCACCGAGCCGGGGCGCATGCGCTTGAGGTCGGCGTGCTGCAAGAGCTTGGGTGCGGCGGCGCCGGGAATCAGCACCGCACCGATGACCAGATCTGCATCGAGGGCGCAGCTTTCGATGGCTTCGGCGGTCGAGTACCGGGTGTGGATGCGGTTGCCGAAATGCTGGTCGAGCCAGCGCAGGCGGTCGAGCGAGCGGTCGACGATGCTGACTTCGGCGCCCAGCCCAACGGCGATTAGCGCGGCGTTGTAGCCGACGACGCCACCGCCGAGGATGGCGACCTTGCCAGCGGCAACGCCGGGAACGCCGCACAGCAGCACGCCAGCACCGCCAGCCGATTTTTGCAGGCAGTGGGCACCGGCCAGCGCCGCCATGCGCCCGGCGACTTCACTCATCGGCGCTAGGAGCGGCAGGCCGCCGCTAGGGCTGGTGACGGTTTCGTAGGCAATGGCGGTGACGCCGGCGGCTTGCAGCGCTTCGGTCTGGCGGCGGTCCGGCGCCAGGTGCAGGTAGGTGAACAGCACCTGCTCGCGGCGCAGCAGCGCGAATTCCTCGGGCTGCGGCTCCTTGACCTTGACGATCAGTTCGGCCTCGGCAAAGACGCTGGCGGCGTCATTGAGTATTTCGCCGCCAGCGGCGCGATACAGCGCATCGCTCAGGCCGATGGCCGCGCCAGCATCGTGCTGCACCAGCACGCGATGACCACGGGCCTTCAGTTCGCGGACGCTGGCCGGAGTCAGTCCGACGCGGTATTCATGGTTCTTGATTTCCTTCGGGACGCCGATTTTCATGGTTTTCTCCCTGATGCTTGATGAAGGCAAGTCTGCTTCTTCATCATAGTCCCGCGTCTGCGGTGAACGCCCTAAAAGTCACGAAAATGCAGCGCTGGCCTCTATCATGCGGGCTTGATCACTTTGCTCCGGAACGCCGCATGACTGAACATTCCTACTGGATACTGCGCTGTGAACATCGCCTGCTGACCTTGCCGGGCGCGGTTTCGGGCGATTTTTTCCCGGCTGGCCTGGCGGCTGATTTTGCTTTTGCGCAACCAGCCCTGCGGGTGGGTGAATGGCAGGGGCGGCCGTGTTACGCCGCCGAACTCGAACAGTTTCCCGAATTGCCCACCGCCGAGGCGATGCCGCTGCGCGCGGTGTTCGGCCTGGCCGGGGCCGAGGCTTTCGCGCTGGCCGGGCGGGCGACGCAGTTGCTCGACTGGCAGAAAAATCATCGCTTCTGCGGCCATTGCGGCACGCCGACGGCGATGAAATCCGGTGAGCTGGCGATGCACTGTCCGGCTTGCGGCCTGCTCGCCTATCCGCGCATTTCGCCGGCGGTCATGGTGCTGGTGCGCGATGGCGACAAGCTGCTGCTCGGTCGCAGCCCGCATTTCAAGCCGGGCGTTTTCAGCGCGCTGGCCGGTTTTGTCGAGCCCGGCGAAACCCTGGAGCAATGCGCTGCGCGTGAAGTGCGCGAGGAAGTCGGCATCGAAATTAGCAATCTGCGTTATTTCGACAGCCAGCCCTGGCCGTTTCCCAATTCGCTGATGCTGGCCTTCTTCGCCGACTACGCCGGCGGCACGATCACGCCCGATCCGAACGAAATCGAAGCCGCCGACTGGTTTGCGATTGATGCGCTGCCTTTGCTGCCGGAACCAATCAGCATTTCCCGACGGCTGATCGACGCTGCCTGTCAGTGGCCCGCCAACTAGCGAGTATGGTAAAAATGCCCCAAATCTGCGGTCGACCACAGATTTGGGGCAAAAATGCTCAGGTGGCGCGGCGGCGCAGCAGGTGGATGACAATGAAGCTCAACACCGCCTCGCCGCGCTGATTGACCGCCTGATACTTCATCCGGGCAATGCCGCGATCCGGCTTCGTGCTTGAAGGCCGGACTTCCAGCACCTCGATTTCGCTATGCAGCGTGTCGCCCGGCCGCACCGGCGCCAGCCAGCGCAA
>JAVBXO010000418.1 GCA_030824535.1 Azonexus sp. | reverse complement strand
AGCTGGCCATAGACGCGGCCGGTCTTGCCGCGCGCCAGTTCCGGCACGTCCGGGTTCTTCTTCTGCGGCATGATCGACGAGCCGGTGCAGAAGCGGTCGGCAATCTGGATGAAGCCGACGCGTGGGCTCATCCACATCACCAGTTCTTCCGACAGGCGGCTGATATGCATCATCAGCAGCGCGCAGGCGGCGGTGAATTCGATGGCGAAGTCGCGATCCGAGACAGCGTCGAGCGAGTTTTCGCAAACGCCTTCAAAGCCGAGTTCGGCGGCAACGAATTCGCGGTCAATCGGGTAGGTCGTGCCGGCCAGCGCGGCGGCGCCCAGCGGCAGGCGATTGGTGCGCTTCCTGGCATCGGCGAAGCGTTCGCTATCGCGACCGAACATCTCAAAATAGGCCAGGATGTGGTGACCGAACGTCACCGGCTGGGCGACTTGCAGGTGGGTGAAACCAGGCATCGGGGTTTCGGCTTCTTTTTCGGCCAGATCGACCAGCGCGCTGCGGAAAGCCTTCAGCAGCACCTGGATGTCGTCGATGGCATCGCGCAGGTAGAGGCGGATGTCGGTGGCGACCTGGTCATTGCGCGAACGGCCGGTGTGCAGGCGTTTGCCGGCATCGCCAACGAGTGCGGTCAGGCGCTTTTCGATATTGAGGTGCACGTCTTCGAGGTCAATCGACCATTCGAGTTGACCCGCTTCAATTTCCTGCGTGACGGTAGCCATGCCGCGTTCGATGTCGGCAAAGTCCTGGGCGCTGATGATGCCTTGCCTGGCGAGCATTTTGGCGTGCGCCAGCGAGCCACGAATGTCCTGCCGCCACATGCGCTTGTCGAAGTCGACGGAGGCGGTATAGCGTTTGACGAGGTCGGAAACCGGCTCGGAGAAACGGCCGGCCCAGGTGTATTGATTGGCGTTGGAAGTCATGACTTGGGTCTAAAATCGGGGAATCGAAAACAAATGGCGCGATAAAGGCGCGAAGAATGACAAGTATACGGCACTTTCCCGCGACTCAACCCCTGCCTGACTGGCGCAATTTGGGTGTGATCTTGCGCATCCTGCTGGGCACCAACTTGCTGGCGATGCTTTGGGCCTTGCTACAGGTGCCAGAGTTGGCTGGCTGGCTGCCGCGTTACATCGAACTGGCCGCCAGTGTCGAGCCCTTGTTGCTTTTTCTCATGGGCCTGCTGGCCTTGTTGCGCGACTGGCTGTGGCGCTTGCCCCTGCGCTTGGGGCAGTGTCTGGTGGTGCTGCTGTCGGCGGCTTTGTCAGCGCTGGTTTTTGCTTATGCGCGAACGCTGATGCTCCTGGATAGCGTCGGGATGATACGCGCGATCATTCTGGCCGCTGTTGTGGCGGTGGTCTTGCTGGCCTATTTCGAATTGCGCGCGCGGGCCTACTCGCCGGCGCAGACCGAGGCTCGCCTGGCAGCCCTGAATGCCCGTATTCGTCCGCACTTCCTGTTCAATTCCTTGAATACAGTGCTCTCACTGATCCGGGCGCGCCCGCAGGAAGCCGAGGTGGCGCTGGAGTCCCTGTCCGATCTGTTTCGCGCAGCCATGCGCGATCCGGCGAAAGGTTCCAGTCTGGCCGACGAAATCGCTATTGTCCGGCAGTATCTTGAACTGGAAAAACTGCGACTCGGCGAGCGCCTGCACGTCGATTGGCAGATTGGCCAGGTGCCGATGAATCTGCCGATTCCGCCCTTGATGTTGCAGCCGTTGATGGAAAATGCGGTCTATCACGGTATCGAACCTGCGCCCGAGGGGGGGACAATCCAGATCGTGATCAGCCAGCACAAAGAAGAGTTGTTGATTGCCATTGCCAACCCGCTCAGCGGCAACGGGCCATCGGTCGTCGGAAATCAGATGGCATTGGCCAACATCCGGGAGCGGCTGGCGCTATATTACGATCTTGAGGCCCGACTGGAGATCTGCTCGGGTAATGGTTCTTACGAGGTACGCATTTTTCTGCCATGTCGCCGCACTCACCCCTGAAAATTCTCATCGTCGATGACGAGCCGCTTGCCCGCGAGCGTTTACGCACCTTGCTCGGCGATTTGTCGGTCCAGTTACCTACCCTGGTTGTTGGCGAAGCCGCCAATGGTCTGGCAGCACTGGCCTTGTTGCGCGAAACGCCCGTTGATCTGGTGCTAGCCGATATCCGCATGCCGGGCATGGATGGCATCGAGCTGGCCAGTCATCTGGGGCGCCTGGAACATCCACCGGGCCTGATTTTTACCACGGCTTACGATAACTACGCGCTGCAGGCCTTTGAGCTCAATGCCATTGATTATCTGCTCAAGCCGGTGCGTGCCCAACGCCTGCTGGCAGCCCTGCAAAAAACACCGCTGGCGCGCCTGGACAGTGTCTTGCTCAGCGGTATCGGGCAGACCGTCAGAGGCGGCGGCAGGACGCATGTCTCCTGCCATGAGCGCGGTCGCCTGTTGCTGGTGCCGGTGGATGAGATTTTGTATTTTCGCGCCGAACTGAAATATGTCACGGCGCGTACCGTCGAGCGCGAATACCTGCTCGATGAAGCGCTGACCCACCTCGAAACGGAATTTGCTGACCGTTTCATGCGCCTGCATCGCGCCGTGCTGGTGGCGCGCAAAGCCGTGGCCGGGTTTGAGCGGGCG
>JAVBXO010000201.1 GCA_030824535.1 Azonexus sp. | reverse complement strand
GGTGAGGAGATGCTGATTTATTCATAAAAGTCATTCCCGCGGAGGCGGGAATCCAGGAAATTCAACAAACTGGATCCCCGCCTGCGCGGGGATGACGATTTAATCAGTGTTTCCCTGACCTTGAAATCTGTACCTATCAGAAATCGAACAATCTGAATCTGTTCCTGTTTTTGCGTCGGTGATTTACTGCCGGTCATCCACCGAACAGGAGCAGGAAGATGAGCAAGCCGGCCAGCAAGCTGCGTGAGGCGACACTGACGTTGTATCGCCAGCAGGGAAAAATCCACGCCAAAGCCACCAGTGGGCGCTTCAATACCTTGCGCTGGGCGATGGTCTGGCTGACGCAGGCGATTTTCTACGGTGCCTGCTGGCTGGAGTGGGCGGGCAACGGCAGTCAGCGTCAGGCCATCCTGTTCGATATTGCCCACGAAAAGCTCTACCTTTTCGGCCTCGTGCTGTGGCCGCAGGATGCCTTGCTGCTGGCTTTCGTGCTGATCGTCGCGGCGACGGCGCTGTTTCTTGTCACTGCGCTGGCCGGCCGGCTGTTCTGCGGCTTTGCCTGCCCGCAGACGGTCTATACGGCGATCTTTACCTGGATCGAGGCACGCATCGAAGGCGACCACCTGGCCCGGCGCAAGCTTGATCAAAGCCCGTGGAGCGCCCGCAAACTGGCGCTGAAGGCGAGCAAGCACGGGCTGTGGGCTTTGATCGCCAGTTGGACGGCGATCAGTTTCGTCGGCTATTTCACCCCCATCCGCGAGCTGCTGCCGAGCATTGCCGCCTTGCAGACCGGGCCTTGGGAAGCTTTCTGGCTGATTTTCTACGCGCTGTTCACCTACGTCCAGGCCGGGCTGGCACGCGAGGCGGTATGCCAGCACATGTGTCCGTATTCGCGTTTTCAGGGCGTGATGTTCGATCCGGCGACGGCCAATGTCAGCTATGACGCCCGCCGTGGTGAGCCGCGCCGGCCGGCGGGCGGAGGCGGCGACTGCATCGATTGCGGCATCTGTGTGCAGGTTTGCCCGACGGGCATCGACATCCGCGACGGCCTGCAGTATCAGTGCATCAACTGCGGCCTGTGCATCGATGCCTGCGATCAGGTCATGGACAAGATCAACGCGCCGCGCGGGTTGATTCGCTTCGCTGCCGAAAACGCCCTGGCCGGTCGGGCAAAAATGCCCCAATTGCGCGGTCGACCGCGCGTTTGGGCCTATTTTGCGCTGCTGCTGGTTTTTGCCTGTTTGACGGTGTCGACCGTAAATTCGCGCTCCCTGCTACTCGTCGACGTGCTGCGTGACCGCGGCGCGCTATGGCGTGAAAGCGCCGAGGGCAGGATCGAAAACGCCTACACGCTGAAACTGATGAACCTCGACGACACGCCGCGCCACTACCGCATCAGCGTCCATGGCCTGCCGGGCTTGCTGATCGTCGGCGACAGTGAATTTGCCGCTGAACCAGGAACGATCCGGCCGGTGTCGCTGACGCTGTCGGCGCCAGGCAACAACGCGGCGAGCGGCATTCAGCCGATTGAATTCGACATCGTCGCGCTGGATGAGGCTGCGACGGGAGTGCGGGAAAGGAGCAGCTTCGCGTTGCCGTGAATAAGGTGGACATCGAGGCGGCTGATAGAATTGCTTTCAGCCCATTTCTGTTCCAGCCGAAAAACTTGCCGTTCCCTATGCCTGAAATCAGACTCACCCTTGCCTGGCGCATGTTCGATTGCAGTGCTTCAGCCCTTTCCCCGGAGCCTGTCTGATGCCGACCTGCTGGATCATTGCCGGGCCGAACGGGGCAGGCAAGACGACTTTTGCGCTGGAGTATCTGCCACAGGTAGCGCAGTGCTCGCGCTTTATCAATGCGGATCTGATCGCTGCCGGATTGTCGCCGCTGGCGCCTGAGCGCGAGTTGCTGGCAGCCAGCCGCTTGTTCCTGGGCGAGATCGAGACCTGTATCGCTCAGCGCGAGGATTTTGCCTTTGAAACGACGCTGGCCGGGCGTAGCTATCTCAAGCTGCTGCGGCGCTTGCGTGCTGATGACTGGCGGGTCGAGCTGATTTATCTGGCTTTGCCGAGCATGGAAATGTCCAGGCTGCGCGTTGCCGAGCGGGTGGCGCACGGTGGTCACCATATTCCGGCCAGCGATATTGCCCGGCGCTTTCCCCGCAGCCTGGCCAATCTGCTGGCGCTTTTCAGCCATGAGACGGATGCTTGCCGTTGCTTCATGAACGGTGGCGCAGTGCCGGAATTGGTCTTTGAACAGCAGGGTGACTGGCGCAATATTGTTGACGCCGGGCTCTATCAACATTTGCTTGAGGAATCTTCCCGATGAACCGCAGCTCGCTCCCTCTGTCAGCACAGACGCAGGCCATGCTCAAATCCTTGCAGGAAGCCGTGCGCAAGAGCCTCGAACGCAAGCAGCGTCTGGGGCAATACGCCGTTACCTGGCAAAATGGTCGGCCGGTTCAGCTTGGCGATGACGCCCCAAAATCCTGAGTCCGAGGCGCGGGTTTCAGGTTCCGCCAGCCTTGCCGTGATGACCCTTCACATGATGTCCCTTCACCCCACCCGCCGCCGCCTGAACCATTTGCGTGTTTCTTCCGCCACACCGAGGAAAAGCGCGAAGGGCAGGGCGTAGAGGAAGGCGGAGAGGGGGA
>JAVBXO010000032.1 GCA_030824535.1 Azonexus sp. | reverse complement strand
GGTCAAAAAGGGCGCGGTGAAGTAATGGGCGCCGCACTCCCAACTCATGAACGGGTTCAGCAGAACCTGGAAGGCTGCTTGAGGCTGATTGGAGCCGTAGCCGATGACTTCCGGCCGGTGTGGTCGCGTGCGGACCGTGCAACGCGTGTCCTGTTCCTGCAAATCTCAAGGTTGCCAACTCGGCTTGCTGACTCACGCTTTGAAGACCTTCGGCCGGAAACAAAGGCAGAGCTGAAAAAACGCGTCGTCACAATGCGCGATTGGCTAGTCAAGGCGCTGTCATGAAGACAGTTGCGGCGCTGTTCGTGCGCCAGGACTCCGTTTACAAGCAGATGCCGGGGGTAGATGCCTGGGATGCTGAAAGGGATGCGCGTATGTTCGCGGGCGGGTGTCCAGTGGTGGCACATCCTCCGTGCAGAGCCTGGGGGCAGTTGCGCAAGTTGGCAAATCCAAGGCCGGATGAAAAAGCGCTGGCGCTGTTCGCTGTTGAGCAGGTCAGGCGGTGCGGTGGCGTCCTGGAGCATCCGAAGGCTTCGACGTTGTGGCCGGTTGCTGGATTGCCTGAGCCGATGGCAACGGATGAATTCGGTGGTTGGACGTTGCCGATCGATCAATGCTGGTGGGGGCATCGGGCGAGAAAAGCGACGAGGCTTTACATAGTCGGGTGTTTGCCGGGGGATGTTCCGCAATTGCCGATGCTCCTGGGCGAGCCGGGTTTTATTTGCGGGTCGAGCGGCCGGCGGCGCGATGGTTCGCGGCTGCATAAGGGCGATGCAGGGTGGCGTCCGGAAATCACGAAAGCAGAGAGGGAGCATACGCCGGAAGCGCTGGCGGCATGGTTGGTAGAGTTGGCCAGGAGGTGCGCTAAATGATCCGCTTTGCTGACCCGTCGAAGATTGCGCCGGAAATCCTGGCGCTGTCGCCGGATTTCATGGATTGGCCGTACCTGACCGGGCATTTTGACAAGCTGCCGGAACGCTTCCGGCCGGTGGTCAGTGAGAGCTACGCAAGCAAGCGCCAGGGCGCCGGCCAATACGATGCGAATCGATGGATTGCCAGCGTCGGCGAAGTCGTCACAGAGCGCGGGGCGAACCTGTCGGCGTCGGATGACGAGCTATGTCGACAGGCGAAGGAAAACGCCAAGGCGGCGGCGGGCATGCTGGCTGACCTTGCAGCCGGCCAGGTGATAACGCCGGCCGAGATCATCGGCAAGCTGTCGGAGTTCTGCCAGCGCAACGGTGCAGAAGCGCCGGCAGTAGGGGCCAAGGGCGTGACGCTGCAAGGCTTGATTGCCAGGCTGACAGATGCGGCGTGGTGGCGTCGTCAGTTGCGGCGCAATGTAGCGCGGGACATTGAGGGGGTCGCTATTGGCCTGGGTATGGTGAGTAATCGGGCGGGGGTCTATGCGTCCGATGAAACCTGCCAGAGACATGCAGAGCAGCAGCGGCGCAACGCCAAGGCCATGCAGCAGACAGAGGCCGTCAATGAGGAGGGCCACGTTTTCACGCTGGCCGAACTCGCCGAAAAAGGGATAGGCAATCCGAATATCAGGCGGGCGGAGCTAATGACGCGGATTCGCGGCTTTGAAGACTTCGCGAAGGGCGCCGGGCATGTCGGGCTGTTCTACACCTGGACATGCCCAAGCCGCATGCACGCCAGATACTCGAAGAGCGGCCAGGAAAACCCAAAGTTTGACGGCACGACGCCGAAAGCGGCGGCGCAGTTCCTGGGGCAGCAGTGGGCGAAGGCGCGGGCCTGGTTGAACCGGCGCGGCCTGTATCCGTATGGATTCCGCGTGGCTGAACCGCACCACGACGGCACACCGCATTGGCATCTGCTGCTGTTCATCGCGGCCGATGTGGCCGAAACGATGACCGAATGCGTCAGGAAGTACGCATTGGAACCAGACGCCCATGAACTGACCAGCGCGGCGGCAATTGGGGCGCGTTTCACCGTGGTCAAAATCGATTGGGAACGGGGAAGCGCGGCGGGATATATCGCCAAGTACGTGTGCAAAAACATCGATGGAAAGAAGACAGACGGCGAAAGCCTGGGTGAAGACTTCGATGCGGCCGGGCGTGACGCCATCGAGGGCGCGGCCAGGGTGCGCGCCTGGGCGTCGTGTTGGGGGATTCGGCAGTTCCAGCAGATCGGCGGGCCGGGCGTGACTATTTGGCGCGAACTGCGCCGCCTGGACGACGTGAAGCAGGGCGAATTGTTCCCGCATTGGTCAGCGGCTGACGTGGGCAACTGGGGTCGCTACGTGGAAACCATGGGCGGCATCGAGGTTGCCAAGAAAGACCGGCCGGTACAGGTCTGGCGCGAAGTGCTGCCGGGAAAACTCAACAGGTACGGCGAGCAGGCAGCAAAGGAGGTGCTCGGGGTCGAGTGCGCCGGGGCCGGCGTCGAGACTCGGATTCATGAATGGGAAATCAGGAGGGCGGGTGTCAAAAAAGGGAAAGAAAACGTGCAGTCGGTGCGGGTTTCGGTGGGTGCCACGGTCGGGCGTGTGGCGGTGCCAGAGGTGCCACGGGGTTGGGGTTTAGGAACGCCTACGAAATAATTTCCCGTTTTTGGCAAGACAAGGCAGCCCAACAAGTGTTTAATTTTGGGATCTGAAAACGGCGAGAGAAGAGTGGCATGGACTATTACGGCAAAGCA
>JAVBXO010000033.1 GCA_030824535.1 Azonexus sp. | reverse complement strand
CCCCGTCGATGCCAATCCTACTCCGCCGATGCCGCGTGTGGAAGCCGCACTTCGCTACGCTCCGTGCGGCTTCCACACGCATCTCTCATTCGCGATAATTTTGATGGTAGACCCCATTTCCTTTCTGGCGCCTTTTATTCTGGATTCAACAAGAATACTGAACTGCTAGTTATTCCAACCCTCAGGCTGGCAGTCTTCTCTCATGACAGATAGCAATATCACAAAACGGGGTCAGCACAAAATGGGGGCAGAGTCGATTACTTAATTGTAATTAATCGACTTTGCTCCGAATGGCAGTACTACATTTCCCTATCCGGGCGGTGTGGCCGAGGTATTTTTTGTTGTCGGTATCCATTTCAAGTTAGGCTTTTACGAGGAGTATTCAATGAGAAATAGCCTGTGCGCAATGGTATTAAGTCTGGTGATCATAGTGGCGGCAAAACCTGCGAGCGCTTGCATGTCGATGGCCAAGCTGGACCTCGAAGATATTAAATATGCAGATGTGGTGGTGGTTGGTCGAATCAAAAATTATGAAATCGTGCGTTCCACCGACGAATATTCGGAATTCTTGAGAAACAAGTACGGACAAAAAGATCTTTTAATCGACTACGCACGCTTTAACGTGTCGGTGGACGAAGTTCTTGTTGGGCAGCCACCTGCTGTTATCTCTGTAACTTGGGATAACTCTACATTCGGTGAGCCGGAGAAGATGAAAGAGGAGCCTTACCTGATTGGATTACGCAAGCCGGGCTCCAAGGTTCCCCCGCTTCGCGGCCCAAGTGCGACGATTCTGCCTTCTCGGGAGCCAGGATCGCTCACGGTATTGCAGGCGCCTTGCGCGAGTGCCTTCATATTTGAGGCCAAGAGCATTAAAGCAAAGGTAATCAGAGAAATATTAGATGGAGTCCCCAAAGACGATCGCACCCCCCTAGAACTCAGGAGAGAATCTACATTGGGCCATGGAGACTCGATCGAAGATGGCATTGCAAACTCTTGCCTACAAAAGATTGTTGAAGTCTGGAATAAAAACTATCCCAAAGAGATAAGACCTAAAATATATAGGGAAGCGGTTGTGATTTTTGACATCATGTCTTCGGGAGAACTTCTGAACCAAAGAATTTCAGACGCAGCGGGACAAAACATTTTGGCTGAATCAATTTTAAAGTCGATCAAACTCGCCAGCCCTTGCCCCGGTTTTCCTCAAGAGGTGAAAAAAAGGCTAGACGTAATTTCCGTAATCAAAATTTGGGAGAGGGAGTAATAGGGGACGCACCCTGATAAAACCCCCAACGATCCCCGCTTCCGACCCGGCCCCGCGCAAGCGTGGGCCTTTTTTTCGTCTGTTGCCGTCACCGAGCGCGTCGCCTCGTTACTCACGCTAGCGGTGCCCCGGCATTGTGCGTTTCGCGACCCTTGGGCTTGCAGCCAGGGCATCTGCCGGCCTTTGTCGCGGCCGGGCAATAAATATATCCCTTAAAAATCATGCTCATGACCAGATATCTTCACCCTGGTCCGCTGATTGCTAGATGTCAGGGTCTGGTCAAGCTCGGGATATACCATTGAAAAACAGGTTCTGTTATAGTGAAATTTGTACTAACATATTAGTAAATATCAGCGCGGTATTGCGGGGGTGATGCGATGAACCAGTTCCATGCAGCAAGGCAGTATCCGGCCGGTATCGAACACCGCTACAGCCGCGCCGACGATGTTGATCTGCAGGCCGAGGCCTTGATTTACCAGGGCTGGAACCAGCGTTACGACCAGCTCTCGGCCGGGCGTTTTGCCGGGTTGATGCAGGAAATCGCGCTGCCGGCCTTTACCCTGATTCGCGAAACCAGCAATCGCGTGCTGCTGCAAAAAGGCTGCACGCCTGACGGTGTCTTCGCCATTGGTTCGGTCATCCGTTTCACCGAGGATGGCTATCACTGCGGCGACGTGATGCAGGCGCGCGCGGCGGCCTTGCTTGATCCGCGCACCGAATTCGAGATCCGCACGCCGGAAAGCTTCGACCTCGTTGCCGCCGTATTCAAGCCGGGAATCCTCTGCGATTTCGTTGATGACCCGCAGGTCGACCATGAGGAGCTGGCGCAGATGCTGCGTGACAGTGCCAAGACCATCGCCCCGGAACATGCTGGAGAACTGGCCGATTTTCTGCTGCGCGCTTTCGAAACCAGCATCGACACTCCCGAACTGCTGTTCATGCCGGCGAATCTCAAGCAGTTTTCCGAAGAGTTCTACACCTTGCTGTGCGATACCGTCGAGGCCGGCCAGCGCCATTCGCGTGTCAGCGTCTGCCCCAACCGCGAGCGCATCGTCCGCCGTTTCCGCAGCTTTCTTGAAGCCTGCCCTGAGGCCGCGCTGAGCATCGCCGACATCTGCGACGAAGTCGGCGTGACCCGGCGCACGCTGCAGAATGCGACACAGGAAGTCTTCGGCATTTCGCCGCAGCATTACCTCAAGGCCATCCGCCTCAATGCCTTTCGCCGCGCCCTCAAGGCCCGCCACCCGGCCCGCGAATCCATCGGCGACGTCGCCGCCCGCTGGGGCTTCTGGCATCTCTCGCAATTGGCGCAGGACTACCGGAAACTGTTCGGCGAACTGCCGTCGCAGACGCCGTGCATTCATCTTTCGTGAGTTGGTGAAAATTGCCCTGAAAAGCGTGTTGA
>JAVBXO010000034.1 GCA_030824535.1 Azonexus sp. | reverse complement strand
GTTCATAGTTGGTGACACGGCGTTCAGTCAGAACCTGTTTGATGGCTGCCTCAGCCCGTTCCGGTTCGGTGAAGTACTTTTTGAACGGCGCGCCAATCAATTCGTAGCGGGTGCAATCGGTCAGTACTTCCATCTGCTTGTTGACGTCAGTGATGATGCCAAACGGATCAGCGGTCATGATTGCGTCGATGTTGGATTCGATCAGCGAGCGCGTGTAAAATTGCTGGTCGCGCAAACGCTGCTCGAGCTTTTTCTGTTCTAGTTCCACCTGCTTGCGCGCGGATATTTCGGCATTGCTCCGAACCAGTTCCTCGCGGATACGAGCATTCTCATTCTCGAAGTGTCTGCGGCGGAGCTGAGCGCGCAAGCGGGCCTTGAGAATCTCGAAATCAGCGGACTTGGCAATGTAGTCATCGGCGCCAGCGTTGATGCCTTCGATCATCGCGTCCCGGTCATCGTGCGCCGTGAGCATGATCAAGGGAATGTCGCGCCATTCCGCGCGCTGCTTGATGCGCTTGCAGGTGTCCTGACCGGACAATCCCGGCATGATCAGGTCGAGCAGAATGCCGTCCACCGGCTCAGTGGCGAGCAGCGCCAGAGCTTCCTCGCCGGACATCGCCAGGAACACTGTGTAACTTTCCTGGCGAAGCTGGCTGGCGAGTTCCTGAAGATAGGTGACGCTGTCGTCGACGGCGAGCAGCCGCTGCGGGCCCAGGGGGCTAAGGGGGCTAAGGGGACTAAGTGGGGTAAAACCCGTTGCCCCATCACCGCTCACGTCACCACCTGCATCCGCTTGCGTAAGCGCCCGTGCTCGCGCCACGACCTGTTCGAGGTCGTAGGGTTTGCCGATGTACTCTTCGGCCCCCGCGTCCATCGTTTGGCCGCGCTTCCTGAGCTCGGCTGCGGTGGACAGCAATAGCACCGGGATTTTGGCTGTCGTCGGCGAGCTTCGCAGCTCTTTGAGAAAATCGAGCCCGTCGCCATCGGGCAGCAGGACATCCAGGACGACCAGTGCAGCGGGTTCATGGGCGAGCGCCTCTCTCGCGCTGGCGATATTGGCGCAGGGCACGGTGTCGAAGCCGGCCGACTGGAGGGCTTCGCTGAGGTCCATGCGCACCGTGAGACTGTCATCGATGATCAGAATCCGTGCGGGCAAAGGCATCATGAAGGCCTCCCGCTGGCCAGTGCGGCAAGCGCCGGCGCAATTTCATGCAGCGGAAGAACCTGCTCGGCGGCGCCAAGAAGGATCGCTTCCCGCGGCATGCCGAACACCACTGAGCTGGCTTCGTCCTGAGCGATGGTCCTGCCGCCGGCGCGCCGGATGGCCAGCAGACCTTCGGCACCATCACTGCCCATCCCCGTGAGGAGGCAGGCCACACAGTCAGCACCGAGTTCCTGCGCCATCGATTCGAAGAGCACATCGACCGATGGTCGGCAGGAATGTCGTTCCGGATCTTGAGTAAGCCGCAGCTTGCCCTGGCGGAGTACCAGGTGGGCATCGGGCGGTGCCATCAACACTTTTCCTTCGCCACAAGGCGGAAGCGGGTCGCCATCGCTGGCGTAGCTAACGCTGATAGAACTCAGCCCATCGAGCCAGTCGGCGAAGGCGGGGGCGAAGAGTTGGCCGATATGGATGACCAGGAGAATGGGCAGCGGGAAGCCGTGGGGCAAGCTGCGCATAATTTCGCTTAGCGCCGCTGGCCCGCCGGTGGAGACTCCAATTGCGACGGCGCGCAAATGTCCCGTTCGCGGCAGCACCAGGCCTTGTTGTGGACCAGGCGCGGGGTAGGGCTGGCCCAGGGCGCCCAGTCGGGCCCGTGGATGCGTGATGACCTTGATGCGCGCAAGGCGCTTGACGGTGACGACGAGCTGTTGCTCCCAAATATCGTCGACTTCGTTGCCCAGAGGCTTGTCGAGTACGTCCAGGGCACCGGCCGCCAGGGCTTCGCAGGTCTTGAACAGCTCGCCCCGGTTGGTCGACGCGGAGACGATGAGAATCGGCGTCGGACAGTAGGCCATGATGAATTCCGTGGCTGCCAGTCCGCTCATTACGGGCAATATCATGTCCAGCGTGACGACGTCCGGTCGCAGCGCCTGGCATAGCTCGATGCCGCGCTTGCCGTTGTCGGCTTCGCCAACGATTTCGATGTCAGGATCGCTGGCCAGCACCGCCAGGATGCGCTTGCGGGCGGTCAGGGAATCCTCAATCACCAGAACACGTATTTTGGTCATGCTGGTCCGATCAGTGCTCGAATGGTTAGCAGGAGCTGCTCCTGGTCGAATTCGCCCTTGACGATGTAGTCACTGGCGCCCACCTGCTGTCCGCGCTGGCGGTCCTCAAGGCCATCCCTGGAAGTAACCAGGATTGCGGGAATATCGCGCAAGGCCGCGTCGGCGCGGGTCTGGGCGACAAACTCGAAGCCGTTCATGCCGGGCATTTCAACATCGACGATGAAAAGGCTGTAGCGACGATCATGCGCCTTGGTCAGTGCATCTTCGGCCGAAACGGCGAGCTCGACCTGATAGCCCGCTGCTTCCAGGATGCTCTGCTCCAGCATCCGGGTCGTCAGCGAGTCGTCGATGATCAGAACCGGCGCCCGTGGCGCTGCGGCTTCCTTGGTTACCGCGCCGCGACCCTGTTCAACGCTCGCGACAAGACCTGCAGGGTCG
>JAVBXO010000128.1 GCA_030824535.1 Azonexus sp. | reverse complement strand
GAAACCCATCCCCATCCCCCCCCTCCCCTTGAAGGGGAAGGAGAAAAACATCCCGACACACGGGCGCTGGCCGCTGGCAATGGGGAGGAAATAAGCCCCTTACTTCCCGCCTATCGTCCCGCAAGCCACGCGCTTGCCGGAATTACCGGCGGGCTGCGATTTGTAGTCGTCGGGGTCGGCGTGGATGACGACGCTGCGGCCGGTGATTTCGGCCAGGGTTACGCCCATGACGTCCATCGTAGCCTTGGCTTCGCCCTGGGCGTTGGCGAGCAGATTAGGCATGTCGCCACCGTGGTGGTCCATCATGTCGTGGCGACCATGCATCTTGCTGGCCGGGTTGTAATGGCCTTTGGCGCTGGTCGCGTCCGGGGCGCTGCAGTCGCCCGACTCATGAATGTGGAAACCGTGTTCGCCGGGCATCAGGCCCTTGACGTCGGCCATCAGGCGCACGCCGCCGGTGATTTCCTTGAAACCGACCGTGCCGCTGACGGTGCTGCCGGATTTGGCGGCGAGTACGGCCGTGGCGGCCGGCGTGAAGGGGTAGCCGGCACAAGCAGCGAGCAAGCTGGTGGCGCAAAGGCCGATGAGGATTTGTTTCATGGTTTTCTCCCAATTTGGCGGGTTGACCGCAGCAGTGGCTTGCCGATGTTCCAGTGACCTATCGCGCAGCAATATGTTCATTCCGCGACCGCTCTTATAACAAACAAGAATATCAAGATGATCCGATGTTCTTAATTGAATATTAAGGGCCTTGCTATAATCCAGCCCATTCGACAATCCCGACGGATTTCCCAGCAATGACCCAACGCAACACGCTTACTCATCTCGACTGGCTCGAAGCCGAAGCCATCCACATCATGCGCGAAGTGGCCGGCCAGTGTTCCAACCCCGTGCTGCTCTTTTCCGGTGGCAAGGATTCAATCTGCATGCTGCGCATCGCCGAAAAGGCTTTCCGCCCGGGCAAGTTCCCCTTCCCGCTGATGCACATCGACACCGGCCACAATTACAAGGAAGTCGTCGCCTTCCGCGACAAACGCGCTGCCGAACTCGGCGAGCGCCTGATTGTCCGTTCCGTGGAAGATTCGATGCAGCGCGGCACGGTAGTCTTGAAGCACGAAGGCGAGTCGCGCAACAAGCACCAGTCGGTGACGCTCTTGGAAGCCATTGAAGAATTCGGCTTCGACGCCTGCATCGGCGGCGCCCGCCGCGATGAAGAAAAGGCCCGCGCCAAGGAACGCATCTTCTCCTTCCGCGACGAATTCGGCCAATGGGATCCGAAGAACCAGCGCCCGGAACTGTGGAGCCTGTACAACGCCCGCAGCCACAAGGGTGAAAACATCCGCGCCTTCCCGATCTCGAACTGGACGGAAATGGACGTCTGGCAATACATCGAGCGCGAAGGCCTGGAACTGCCGTCGATCTACTTCGCCCACACCCGCCCGGTGGTCATCCGCCAGGGTTCCATCGTCCCGGTCAATGTGCCGCTGATGAATGGCGAACTGACCAACCTGCCCAAGGCCGGTGAAGAAATCGTCGATCTGCAAGTGCGCTTCCGCACCGTCGGCGACATCTCCTGCACCGCACCGGTCGAGTCCGATGCCGACAACGTCGAGAAAATCGTCCTCGAGACCGCCACCACCACCATCACCGAGCGCGGCGCCACCCGTCTGGACGACCAGACCAGCGAAGCCTCCATGGAACAACGCAAGAAAGAGGGATATTTCTAGGATCCAGTTATTAGGATCGAGCTGTTAGCAAAAGCGCTTACTCGATCCTGCATCCTCAATCCTTACTGAAAAATCCAGGATCCAGCTATCAGGATCGAGCTATCAGCAAAACCGCTCACTCCATCCTCGATCCTGAATCCTCGATCCTCAAGGAAATAAACAATGTCCACACAAGACAAAATCGAAGACCACGGCCTGCTGCGCTTTTTGACCTGCGGCAGCGTTGATGACGGCAAGAGCACGCTGATCGGGCGTTTGCTGTTCGACACCAAGACCATCCTCGCCGACACGCTGTCGGCCATTACCCGCACTTCCGAAAAGCGCGGCATGGGTGCGGTTGATCTGTCGCTGCTCACCGACGGCCTGCAAGCCGAACGCGAACAGGGCATCACCATCGACGTCGCCTACCGCTATTTCTCGACCGGCACGCGCAAGTACATCATCGCCGACGCACCGGGCCATGAGCAGTACACCCGCAATATGATCACCGCTGCCTCGACGGCCAACCTCGCGATCATCCTCATCGATGCACGCAAGGGCGTGCTGACGCAGACCCGCCGCCACTCCAAGCTGGCTTCGCTGGTCGGCATCCCGCACCTGATCGTCGCCATCAACAAGATGGATCTAGTCGATTATTCGCAGGAAACCTACGAGAAGATCAAGGCCGATTACCTCGAATTCGCCGCCAAGGTGGGCATCGAAGACATCCGCTTCATTCCGCTGTCGGCGCTCAATGGCGACATGATCGTCGACCGTGGCGACGCACTGAACTGGTACGACGGCCCGACCCTGCTCGACATGCTCGAAGTCGCCCCGGCCGCGCACACCGAACACGACGAGCCCTTCCGCTTCCCGGTGCAGTACGTCTGCCGTCCGCAGGATTCGGCCAACCCGGAACTGCACGATTACCGTGGTTTCATGGGCCGTATCGAATCCGGCAGCATCAAGGTTGGCGACGCCGTCACCGTTTTACCCTCCGGCCGCGAGTCGACCGTCAAATCCGTGCAACTCGGCGGGGTCGACATCGGCGCGGCCTTCACCGAGCAGTCGATCACCCTGCTGCTTGCCGACGAAATCGACACCTCGCGCGGCGACATGATCGTCAAGACGGCTGAAGCCCCGGCCGCCGTCAAGGAAATCCGCGCCACCGTCTGCTGGCTGGCCGAAACCCCGCTCGACCGCGCCCGCACCTACCTGATCCGTCACACCACGCGCGACTCGAAGGCCAAGCTGACCGGCATCGACCATCGCCTCGACGTCAATACCCTGGAAAACCTGCCAGCCGACAAACTGGCGATGAACGACATCGCCGAAGTCAGCTTCAAGCTCGCCCAGCCGCTATTCGTCGACCCCTACCTGGAAAACCGCGGCACTGGCGCTTTCATCATCATCGACGAGAGCAGCAACAACACCGTCGGCGCCGGCATGATCCTGTAAGCAGATACCGGGTCATCAATCCGTCATTCCCGCGAAAGCGGGAGTCCAGAAACGCGGGCACGGCCGCGCAAACTGGAACGGATTTCGGCCAAAATCTGCGGTCAACCGCAGATTTACAGAAAAAACGCCTCGCGATCATCGTGAGGCGTTTTTGTTTGGTGCAAGGTTTGGTTTGATTGACAGATCAAGCCACCTTGGCGTCACTGTTGGACAGATGCGAACTCGCAGGAAGGAGGACCGCATCAACCAAGGCCTGAATTTTTTCCCACTTTTCAGCCAATACAGTACCAAGTAGCTCGCCCTTCAAACGCCCCAAGGCGGCGACCAAGTGCTGAGGCCCTTCCTCTTCTGATCGACAACCTGCTGTGAGCCAATCTTGCAATTTGACACGCTGTTGGGCTTCCTGCTGCAGATAATATTCCCGCCAAAAAAACAGGCGCATCAGCAACTCAATCTGCTCGAACTGGTAAACGCCACTGCCAAGATAGAGGCTTTTCAGCAAGCGCCACGATAAATGCAGGCGCCAAAGCAGGCGGGGATTGCCGAAGCCGTAGGCCGTCGCCAGGCTGCGGAACAAGGCAACCTCTTCCGGTAAAGCACGGGCCTGGACCGAGTCCAGATCAATCGGGGGCGTCAACTTGGGCGGCTCGCCAGTGGGCGGCGCCGATGCCTCCGCCTCGGCAGACTGCTCGCTCGCCACCGCCTGCCCGTTGTCCTTCACTGGCGCAGCAGCTTGCGATACCGCATCGGCCTCCGGTGTCTTTATCTCCGCGCCCACCTCAGACACTTCGGCCGGCATTTCAGCGACAAAACGCTCCACACCGGGAAACAGCACTTGCTCGACATAGCCATCAATTTCCGCCTCGCCAACCTCTGGCAAAGCAATGCTGGCTTGCAAAACCTTGGCCAGATATTCGCGCGCCACCTGGGCGGGTGGCCGCCCGGCGTGACCGAACTGGTCGTAGTGCTTTTCCACGGCAGCAAAGGCCATGCGCTCATCAATCGCCACCAGCGTCATCACCCCCGGAATATCCGCCACCAGGCGCACGGCATCGAGCACCTCTTTAACGGCGTTGATACCACAGCGGTCGAGGTCATCCACCACCAGCAACAACTGCTTGCCCGCGTAACCCTCCCCATCCCCCAGGCGCAGCTCGCAGAGTGCCTTGAGCGTGAGATGAATTTCACCCAGCAAACCACGCTGGTCGGTATAGCTCGGCAATTGCAAAAGCGAGGCCGGGCGCTCTACACCGACCTGCTTGAAAAACTCCGTCAGGTTGTCTTTCAGGAAGGCCGCCAACGACTTGTAAGCCAGCGCAATGCTGACGCCAACACCAATCAGCAGCTTCAAAGGCATTTCCAGCCATTGACCATCGGCAATCGGAATCGCCCAAATCAGCAAACCCACGACCATCACACTCAACAAAGGCGGCAGCGCCAACCAGCCCCAGCTCTCCAGCCAAGCAAAGACCTTTCCTGCATCCTGCTTCAAATCACCCGCCAAGCGGGCGCGACGCTTTACCGAGAGGCGCATCGCCAAACGCAACTTGCCGAAAATACCGAGTCCGCTGCTCAGACGTTCGACCACCGTCTGTGCCAGCATCGCGGCCAGATTGCTGGCTTTTTCGTTTTTCCAGGCATTGAATTCGGCAATGGCGATCCGCTGTGGCTGTTCGCCGAGCTGCTCCTTGAGTTGCTCAATCGTCGACGACTTGCCACTACCCCAATAGCCAAACAAACCCAGCGCAAAATGCTGGTCACCTTCGCGCTCGGTGATCAATTGCCGCAATGCCACCACAATGCGGTTACGGTTCAGGCAATCTACCGTCGCCAGGGTCTCGGCGCGGGTTTGTTGCAGGGAGGCGAGTGCCAGACGCTGTGTTCTGGCCTTCTCACTGCCGACCTCTGTATGCTCCGCTGTTACCGGGTCGGCTGCTTGCTTGGTTGCTTGTTGCTGTTGATAGTCATCGAACCAAGCCTGTAGCCAGTTTTGGATTCCAGCCCAATCTGGCTTGCCCTCTTCCAGTCCGCGCAGCAATGTTGGCAAGTTGGCATCGAGTCCGAGGAACACCTGATTTACCCTATTTTGGAACGCTGACCAGCCTGAAGGCTGGCCAGCGTTCCATAACGGCAACTGCAATAGCTCTGCCAAGGAATGCGACTGGATAAGTTCAATATCCGAGCCTGTTTCCTTCCGCAATTTAATGGCAGCAGCGGCTGCATCGGAGGAAGCCGCATCGGCAGCGGCGGCGTAGTCAACGGAGACGGCGGAGGCGGAAGCGGAAGCGTAGTCGGCTGAGGTGGCGGCAGCAGCGGCAGAACTGTAGCCGGGGAGGGCGACAGAGGCCGCAGCGGAGGCGGAGGCGACGGCGACGGCGTATGCGACAGGATAGGCGGCGAGGCGGGCGTTCGCGACTGCTGATCTGGCGGCGATGGCGTAATCAAGGATATGCCCTGGCGAATTCAATAATTTTGCTTTGTCCACTCCCGACTGCGCGTGGAAAAAGGCAGCAAAAATAGCTGCTACCAAGGACTTGCCGTGCGCCTGCTGCCAACGCTCCCTCTTCTCTCGGCCCTCAAACCATCTGCCACCTATCGCCAGCGGCAATGCCCGCAATACACACCGCGCAGCAAACCAGGAGCAAGCCTCTGGAGAATTAAGCTCCTCCAAGACCCTTTTGATCTCGTCACGCGACAACGGCTCTTCGCCCCGCGATTCGCTTACAGGACTAAACACCGATTTCCCCTATCAGACAAACTCATCGCCAGCATCATACCCATGCGGTATCACTTCGCCCACGCAATGAGCATCTCAATGCAAAAAGCTCACACCGTCCCTTCAACCGAAGAGCAGCGAGCCCCTACAGGGGGTTCAATCAAAACACCCCCACCCCCAACAACCTCCCGCTGCCGTTTCAAGCAGCTCTCCAGACGCAGGCGCGTCCCTTCCGGTACCGCCGCTTTCTCCCACCACGGCCCATAAACCACCTCGGCCATGGCGCGGATGATTTCCCTCGCCTGATCGGCAGTGAGGTCAAAATGCCCGGCGACCTCAAGTGCCAGCGCCAGGCTGGATTCCTGGGTTTTGCCGTCAATCGACAGCATCTGGTAACCACGGTTGCTCAGTTGCGGGACGACGTCAAAGGCAGGCGATAGGCGGTAGCCGGCCTTGCCCATATGCAACATGCCGTGGTTTTTGAGCTGGTCATCGCTGTTGTCGATCAGCAGATTGAAAACCATGCGCCGGAAAAGCGCTTCGAGGTCAGCCGCCGGTGCGCTGCTCAGGCGGCGCAGGACGCGGGCGAAGTCGATGTAGCTGCCGGCGCTCGATTCGTAGGGAATGTCAAGCAAGGCACTGGCCGAAAGGAAGTGCAGACGCTGCCGGGCAGCGCCGCCGTCGTCGCCATTTCCGCCCCCGGCAGATACAAGCCAAGGTAGAGCGACTGCTCAGAAGTCACGTTCGTCATCGCTGATCTCCGACGGCACCGGGCGCGCCCGCTGGCTGCGTTTGTTGCCCAGCATGCTGATTTCCAAGGGGCTGATTTGCGCAATGTCCTCAAGCCGCCCGAACAGCCATAAAGCGTGGGCCAGCAAACCCAGGCTGACGGTCGGCTTGCCACTTTCCAGCGCGCGATAAGTCGTCGGCGAACACAGCAGGCGTTCCGCCATCTGCGCCACGGTCATGTTCTGCGCCAGACGCCGGGCGCGCAGCCGCAAACCCAGGGCCTGCAAGGCTTGATCGGCCTCGGGCGGTAGTGCGATAAGGCTGTTGCTTGAGCGAGTCATGGTTAATAAAATAACTATTAAGTGAATTAATGATTATCTTAATAGCAAAAATCCACATCTAAACTAATTGACCGGCTGGTGAAACAACTTTTGTGAGAGGAATGGACCTTTGATCGCCGCGGCAAGCACGGACGCTTGCGCCCGCCCATTGGCCATCCTTGCGTCAGTGTTCCCTGTACGCCCAGCGATAAGCGAGCTTTCCTGAATTTCAGACGGGATATTCGCCATGCGATAGCGCCGTGAGGCACCTTGCCCGGTTTTGCTCCCAATTCTGCGGTCGACCGCAGAATTGGGGCAAAACCGCCTCGCTCTTTCCGCGCGGCGTTTTTGTTCAGGAAGGCGGATGGCCCGCACCTGTCGCAGCGGCTTTGTCAGTCTCGGCCGGGACTCGATCCGTCACGGCGTAGCAGCCCCGGCCGGCCTTCTTGGCCAGGTACATGGCGTAATCGGCCGCCTCCAGGATGGCCTCGATGGTCTTGCCGTGCTCAGGGAAAAGCGCAATACCAATACTCGCCCCGATCCGCAGTTCATGACCGGCGACGATCAAGGGCTCGGCCAGCGCGGCGAGCACTTTCTCGGCCACATGGCCCGCCGCTTCCGGATCGCGCACGCGGTTCAGGATGATGGTGAATTCGTCGCCCCCCAGACGGGCGACGGTGTCGCTTTCCCTGACCAGCGCGCGCAAACGACGGGCCGTGGTGCGCAGCAATTCATCCCCGGCGGCGTGTCCCAGTTGGTCATTAACCTGCTTGAAATGGTCAAGATCGAGGAAAAACAGCGCCCCGCCCTCGCTCTCGCTGCGCCGGGCCAAGGCCAGCGCCTGACTGAGGCGATCATGAAAAAGACTGCGGTTGGGCAAGTCAGTCAATTTGTCGAAATTGGCGGCATAGCGCATGCGCTCCTCGGCCGCCTTGCGCTCGCTGATATCTTCCTGGAGAGCCACGTAATGCGTGACTTCTCCGCTCTGGTTGAACAGCGGCGTGATGGTCTGGCTGATGGTATAGCGCCGCCCGTCAGGCCGGACATTGACCAGTTCGCCATGCCAGGTGCGGCCGGCCCGGATGGTTTCCCAATAGCGCCGGAAGAAATCGGCGTCCTGCCCCCCGGAAGCCAATAGCCGGGGATTCTTGCCCAGCAGTTCACTGATCGGGTAGCCGGACAGCTCGGCAAATGAATGATTGGCCCAAAGAATCACGGCATTTTCATCGGTGATGAAAACCGCATTATTGACCCCGGCCAAGGCGGTATCGAACAAAGCCAGCCATTCCTGGCGCGATGCCGATTCGAGGGAAAGCCCCAGACGGTCGGCGATGCCGGCCAGACGTAGCGGCAGATCCGGGCCGCTGAGTTGCGCCGAATCGTCGCCATGCAGCGCCAGCAGCCCCCAGGTTTTGCCGCGCAAGGCCAGGGGCAGCAACAAGCTGCTGCGCGCGCCGGGGCGACCATTCCCGAATCCCGCCGGCAATGCGGGGAAGTCCTCGGGCGGCAGGAACTGGCGACGGCCCTCACGAATCACCGACTCGCCCGGCTGCAGCCCGGCACCTGGGCGCATCCAGCGCAGATCGAGCTGGCGCAGCTGGGCGAGAAAAGCCGGGAAATCTGCCGCAGCCCCTGCGACAACGCTGAGCCGGCCATCGGCTTCGGCACGCGCCACCCAGGCGCCGCTAAAGTCAAAAACCGGGAGTATGCCGTCGCAAAACAGCTGGGCAACGGTCTCGAGATCCATCCGCGATTGCAGCAGCAGCGTATCCAGATGATGAAAGATCTCTTCTACCGCCGCCGTGCGTTGCTGTTCGGAGACGTCCTTGGCATAGACGGCAATGCTGTCGACCGTGCCGGACTCGCTGCACACCGGATACAGGCTGTTCTCGAACGAGATCGCACCACGCCGGTCACGAAGGATCATCGGCTGGCCTTGGTCCGCAACCTGGCGTACTGCCGCACGACGCGTCAATGCCAGTTCTGGCGGGATCAGGTCGAAGAAATTCTTACCGACCAAATGTTCCGGAATCTCTTTGAAACGCTGGGCGGCAAAAGCGTTGATCTCAAAAATACCCCCGTCAGGGTCAAGCAGTAGCACCGACTCGCTGGTCGCATCGAGCAGCGCACGCATCTGCATGCGGCTTTCGCGCACCCGCCGTTCCGCCCGTTTGTGCTCCTCGAGTTCTTTTGCCAGGGCCTGGTTGGCTTCGCTCAGGTCCACCGTGCGTTGCACCACCTGCTCCTCAAGAGCATCCCGGTGCCGCGCCAGCTCGGCGTCGCGGGCCTGGAGATGCCCGAGCATGTCGTTGAAACCGCTGGCCAGTTCAGCGATTTCACTATGCCCCTCGACCGGCAGGCGCAGCGCCAAATCGCCCCCGGCATTGCCAATCTGGCGCATCGTCGTCAGCGCCTCGTGCAGCGGTCGAATGATGCTGCGGGCCACCAACGAAGCAAACAACAGCAGGATGGCGCTGCCGCCGAGCGCCGACAGCACGTTGAACAGTGCCTGGGCACGCACGGCCGCCGCGACATCGTCCATATAGATGCCGGAGCCAATCAGCCAGCCCCAGGGTTCGAACTTCCTGACGTAGGATAATTTCGGGTAAAGCTCGCTGGTCGCGCCGCCGCCGATCTTGGGTTTTGGCCACTCGTAAGTGGCGTAGCCCTCCCCGCCCCGGCCAACGACGTCGACGAATGTCTGGAACAGGTTCATGCCGGCTTCGGCAAGCACGAAGGGGCCTTCATGACCCAGCCGCCAGCTGTTCGCCCGGTTGAAGCGGGCGTCATTGAGCACTTGCCCGTCGAGTGCCGGCGCCGTCGGGTGCATCACCATCCGCGGGTAAGGCAGCGCCAGATCATTAATCCAGAAATACTCAGTCTTTTCGTAGCGCATGGCCCGGATGGTGCCGATGGCTGCCGTGCGGGCCGCAGCCTCGCTCAGCGCGCCCTGGACTTGCAGGTCGTGGTAATGGGCCAGCACGCTGTAGGCGCTTTCGACCAATTGGCGGGTCTTGAGTTCTTTTTCTCGCCACAGCGCCTCACGCAGCATCAACACATCAAGGATGCAGGCCAGGACGATGCCGCCGATGAACAGGGCGACAATGGTCCAGATTCGATTGCGGACACTCAAGCGGTTCAGCAAGGAATGCATGATCGGACTCCCTCCTTCTTCTGTTTTGTTCTGTTTTGACGCCCAAACGCATCATGCTCATTATCGCCAGCCAAGGATTATCTGGATACGCATATTTGCCCATACGGGCACGGGCCACAGTTTCTCGGCCGCCGCCGCAGCAATGCCAGTTCCACCAGCGAACGGGCGCTGACGTGTGACAGGAGCAGGGCGATGGCTTGCAGCAGATCGACATCGTTGAACAGCTGCCAATAGACCCGAATGTAAAAACGCCTCCGGTTGGCCGTTTTCCTGCAAGCCATGATGCGCCAGCTTGAGCAAGGCTGGCGGCCAATCTGGAAAACTGCCGCACCGACGCTTTCATCATCATCGATGAAAACAGCAACAACACCGTCGGCGCCGGGATGATCCTGTAAACGGTTTTTGCCTCATTTCTGCGGTCGACCGCAGAAATGAGCCGGAAATCAAAAAGCCTCCGTCATGGAGGCTTTTTGCATTATCGGCTCAGAGAAACCGCGTTTAGCGGAATCGCCCGGTAATCACTGCCTGGCAACAGGCCGCTGCGCCATACGCTGCCGCGCAAGACGGACAATCTCGTCGGCCATCTGCTGCGTTTCCAGCGGCAAATCCTGCAATTTTTCTATCGCACCACCCAACTGGTAAAGCGCCTGGATAAAGGGCAGCAAAAACACCGCCAGTTCGCTAGCCGCCATCCAGTCCGCCAGACGCAAACCCAGGCCAAGTTCGTGACATTCCCAGACCTGCTCCTTGAGGCGGTAGAAAGCATTTTCCTTCCCCTGCTGTGCCGCCGAGCTCAATGCCAGTAAGGCATCAAGCGCCAATTGGCGGTTATCGAGGAAGAGATGAGCTTGCAACAATAGGTGCTGCTCGTTGGTATGGGCGGAATTAGCCAACTCGCGGTAGAGCAACTCAGCCTCTTGTTGCTGCCCTTGTTGCCACAACAGACGGGCAAGATTGGCCTTGGCGTAAGCGGGTTTATCATCCAAGCTAATCGCTTGGCGATAGGCGGCTTCTGCTTCCTCGTAGCACCCCAGATGGACTTGCAATAACTTGCCCAAGTTATTCCACGGATAAGCATCCTTCTCATCCAGCGTGATCGCCTGGCGATAGGCTGCTTTTGCCTCCTCGTAGCGACCCAGATGGTATTGCAACAGAACACCCAAGCCATTCCACGGAGAGGCATACCTCTCATCCAGCGTGATCGCCTGGCGATAGGCCACTTCCGCTTCCTCGTAGCGACCCAGATAGTATTGCAACAGGTTGCCCAGGTTATTCCACGGATAAGCGCTCTTCTCATCCAACATAATCGCCTGGCGATAGGCAGCTTCCGCCTCCTCATAGCGCCCCAATCTTTCATGCAGCAACCAGGCCTGCCGGAAAATCAGCTCGGCGTCTAGCGGTTGAGCAGTTTGTGCCAGCACTTGCGCTCGCAGACACCATTCATCGCGATGCGCTTTTTCATAAAACAAGTCGCAGGCGAAACGTAGTGCGGCTGGATATTGGCTAAAACAGCTGCGAATCTGTTCGTAGGCAAGATGCGAATCAGGCATATCCGGGAAAAAATTCCGTTCCAGCACTGCGGCACGCAAAACCTGAGCCTCAGCACTACCAACGAGAGACGCACATTGCTTCATCTCGCCCGAGAACACTTTGCCCAATTCATCAAACTGGGACAGACTCAAATTAGCTGCCGTTTGTGCCACCCGCTCCTTTTCCTCCAGGCTAAAACTGATCGACCCCAGCACCGCCTCCACCCAAGCCTGTTTCTCGGCTTCGCTATGCAGATGCGGGCACTGGCGCAGCTTTTCCGGCAGCACCGCCAGGCGTTGCAGATAGTCGGCTGCACCCTTGAAATCCCTATCCTCGCCGTCCAGCTCAAAAATCTCCTTGAGCTGGCTACGGCTCTCCTGAACTTGCTTGAGCAGCGCCCAGCGCAAGGCGTGGCGCTCCCTGGCTTCCGGCGGCAAGGCGTCGGCCAGGGCACGGTCGTAGTCCCAATCATGGGCGCTACGGCGTGCCGCACAGACCTCCCCCATGCGCTGCCGCGCCAAACCACAGAGTTCATCCTGGCTGAACCACAGGCGCATGAACTCGACCAGCCAGGCCAGGCGGGCGCGCTGGCGGCGGGGGGAAAAGCGCATCAGATACCAGATGTTGAAAAAGCGTTCGGCCACTTGATAACCGCTGCGCGTCGTGCCGTGCAAGGCGGTTTTCTCGATCAGGCCTTCGCGCTCCAAGCGCAGCAATTGCGGGCTGATGCTGCCTTTGACGACTTGCGAAGCGTCAGCCAGTTGCCCCAAAGCAATCGGCGCCCAGTGTTCGAGAATGTGGGCGAGCAGCTTGCGCGGCAAATCCGCCAGGGCATCCATGCGCGCCTTGTACAGCGGCGTCATGGCATCGAGCAAAGACTCCAAATCGCTGCGCACATCGCCCTTTTGGCCATTGGCAAAGAGCTCGTAGAGCATCACCGTCGTACGTGGATTGCCGCCCGAAAGCTGGCGCAGGGTCGGCAGGCGTTCGGGGTGGGCCTTGAGCTGCTTTTGCATGGCTTCGCGGGCCGCGCTACCACCAAAGGTTTCGGCCAAGGCCAGCAGGGCTTGCTGCATTTCAGCCAGGCGCAGGGGGCGCAGTTCGATGACGCGGAAAAAATCAAGAAAGGCGTCGTGATAATTGCTGTCCACTTCCAGGCTCTGGTAGCTGCCGCCAACCCAGAGCAGACGCGGATTGGCTTGCAGGATTTCGCGCAAGGCCCAGTGCGCCGCCGCGCCGATGTTGTGGAGCAAAAGATCGGTGTTATCGACCAGCAGCAACAGGCGCAAGCCGTGCTCGTCCGCGACCTGATTAATCACCGCCAGGCTGGCGGCGGCCTGCTCGGCCAGCGGCAAGCTCGCGATGCCTTGAACCTTGGCATCAAGCGCCAGGGTTGGCAGCCCGCGCAATTCCAGAGCGTCAATCAGGCTATCGAGGACATTGGCCCAGAACTGCCCCAGGGTGCTGACCGTGTATTGCTCTTCGGGAAAGCGCAGGGCGAGCCAATGCGCTTTCAGCTCGGGATCATCATCGACTGCCAGCGCCAGGCGTTGCATCAGCGTCGATTTACCCATACCGCGCGCGCCGACCAGCAAGGCGTGCTGGCCGATGGTGTCAGGCGGCGTGGTCTTCAGCGTGCGCAGCAGGTCGGCCAGTTCGTTTTGCCGGGCGACAAAAATGGCGCGGAGTTGTTCGGCGCTCCACAGGTGTGGGTTGTATTTGCTGATGGCAGCAAAACCACCTGCCGGGGCGGCGGGCAAGGCGGGAAAAGTGTGTTCAGACATGATTACGGTGCCACCAGTCACGCAGGGGGAAAGAAAGGAATTGCACGCGCTGCCCGGCGTCGGGCACGCTGGTGTAACCCTCGTCCATCAGGCGCACCAGGAGGTCTTGCAGACGTTGCGCCCGGCGTTCCGGGTCGGCTTCGTGCTTGCTCAGTCGGCTGCTTAATTGGCGCAAGCTCAAACCCTCGGCATGGCGTGAGAGCTGGGTCAGCAGGGCCATGCAGAAGGCCAGCTCACCGGGCGGCAGGGCCTCTTTCAAGCGGTTTTCCCAATGATGGAAGCGCGAGCGCAGGGCCAGCAGCTTTTCGTAGGCATCATTGACGTCCTCGATTTCGATACGGCTTTCCACAGGCTGCGCCAAGGCCGGTGCTTCCTGCTGGCGCTCGCGTGCCGTGCGCACGCTTTCGTCGAGCAAGAGGCAGAGGAAATACGGCGACAACCAGCCAATGCGCTGCAAGGCATGCTCAATCACCTCGTCGGCTACCTGCCAGGCAATGTCATCAACCATCGGCGCAAACGCCCGCCACAGCTGGCGTGCTTCACTAGGCTGAAATGGCCCCAAGGGGTAGTCGTAGCAATCGTTCATCTTGTCAGCCAGACCATGTCTTTCGAGCAAGGATTGCAAGCCGATGGAGCCAGTGAACACGAAGCGGCAAGTGCCGCTGGCTTGCCGCCAGATACGCAGCCAGGCGAGCAGTTGCCGTGCTTCCGCTTCGTTATTGAGGATCAGGGTTTGCAGCATGACCGGAAACTCATCGAGCAGGATCAGCAAGGGCTGCCCAGACAAGCGCTCCCGCAAGGCTTCGGCCTTATCCAGCCAACTTGGGCATGCGCCCTCGCCCAACTCGATGCCAACACCACCGCCGCCGATAGCCGCAGGCAATTTGGCGTCGATTTTGCGCAAACGCTTGAACCAGCTCGCGACTTCCTGAGCACGCTCGCCAACAAAGTTCGAGATCAGGTTTTTGGGGAAAGCCTGATCAAGCAGCTCAACAAACTTCTCCGCCGAGTCGACAGTCGACACGTCCAACCACTGCGCCAGTACGCCATGCTCCGAAGCCTCCTCAAGCAAGCGCTTCAGAATCGACGTCTTGCCCAGACGGCGCACGCCGGGAAAGCGGATATGCTCACCTTCCAGATATCGCCAGAGATCGCTCAAAACCTGTTTGCGACCCAAAAAGTCAGATCCTGTTGCCGGGTTGCCAAGCTTCATCACATCACCCATTGAAAATTAATCCAGATTTGAATTTATTCTAGAATGAATTAATTTGCAAAAAGTAAGAAAATACCACGCCATCCAGGCATTCCAGTCGAGCGCCTGGGTCGGCTGGCTGTTGATCAAAACCTCAAGGGAATCGGACTGGGGGGGGCGCTACTCGCTGATGTGCTGAAAAACCAAGCCTGACCAGCGGTTTTTTGCTCATTTTTGCGGTCGACCGCAAAAATCAGGCAAAAACGCCTCGCTAAGTTTGCGAGGCGTTTTTTTCAACTCAACAACCAAGCAGCTCACCCCCGCAGCCGCTGCAGCAGCAAGGCCAGTTCCGCCACCGAGCGCAGGTGCATTTTGCTCATGACGTTGTGGCGATGGACCTTGACCGTGCTTTCGGTGATCGCCAGGTCGTAGGCGATTTGCTTGTTCTGCTTGCCTTGGGCGACTTCGACCATGATCTGTTTTTCGCGGGGGGTCAGGCTGTCGAGGCGGGCGCGCCAGTCGGCGAGTTCCATGCGGGTGTGCGAGCGGGCGCTGACGCGGGACAGGGCCAGGGCGATGGCTTGCAGCAGGTCGACGTCGTTGAAGGGCTTGTTCAGGAAGTCGATGGCGCCGGCTTTCATCGCGCGCACGGCCAGCGGCACGTCGCCGTGGCCGGTGATGAAGACTATCGGGATGTCGCGGCCGCTTTCGGCGAATTTTTCCTGCAGCGCCAGTCCGTCAAGGCCGGGCATGCGCACGTCGAGGACGACGCAGGAGAACTCGGCGAGGTCGTCGCGGGCGAGAAAATCGAAGGGGGAGGCAAAGACCTCGACGGCCATGCCTTCGGCGCGGATCAGGCTGCTCAGGGATTCGCGAATCGAGGCGTCGTCATCGACGATATAGACCGTCGGGCGCGGCAAGGGGGGATTCGTCATGATTGGTCAACCGGAATATTGAAGACAAAATTCGCCCCGCCCCCGGCGGCCGGCGCGACCCGCAGGCGGCCGCCGTGGTTCTCGATGATCGAGCGGCTGATCGCCAGGCCCATACCCAGGCCATCGGCCTTGGTTGAGAACAGGGCATCGAAAATTTTTCCTGCCATCTCGGGCGAGACGCCCGGCCCGGTATCGCTGACCGAAAAGACCAGGCCTTCATTGCCGCTTTCATGGACGGCAATGCTCAGGATGCGTTGTCCCTGCGGCTGGTTTTTCATCGCATCGACGGCATTGACGACCAGATTGAGCAGCACCTGCTGCAATTGCACCGGGTCGGCCAGTAAGTCGGGCAAGCCCGGCGCGAGGCGGATATCGAGCTGGATGTCGGCATCCTGCAACAGCGTTTGCAGCATCAGCAACAGGTCATCGAGGATGTGCCGCAGGTCCAGGCATTCGCGCTTGATGCCGCCCATGCGCAGAAAGTTGCGGATGCGAGCGATGACTTCCCCGGCCAGGCCGGCGTCGCGATTGACCCGCTTCAGGGCCGCCACGACTTCCTGGTAATCCGGCTCTTCCCGCGCCAGCCAGCGCAGCGCCGCCTGGCTATTGGTGACTATCGCCGACAGTGGCTGGTTAACTTCGTGAGCAATCGACGCCACCAGTTCACCCATGGTGGTAAAGCGTGACACCCGCGCCAGCTCGGCCTGGGTCACGGCCAGCGTGTGTTCCGCCTGCTTGCGTGAGCTGACGTCCTCGACGATGACCGCCAGCCGCGGCCCTTCGCGGTCAACGGCGGGGATCAGCGAAACGCTGACATTGGCCCAGAGATAGCTGCCATCGCGTTTCTCGTAGCGTTTCTGTACGTGGTAATGGTCGATGACGCCGTCGAACAGGCCATGCACGCTGCGCATGGTCATCGCCCGCTGCGATTCTTCGGAAATATCGACGAAGGAAACTCCGACGATCCCGGTTTCGTCATAGCCGAGCATTTTCTGCAGCGCCGGATTGGCTTTCAATATCCGCCCTTCCCGGTCGGCCAGCGCAATGCCGACCGCCGAATTTTTGTACAGTCCCTGCCAGCGTCGTTCCGAGATTTGCAGAGCAACCAGGCCATCCTGCAAGGACTTGCGGCTGGCGACCAGGCCGGCGGTCAGTTCGCAGACGTCGGAGGCCTGCGAGTTCAGCTCTTTCTGCAGGATGTCGACGGTGCGTTTGACGGTCACCAGGTTGCGCACGCGCGCCCGCAGTTCCTGCGGCGAAAACGGTTTGGTCAGGTAATCCTGCACCAGTTCTTCAAGCAAGGTTTCGCGCAGGGCATCGTCGGCCCGCGCCGACAGCACCAGCACCGGCAGATTGGGGAAGCAGCCGGTGCCGCGCAGCTCGCGGACGAATTGCTCGCCGTCGCAGTGCGGCATCATCAGATCGGTAATCACCAAGTCCGGCGGATCGTCGAGCGCCAGGGTCAGCGCGGTCGCGCCATTGGCGGCGAGCGCCACGCTGTAATCGTCGATCAACACGTCGTACAGGAAGTGCCGCAGATCGGGATTGTCTTCAACGACCAGAATCTTCGGATTGCCGGCCTTGTGGCTCTTGAGCTGCAACACCGGCAGGTTGGGAAAATCAAGATGGGCCGCCGGCACCGTGTTGCCGCCCTCGCTACTCTCGCGCACGAAAACGCCATTCGGCGCACGCACCGGCAGTTCCAGCTGGAAGATCGCCCCGCCGCCCGGCGCATCGAGCACGACGACGGTGCCGCCGTGCAGTTCGACAAATTCCTTGACGATATTCAGGCCCAGACCGCTGCCACTGCCGGACAGGCCGTCCTGGCCTTGGGCAAAGCGGGCAAAAATCTGTTCCTTCATTTGCGCCTGCACGCCCGGCCCGTTGTCCTGCACGCTGAGCAGGAAGCGACCGTTGGCGACGCGGGCGATGATGCAACTGATGCGCCCGCCAACCGGCGTGAATTTGAAGGCATTGGACAGCAGATTGACCACCACGCGGGCAAATTTGGCGCGGTCGATGTCGGCGTACAACTCCTCGTCGCCCTCGATCAGCAGGGAAATCGACCGCTCCTGCACCGCCGCGGCAAAACTGGCGGCGACTTCCCGCAACAGCGCGCCGACATTGGCGCAGACGTAGGCCAGCGGCATCTGCTGGGCGTCGATCCGGGCCAGGTCGAGCAAATCATTCACCTGGTGCAACAATGACTGGGCGTTGCGCTTGATCGTGCTCAGGCGGAAATATTCGCGCTCGCTGAGTTGCGAAGTCTCGCGCAGCAACTGATCCACCGGCCCAAGGATCAGCGCCAGCGGCGTGCGCAGTTCGTGGCTGACATTGGCAAAAAACTTGGTTTTGAAGCCGTCGATTTCACGCAGCTTTTCCAGCGCCTGCTGCAACTCGCCGTTCTTGCGCACCAGCTCGGCCTCAATGGCGATTTTCTCGGTGATGTTGCGGCCCTCGGGCAACAGGAAGGCGACGCGGCCCTCGTCATCACGAATCGGCGTCAGCGAGAAATCGACAAAAATTGCCCGTTTACCGTGTAAATCGCCAAAGACTTCGATATCGCAACGCACGAACTCGCCATTCCGGGCTTGTTCCACCATGCTCCGCACGCGATTGCGCGCTTCTTCCGACACCGCCCACCAGCGGGCTTCCCAGAAAGGCTTGCCGACGACGTCCTCAAGGCAGACGCCCGCGCCTTCCAGCGCCGACCGGTTGATCTCGAGCACCGTCCCGTCGACATCGAGCAAGCCGAGAAACTGGTACATCGCATCCAGAATGATCCGCGCCAGCTTCTGCCGCCGTACCTCGGTGCCATCGCCGGCCGCCAGCGTCACGCCCTTGACCGAAGACTGTATTTTCTTGTCAGGCACAAAATTCACCACATGTCATAAGTTCAAGACTTCAAGCACTCCTGTAACTATCACTCTCGAACAAGAAGCAAAAAAAGGCGAGTCGAAACTCGCCTAACCCATGGAGGAAGGGTGAAATCAATTGAGGAAAATTGCTGAAATGGTCATCCCCGCGCAGGCGGGGATCCAGTTTGTTAAACGTTCTGGATTCCCGCCTGCGCGGGAATGACGTTTTTGAATTGATCAGCGCATCCTTAGAAGCTGTAACGGTAATTCAGCGAGAGATTGTCCTGCGCATGTTTGACCTGAATCGGCGCCGAGGTGTTGGGCTGACTGTTGTTATCCATGCTTTCCTCGAAGGCATGCGAATACGCGACATCGATCTTGCTTTGCTTCGACAGCGCATAAGTCAGACCAGCCGACAGATGCTTGCGCGGGGTTGCGGGGATCACGGCGAACAGGGTCGATGACTGCAAGGCCTGGCTGGCGAAGCGCAAGCCGCCGCGCACGGTCAGACGGTCATTGACGGCATAGGCCGAACCCAGCGACAGAACGGTCTGGTCCTTGTAATCCTGCGGCAGAAGAATGTTCAGGTCACCGCCAGCATCCGCGATAAAACCGACCTGGATATTCTTCATGACGTCCTTCCAGAACACCCGCGACACATCGGCAGCGACCGTCCATTGCGACGTCAGGCGCTGGCTGAAACCCAGGTCAAGATGCGCCGGCATCTGGAAGTCCTTGATCTTGATCTTGCCTGTCAGCGGCACCTGCCCGGCAATCGCATCCACCGCCGTCAGCGTTGCGCCACCTTCCATGTCGTCCATCTGGCTCTTGAAAGAGTAGGAAGCGCCCAAGGTCGTTTCCGGCGTGGCTTTGTACACCATCCCCAGACGCCCGCTGTAACCCCAGGAATCAACGCCGCTACCGAGCATCTGATTTTTGGTCAAACTGAAGTGTGCACCGCGCAAGGCAGGAAATCCGCCCAAAACCGGGACCAGCGCGCCGGTCGCCCGACCGGAACCGATCAGGCTGCCGACCTGGTCAGCGCCCAGTAGCAGGTTCAGGTTCAGGCCTTGCCACATCGCGTCGAAACTACCGCCGACGGAAAGCTGCTCGTTGACCTTGAAACTGGCGGCAATGGGAATATTCAGGACCAGCAGGCGGCTGGAATTATCCAGCCCGGTCGCCAGACCGCCGGTGGCGCGCGACAGGAAGCTGCCGTTGCCGTATTCGGTGCCGAGGCCGCCCTGGGCAAAAGCGCCGATCCCCAGGCTCCAGTCGCCAATGCGCTTGGTGTAGGCCAGTTCGGGAGCCATGTAGGGGCCACGATTGTTGGCGTGGGTCGAAGAAGAAACACGCTCGCCGGTGGTCTTGTTGGTCACATCGATACCGGTCGTGACCAGATCGAGGCCGCCCATGACCTGCTCGCCGTCCGCTGCCAGCGACAGCGTGGCCGGATTGCTCATCATGCCGGCCGGGCCAACATCCTGCGCCACCGCCGTGCCGCCCATCGCCCGCGACACCGCCCCGAAACCTTCCAGGCGGAATACATCGGTCGCCTGGGCGACCTGCGAACCACCAGCCAGCGCCGACAGCAGCGCCAACGACATCATTTTCTTGTTTGTCATCCCCGTCATCTCCTTTGTTGTTGAAATTGACGGCACGAGAAATTTCCCGTGCCTTGCTTCCATGAGTCTCAGAAAAAGCGATCGAAATGAATCTGCTCGAAAGGCACTTTGTGGCCAAGCATCAGCAATTCCTGCAAGGCCTGGGTCATCGGCGGCGGCCCGGCAAAATAGAACTCGTAATTCGCCAGTCCCGTGGGCAGGACGCGGGCCACGGCGTCGTGCACAAACCCGGCTTCGCCGCCCCAGTCACCGTTGTCGCCAGGCAGCGAAACGACCGGGATGTACTGGATGCGCTCGCCGTAGCCCGGCAACTGGCGAAGTTGCTCCTCACCACAAACATCGCGTGGCGTGCGGGCACCGTAGAAAAAGTACAGTTTCCGCGCCGCCAGCAAGCCGGATTCCGCAGCGCCACGGGCAATCGACAACATCGGCGCCAGTCCTGAGCCACCGGCGACACAGACAATGTCGCGAGGCACGTCCGGCCGCAGATAAGCCACGCCATACGGGCCGTCGAGACCGATTTCGTCACCGACAGCCAGCTTCTCGAACAACAGGTGGGTGCCCTGACCATGCAGCACACGACGGATCTGGAAATGCCACTCGCGCTGGCCATTCGCCGTATTGGCCAGCGAATAGGCGCGCGCCGAGCCCAGGCCCGGCAGATCGAGCAGGGCGAACTGCCCCGGCAGGAAATTCGCATCCGCTTCGGCGACAAAGCGGAATTCGCGAATGTCGTGGGTAATTTCCTGCACCGCCAACAGCGTCGCACGCTGCCGTTTGGGCAGGATTTTCGGCTGGTACTCCGCGCCGGTGGCGGCCTTGATCCTCACCGGACCGAGCGCCCGGCACTGGCAGGCCAGATGCCGGCCACGCTTGCGGTCGCGCTCGCTGAGCCCCGGTGCTTCGGGCCACAAGGTTTCGATTTCGCCGGTGACGAGCTCGAACTTGCAGGCGCCGCAGCCGCCGGAATTACATTCGTAGGCATAAGGCAGGCCGGCGCGCAAGGCGGCGCGCAGGATGGTATCGCCATCCGACTGCAGGCAGACCGAGCCGTCCTTCTCGTTGCAGATGCTTGGTTTGTTCATTTGAAAATCCCAATACGCGCATGAACGCTGACCGACGCCCGCTGACGCCGGTCAGACGGCAATTGCCCGGCCGGGCTTAAAGGCCCAGTGAGCTGCGGAAGTCGCGTGTGGCGGCCTTGGCTGCCGCTGCGCCACCGGCAACATCGGGCAGCGTCGCGCAATAGGCGTCGATGGCCTTGTCCGCCAGCGGTTCCCATTTGGCAATCCA
>JAVBXO010000113.1 GCA_030824535.1 Azonexus sp. | reverse complement strand
ACGGTCAACGATGTCGCGGTGATGGGCGCGACGCCCTTGTATCTGGCGGCGGCTTTTATCCTCGAAGAAGGCTTCCCGCTCGCCGATCTGGCGCGCATTGTGCAAAGCATGGCCGAGGCGGCCAGCGCGGCGGGGGTGCCGGTGGTGACTGGGGATACCAAGGTGGTCGAGCGCGGCAAGGGCGACGGGGTGTTCATCACCACTACCGGCATCGGCGTTGTGCCGCCGGGGCGCGAGTTGTCGGGACGGCGGGCGCGGCCGGGTGATGCGATCATCGTTTCCGGGACGCTCGGCGATCACGGCATGGCGATCATGGCTGAGCGCGAGAGTCTGGGTTTCGAATCGCCCATCGTCTCCGACACGGCAGCGCTGCACGGCCTGATCGACTGCATGCTGGCCAGCGGCGCCGAGATTCATGTGCTGCGTGATCCGACGCGTGGCGGGCTGGCGACGACGCTGAACGAAATCGCCCAGCAGTCGGGCGTCGGCATGATGCTGCAGGAGAAGGCGCTGCCGGTGCAGCCAGCGGTCAATGCTGCCTGCGAGTTCCTCGGTCTTGATCCGCTGTATGTTGCCAACGAAGGCAAACTGGTGGCGATCTGCGCTGAAAGTGACGCGGAAAAGCTGGTGGCGGTGATGCGCGAGCATCCTCTGGGCAAGCAAGCGGCAATTGTCGGCAAGGTCCAGGCGGACGAGCATCATTTCGTGCAGATGACCACCGCCTTTGGTGGCCGGCGCATCGTCGACTGGCTGTCCGGCGAGCAATTGCCGCGGATTTGCTGAGCCGATCAGTGCATTTGGGTAATCAGCAGCGAGCGCACGTCGCCGACTTCGGAGAGCACCATGGCGCGCGCGTCGTCGAGGCCGTGGGCCTGCAGCACGTGGAAAAGATCGCGGCGACCATCGGGGTAGCGGACGGCGGCGATGAAGTCCGCTGCTTGCGGACGTTGCCGCGTGAGCCCACTGGTTTTACGTTGCGCTGCAGCCATTTTCATATCCCCCTGATCGTTGTGGGTATGATCCTAGTCAATTGCAAGCATTTGAAAAATATAGCGAAAGTAATAGCTTCCAGAATTCATGACAGGGTATGGTGTGCCAGGCCACGTCCTTGCTGCATTCTTCCGTTTGGCATCGACTGAAAAAATATCCCCGGTATGCGCATCCTATTCATTACGCACAGCTTCAACAGCCTCACGCAACGCCTGTTTTGCGAGCTGACGGTACGTGGGCACGAAATCAGCATCGAGTTCGATATTGCCGATTCGGTTAGCGAAGAGGCGGTGGCGCTGTTTCGGCCCGAGTTGATCGTCGCGCCCTTTCTCAAACGGGCGATTCCCGAATCCATCTGGGCCAAAATTCCTTGCTTTATCGTTCATCCCGGCATCGAAGGCGACCGTGGGCCGTCGGCGCTGGACTGGGCGATCCAGCAGAGGCGGGCGCAATGGGGTGTGACGGTGTTGCAGGCCGAAGCCGAGATGGATGCCGGGCCGGTCTGGGCTTCGGCCAACTTCCCGCTGCGCACGACCCGGAAATCCTCGATCTATCGCCACGAAGTCACCGAAGCAGCAGTGCGGGCGGTGCTTTCTGCGGTCGATCACTACCAGAGTGGCAATTTCACCCCGTTGCGCGTGCCTGGGGCGGCGCATGCCTTGATGCAACAGGCGGAGCGCCAGCTCGACTGGCAGGCGATGACCAGCGCCGAAATCCTCGCCCGCATTCATGCTGCCGATGGTTTTCCTGGCGTCGCCGACAGCTTGTTTGATGAAAGCTGTCATCTTTTCGATGCCTGGCCGGAAGCCAGCCTGCGCGGTGTGCCGGGCGCACTGATTGCCCGGCGCGAAACGGCGATTTGCCGCGCCACGGCCGATGGCGCGCTGTGGATCGGTCACGTCAAGCGCGCGGGCGGCCTGAAGCTGCCGGCGACTCAGGCCTTTCCCGAGGCTGCCGACTTGCCGGAAATGCCGCTGCGCGATTACTGGAAGTCCGCCAGCGCGACCTGGCAGGACATCGCCTACGAAGAAGCCGCCGGCGTCGGTTTCCTCTCTTTCGAGTTCTACAACGGCGCGATGAGCACGGCGCAATGCCGGCGTCTGACGGCAGCCTTCAACTGGACAAAAATGCGGCCAACGCGCGTCATCGTGCTGCGAGGTGGCCGCGATTTCTGGTCGAATGGCATTCATCTGAATACCATCGAGGCCGCCGAAAGTCCGGCCGACGAATCCTGGGCCAATATCAACGCCATCGACGATCTGGCCGAAGCGATCCTGCGTTGCGACACGCAGCTGACCGTCGCCGCGCTGGCCGGCAACGCTGGCGCCGGCGGCTGTTTTCTCGCCCGTGCCTGTGACCGGGTGTGGGTGCGCGAGGGCGTGATGCTCAATCCGCACTACAAGAATATGGGCAATCTCTTCGGTTCCGAATTCTGGACTTACCTGCTGCCACCGCGTGTTGGCGACGCCGGCGCGGCGGCGATCATGCGCCATCGCCTGCCGATGACAGCGGCCGAATCGGTCAAGCTCGGTTTTTACGACGCCTGCCTGCCCGGCCCCAGTTTTGCCGTCGATGTTGCCCGGCGGGCGGCGGAAATGGCCGCTGATCCTGATTTCTGCGGTCAACTGCTCAAAAAGACCGAAAAGCGCGCCGCCGATGAAGCGGAAAAGCCGCTGGCTGCGTATCGCGCTGAGGAATTGGCCGCAATGCGGCGCAATTTCTACGGCTTCGACCCCGCTTACCATGTCGCGCGCTATCATTTCACCGCCAAATCCCCGAATTCCTGGACGCCGCGCCACCTTGCGCGCCACCGCGATCTCGACTGGAAGATTCCGCAATGAGCCTGCCCCTGCTGCGTCGTTTGCCTGCCGTTCTGGTCATTGATGACGAGTTACGCTCGCAGGAAGCCCTGCGCCGCACGCTCGAAGAGGATTTCGAGGTCTTTTGCGCTTCCAGTGCGGCCGAGGCCATGGACATCCTCGACAGGGAGCAGGCGACCGCCAATATCTGCATCGTCCTTTGCGACCAGCGCATGCCGGAAAAAACCGGCGTGCAGTTCCTCAAGGAAGTGCGCAGCCGCTGGCCGGACATCGTGCGCATCATCCTTTCCGGCTACACCGACGCCGAGGACATCATTGCCGGGGTCAACGAAGCCGGCATCTGGCAATACCTGCTCAAGCCCTGGCAGCCCGAACAACTGCTGCTGACCCTGCTGCGCGCCGCCGAAGTCTGGCGTCTGCAACTCGAAAACCAGCGCCTGTCGCTCGATCTGCGCACCGCCGAACCGGTCCTGAAGCGCCGTGTCGAGAAGAAGCAGGACAAGGTCAAACGCCGCTTTGGTCTGGGCGGCATCATCCGCGCCCCGGGCAGTCCGCTGGAGCCGTTGTGTGCGTTGATCGAACGCATCGCGCCCTACGACCTGTCGGTGATGGTCACCGGCGAATCCGGCACCGGCAAGGAAATGGTCGCGCGCGCCATCCACTTCGAAAGCGCCCGCGCCGACAAGGTGTTCATCACCGAAAACTGCGGCGCACTGCCCGATACGCTGCTTGAATCCGAGCTTTTCGGCTACAAACGTGGCGCTTTTACCGGCGCCGTCGAGGATCGCGTCGGCCTCTTCCAGCAAGCCGATGGCGGCACGCTGTTTCTTGATGAAATCGGCGAAACCAGCCCGGCTTTTCAGGTCAAATTGCTGCGCGTGCTGCAGGAAGGCGAATTCCGGCCATTGGGCAGTAATCGCTCGGTGACGGTCGATGTGCGCGTGATCGCTGCCACTAACCGTGATTTGGAAGCCGATGTGCGCAACGGCCGTTTTCGCGAAGACCTTTATTACCGGCTGGCGACCATCGCCCTGCATGTGCCGCCGCTGCGTGAACGCAAGGCCGATTTGCCACTGTTGGCCAGGGCCTTGCTCGACAGCAGCGCGCGAACGTTGGGGCGCGAGATGCAGGGCTTCAGCCCGGATGTGCTCGCGACCTTCGCGGCTTACCCTTGGCCGGGAAATGTCCGCGAGCTGCAGAATGAAATCCTGCGCATGGTGGCACTGGCCGACAGCACGACGCTCGGCACCGCGCTGCTGTCGCCACGCCTGGCTGGCACGGCAGCCGTTTCCGCCACGCCGACGGCGGCGGACTGGGCCGATGGTCTTTCCGGCAATCTGCGCGAACGCATGGAGCAGCTCGAATTGCGCGTGCTGACGGCGGCGATGGCCCGCCATGCTGGCAACAAGTCGCGCGCTGCCCGCGAACTCGGGCTGTCACGCGTCGGCCTGCGCGCCAAGCTCAATCGTTACGGGATCGCCGACGAATGAAAGTGCTGTGGCTGCAAAGCGGTGGTTGTGGCGGCTGCACGCAGTCGCTGCTCTGTCACGAGCCGCGCGCCCTGTTCGACGAACTGGCGGGGGCGGGCATCGAGTTTGTCTGGCACCCGGCGCTGTCGCTGGCCAGTGGCGATGAAGCCCTGGCGATCCTCGAGGATTGCGCCGAAGGCCGGCGCGAATTCGATGTGCTCTGCGTCGAAGGCGCAATGCTGCGCGGTCCCAGGGGCAGCGGGCGTTTTCACCTGATGGCCGGCAGCGGCAAGCCGCTGACCGATTGGGTGCAACGCCTCGCCGCACGCGCGCAGTGGGTCTTTGCCATCGGTTCCTGCACGGCCTGGGGTGGTTTTTCGGCGAGCACGCCGGGCAATCCGCTCGAAGCCTGCGGCCTGCAATACGACGTCGATACGCCGGGTGGCCTGCTCGGCAAAGGCTTTGTTTCGGCTGGCGGCCTGCCGGTGGTCAATATCGCCGGTTGCCCGACGCATCCGGGCTGGATCGTCGATACGCTGGAAAAGCTGGCTTTTGACGGCTTGACCGCAAAAGACCTCGACGAAGTCGGGCGGCCGCTGCTCTACGCCGAACAACTGGTGCATCACGGCTGCCCGCGCAACGAGTTTTACGAATTCAAGGCCAGCGCCGAAAAGCAGGGCGACCTTGGTTGCCTGATGGAAAACCTCGGCTGCAAGGGCACGCAGGCGCACGCCGATTGCAACACCCGCGTCTGGAACGGCAGCGGCTCTTGCCTGAAGGGCGGTTTTGCCTGCATCGCCTGCACCGAGCCGGGTTTTGAAGCCCCCGGCCATGCCTTCCAGGAAACGCCCAAAGTCGCCGGCATCCCCCTCGGCCTGCCGACCGACATGCCCAAGGCCTGGTTCGTCGCGCTGGCCGCGCTGTCCAAGTCGGCAACGCCGAAGCGGGTGCGCGATAACGCCGTCGCGGACCACATGGTGATTCGTCCCTCCGTCAAAAAGGCCGGCAAATGAAACGTATCCAGCTCGGCCCCTTCAATCGCGTCGAAGGCGATCTCGACATCAGCCTCGATCTCGACGAAGCCGGCCAGATCGCCGCTGCACGCGTCAATTCGCCGCTGTTTCGCGGCTTCGAGCAAATCCTCGTCGGACGCAAGCCGGAAGACGCGCTGGTCATCGTGCCGCGCATCTGCGGCATCTGCTCGGTCGCCCAATCCGCTGCTGCGGCCAAGGCACTGGCGGCGCTGGCCGGCGTGACGCCGCCGCCGAATGGCCTGCTGGCCAATAAACTGGTGCTGGCAACGGAAAACCTCGCCGATCATCTGACGCATTTCCACGTCTTTTTCATGCCCGATTTCGCCCGTGCTGCTTACGCCGGCCGCCCCTGGCAGGCAGCGATCGCCGAACGCTTCAAGGCGCAGGTCGGTGCGGCCATCGGGCCATTCCTGCAGGCCCGTGCCCGCTTTTTCGGCCTGACCGGCTTTCTCGCCGGCCGCTGGCCGCATAGCCTGGCCCTGCAGCCGGGTGGCAGCAGCAAGGCGACGACGGCGGCCGAACGTATCCGCCTGCTGGCTTTGTTACGCGAATTCCGCGCCTTCCTCGAAAATGTGCTGTTCGGCGCGCCGCTCGAAAGCCTCGGTGAAATCACCAGCTTCGACGCGCTGAATGCTTGGGCCCAAGGCCGGAACGCCGACTTTCCGCGTTTCCTTGCGGCGGCGGGCGATCTCGGCCTGGAGCGCATCGGCCGCGCCACCGACCGTTTTGTCTCCTACGGCGCCTATGAAGTCTTTCCGGCCGGGATTTTCAGCGAATCTGCGGTCAACGCACTGGAAACGGCAAAAATCACCGAGGATGCACGTAGCGCCTGGCTGTATGGCGACGAAGCCTTGCCGCCGGCGGCTGGCGAAACCCGCATCGACGCCGATAAGCCCGATGCCTACACCTGGTGCAAGGCGCCGCGCTATGGTGGCCAGGTCGTCGAGACCGGCGCACTCGCCCGGCAGCTGATCGCCGGCCAGCCGCTGCTCCGCGACATGCTCGCCCGCTTCGGCGGCAGCGTCAGCGCCCGCATCGTCGCCCGCATGATCGAAGTCGCCCGCATCATCCCGGAAATGGAAACCTGGGCCCGCGCGCTGATCCCCGGCGACCCCTTCTGCCTGCCCGCCGAACTCCCCGAGTCCGGCCAGTCCGTCGGCCTCATCGAAGCCGCGCGCGGCAGCCTCGGCCACTGGCTCAGCGTCAAACGCGGCCGCATCGAGCGCTACCAGATCATCGCCCCAACCACCTGGAACTTCTCCCCGCGCGATGCCACTGGTCAACCCGGCCCGCTGGAACAAGCCCTGGTAGGCCTGCCCGCCGGCGAAGGCGCACTACCGACCGTGCAGCACGTGGTTCGGTCTTTTGATCCTTGCATGGTCTGTACGGTGCACTAAACGCAATACGCTGATTTATAAGGAGGGGGAGGAAAATCTGCGGAAAACCGACCATGAGTGTCATCTTCCGCCAATGTCGTGCTCGCCCCCAAAAGTACTGGCTGGCGATTCTCAGTTATAGGGGGAAAACTTATTTTCTTGGGATGGTTTCTCCTGTAATTCGGGTATGACATGCACCCAAATTCGCTTTTGGGGGGTGTAAACAATTCAAAATGGGGCCATGTGATGAACGGTAAGAGAAGGCGGGAAATAGACGATCTTGCTGACACCCAAGTTTTTGATGGTAACGTCCCTCAGCCTCGCTTCGCTTGAGTTCGAGGGCTGCTTCGGCGCGGCTACCTGAGTAGTTACCTGTTTTGCAGGGTTGGCTGTGTCTGGCATCGGCTATTTTTTCCGGTTAATCCGCCCGGTAGCCCTTTAGTTATGCGGCTTCTAGCCGGTTATGGTAGGCCCGCACTATTGCCCCAGAATCCCCCGGCCGTCAAAGTGGCGACCGGGCTGAAAGTAATCATTCGGCTGGGAGAATGAGATTGGCGTTGGCTAGCAAAGGAAGTACTTCTCGCGTGCTTGAGCTGAGACAGTGCCGTGCATGCTCAGAGTTTCGGTTTGGGCCAAAAGCCATATCGATGACTTTGTCCTCAACTGCACGAGCTCTCATCGTTTCGTCTATTTCAGCGAATCCGAACTGCTCGATAAGCAAAAGAAGGGCACTTTCCAAGGTGTAGACCGAACCTTTCAGCCGATCAAAAACATCTTGTAATTGCTGTGCATGAGCCAATAGTGTTCGGAGTGCTCTTCTGTCGCCGGTTATCAACCTGGTTGGGTGTTGGGTTTCACAAATTGCCGCAAACAGAACGCCTTCCCCTCCGTCAATTCCCGGAATTTCGGCAAGACGATCAAGCAGGGTGAGGTCTTGTACTTCAGCGGCTATCTCAACATCGTCTAGCCAAGTACAGAGTGTTGCAACCCTGCCTTGGTCTTTAATTTTTTTCTTGGCCTGCTGAGGGAGAGAGAATCGCGTTGCTGGCGCAATTCGAATTTCCGGCTGATCGAGCGCAATCAAGAAGCGATCAAGCAGGGAACATCCCGCTAATTTGATCAGAATGTCGTTGTCGGCAAAAACCAGCAACGATTACATTCCGGTCAATTTTCTGAGAACAGCAGCCTCGTCATCTGACAGGCTTTCCCAGTCCAATTGACGCTCAAGCATCGCGGTGCAAACCGAGATATCGTCGGGTCGATTCTTGACCAATGCAAGTAACGCTGCGCCACCCAGTTTGAAGTCCTTGCAGCGGTGAGCCGTGGCAAGTGCGATATGCATTGGATCAATACGGCGCGAAGAAGCCATGACCATCGATGCCAGTGCGAGTTGGGTCCCTTTTTTCGGAGTAGAGGTACTTTCAGCCAAGCCTTTAAAAACAGGCTCGCCAGTGAGCACTGTGAATCCATAGCGATTAGCAGCTACTTCATCTTCCTGCTCGTCCGCTGCATCGATTTCGGTATCTATCGCCCAGGAGCCATCTTCGTCAACGTGCCCTTCTGCAATGTGGCCGAGCTCGTGGGCCAAGTGAAAGAGCATGTATCCGTGCGGGCGTTTGCTGGTAAGAACAATAGCCGGCCTTCCTCCCACGGAAAGCGCTAGGCCATCCATTTTCTTGGCGCCGGTAGGAAGATGGCTCAGGTGCAAAACAGGGATTCCGATCTGCCAGCAATATTGCAGCAAGGTCGAAAAATCGATCCAACGTTGTTCAGTATTACTGAGAAGTGATCGACGTAATTCCGCTGCCGCATCGGGCTTAACGTAATCGTTCGGGATGGCTTGAACGGCGAGCTTTGCGGCAGTCATGGCCAACGAACACGCTTGGTCAAGGTCGGCAACTTCCGAGCATTGATTGCGCTTGAATCGCCTTGCTCCAAACCTAAATTCCGGTGCCAGCGTTTCTGACAGAAGGGTAGAGGGCCGAATGTTGAACAATTTGGCCAGCAACATCCCCGCCTCTTGATAACCCGATGGAGTGTTTGCCATGGCGTCATCCCACCAGTCGGGCAAGATACCTTTCACAAACTGGCGAGTGAATCCCTGCTGCTTAAGCTTGGCGTAAAGGGGAGTCATGGAATGAAGTGCCTTCATGATCTTCTCCTTTCCATCTTTTGGCCCCAAATGGCAACGATCAACGCACTGTGGCGGATCAAGTTTGCCCCAACATCAACTGGTAATTCTATAGGCTACTATGGTTTTTGTCATTAAATTCATGGTGGTGCATGCGTTTCTTGCACCGATTTTCAGCCTCGGTACGTTTACAAAATCGCATTGTAAGCCTTTGATTGTCGGTGTTTGCAATGGTTCGCTTTTGGCTGCATTTTGACTACAAATGTTGAGCCATAACCGCATGTTTTCCTTCCTTAAATATCTATTTTTAACCTGCATATGGTGTGTACCGTGCATTAGCCCGGAAAGGGCTATTCGCTGGGGCTTACAAATTTCCGGCGCGGCAAAATGGCCTGGGCCGGAACTGACTCAAAGGAGTTCGATTGGAGGGTATGCCTCTTCCTTCCTGGCTCGCTTGGCAAAGGCCTTGTCGGAGGTCATGAAACTGACTGCTTTGGCCTTGCCGCTCAGCGCCAGGTGCATCGAGTCGGCGAAGTCCATCCCTGCCTCGTAGCAGTTGAGCGCACGAAACACAGCGTCGAATTCCAGCGGTTCGAAGTTGGGTAGCTTGAACAGCAAGCGCAGGGCATGGGCGATGCTGGCCCGGTGACAATCGCTCGATTTTCAGTAGTGCTGGGCCTTTTCCAGGCGTTGGGCAGCCGCCTGGTATTGAGCCTCATCGTCCCGCAGCAGGAAACGGGAGAGAATGTTGGTGTCGTCGCTGGCTTTTGCCTTGGCCCTGAGCACGGCCCTCATGTCGTCGTCGGAGATAGGGGACCGCCCAGCCCGATGAAGAATGCCGCCAACTTCATCAACCGTGCTTTGCTTGAACTTGGTGGTCGGCACCAGACGCAGGCTGTTTCCCTCCTCAAGGATGATGAATTCAACACCTGCTTGCAGCTGGTGTGAGTCGCGCATCGACTTGGGGATAACGATCCGCCCTTTGCTCGATATTTTGACGGTTTCCACGCTTGGCCTCGGTTCAGTAAGACGATCTGGTAAGACGAATGATGGCCCCATGTGCGGCGAGATGTCGATTGCCGGTGCGGGAGGGCTGGCTGCCTGGCAATATTTGCAACGCTGGCGGGATGGTTGCGGTCTACCGCTCACAACGGTGGTTTTTGCCGGATGCCAATTTATTTCCGGGGAAATCGTCTAAAGTGACATTGGGCAGGCCGGTTTCTGCCCCTACGTGCTTATTCCCGCGCCAGGTTCTGTCGTCATGCTGAACACGGGGCAAACGAGGTGCGACAACGGACAAAGTGGTCATGGCATTGGGTAAGCGCATCAATTTCGCAGAGCTGGTCGATGTTGAAAAACTCCAGGCACTGCTTGAGAGTTTTTATCAGGTCATCGGCACGGCCAATGCCTTGCTGGATGTTGACGGTCGGGTCATTGCCAGCGCCGGCTGGCGGGATGTCTGCACCCACTATCACCGGGTCAATCCGGAAAGTTGCCAGCGCTGCCACGAAAGCGACACGGCGCTGGTGAGCTTCATGACCCAGGGCCGGGGCTATGCGATTTATAACTGTCTCAATGGTTTGGTCGATAGTGTCGCGCCGATCATGGTCGAGGGGCAGCATGTCGCCAATATGTTTACGGGTCAGTTTCTGACCGAACCTGCCGATCTGGCGTTTTTCCGTGAGCAGGCGCACCGCTTCGGTTATGACGAGGCCTGCTATCTCGAGGCGCTTGCCCAGGTGCCGGTGATTTCCCGGGAGAAAGCCGAACAGATCACGCGACTTTATGCCCAACTCGCTGCCGCCCTGGCTGACCACGGTCTGGACCGGCTGCGCCAGCAGCAGGCCAATGAACAACTGCAGCAGCTCAACCAGGAGCTCGAAGCCCGGGTGGCGGCGCGGACCAAGGAGCTGAGCCAGAGCGAAGCGCGCCTGCGCGCCATCATCGAGGCGTCGCCGGTGCCCTTGTTGCTGAACGACGAGCAGGGCCGGATCGTCTATCTCAATGCGGCCTTTGTCCGTTCCTATGGTTATACCCCGGCGGATATTCCGACATTGAGCGCCTGGCGTCAGCAGGCTTACCCGGATGCCGATTATCGCAATTCGGTCAGTACCGAGTTGCAGCACCGGCTCGACGTGGCACTCGCTGCCGCGACGCCTTTTGTGCCACTCGAGGTTCTGGTTCGCGACAAGGGCGGTGTCGGGCATACGACGGTGGTCGAGCTGGCATCGCTGAGCGGTACTTTTGGCTGGATGCGGCTGGCCGTGCTCTACGACATTACCGAACGCAAGCGCCTGGAAAATGAAACCCAGGAACAGAAGCGCCTGTTGAACGCGATCATCGACAACATCGATGCCCATCTTTATGTCAAAGATCAGGATGGCCGTTATCTCTATGCCAATGCCCATGTCGCCACGCTATTTGGCCGCAGCGTCGACGAGCTGGTTGGCAGTTCGGATGAAATGCTGCTGCCGCCGAGCGTTGCCCGGCAAATTACCGAGAGCGATCGGAAGGTGCTCGAGACCGGCCAGCGCCAGGCCGGCGAGGAGTGTTTCCCCGATGCGGCCGGGCAGATGCATCATTTCTGGTCGATCAAGTTGCCCATTGCGCTGAGTGCTCACCCGCGGGCGCTGATTGGGTTTTCAACGGACATTACCGAGCGCGTGCGCATGGCCGAGCGCCTGGGGCGGGCCAAGGAATTCGCCGAACAATTGATCGAGGCCGCCAATGTGATGGTCCTGGGCCTCGACCACGAAGGCAAGGTGATCATTTTCAATGCCAAAGGTGAGGAAATCACCGGCTATGCGCGGCATGAATTGCTCGGCCGCGACTGGTTCTCGCTGATGCTGGCGGATGAACCGGATAGCCGGACCCTGGATGCCTTCGCCGCAAGCATCATTGACGGCGAGGCGGCGCAGAAATTCGAAAATGTCATCCGCACCCGTAACGGCGAATTCCGGAAGATTTCCTGGTGGAACAGTCTGCTCTTCAATCCTGACGGTGAGCGGATTTCGGTCTCGCTGGGCATTGATGTCACCGAGCAAAGGGCGACCGAGCAGGCATTGGCCGAATCCCGGCGTGATCTCGAACAGCGCGTGCTCGAGCGGACGGCCGAACTGCTCGCCGCCAGCAGCTCCTTGCAGGGGGCCAGCGAGCAGTTGCAGGCAATTTTCGATGCCGCCAGCACCGGCATCATGCTCATTCGCGAACGGCATATCCAGCGCTGCAACCGGCGGCTCGAGGAATTGACCGCTTATGCGCCGGGTGAGTTGATCGGCTGCCATTCCTGCCTGCTCGGCGCCGACCAGGAGGCCTGGCTGCTGGCCGGTGCCGAGGTCTACGAGCAGGTCGCGCGCGGGGAAACGCACAGCAGCGAGCGTCTGATCCGGCGCCAGGACGGCAGTACTTTCTGGGCCCGGCTGAGCGCCCGGGCGCTCGATGTCGGCGATGTCTCCAAGGGCATCGTCGGTCTGCTGGCCGATATTTCCGACGAACTGGCGGTGCGTAGCGAAATGGCCCGGGCCCGCGATCTGGCCGAGGAGGCTGCGCGCACCAAGGCTAATTTCCTCGCCAGCATGAGCCATGAAATCCGTTCGCCGCTCAATGGCATCATCGGCCTGGCCCATTTACTGAACCGCAAGGCCAGCGATCCGGAACAGATCGACAAGCTGCGGAAAATCAAGGCCGCTGGCGGGCATCTGCTGGCGGTGATCAACGACATCCTCGATTTTTCAAAAATCGAGGCCGGACAGATGCATCTTGAGGACAAGGAGCTCGATGTGCATGTGCTGGTCGGCAATGTCGTCTCGATCCTGACCGAGCAGGCGCGCTGCAAGGGCATCCACCTGGACGTCGTGCTCGATCCCCTGCCGTCACCGATCCGTGGCGACATGACCCGGCTGACCCAGGCCCTGCTGAATTTGGCCAACAATGCCGTCAAATTTACCGAGCAGGGTTCGGTCAGCTTGCGGGTGCGGCAGGAGGCCGAAACGGCGGACACTGTGCGACTGCGCTTCGAGGTCATCGATACCGGGATCGGGGTCGCTGCCGAGGTGATCGGCAAATTGTTCTCGCCATTTCAGCAGGCGGATGGCGGCATTTCGCGCAAGTTTGGCGGCACCGGCCTCGGCCTGGCGATTACCCGGCGTCTGGCCGAACTGATGGGGGGAAGGGCGGGGGGCGAGAGTCGCCTGGGCGAGGGCAGCACTTTCTGGTTTTCCGCTACCTTGAACAAGGTCGCGCTGGCTGGCCGCGAACTGAGCGCGAGAATTCCCGGCGAGGCGACAGAAAAATTGTTGGCCCGGGAGTTTCAGGGGGCACGGGTGTTGCTGATCGACGATGACCCGATCAACCGGGAAGTCGCCAGCGAGTTGCTGGAGGATGCCGGGCTGGTCGTCGATAGCGCCGAGGATGGGCAGGAGGCGCTCAGCCGTTTCCGCCAGTCCGCCACTGCCCCTTACAACCTGCTGCTGATGGATATGCAGATGCCGCATATGGATGGCCTGGAGGCGACCCGGCAAATCCGGGCGCTGGCATCGCCGGCCCAGGTGCCGATTATCGCGATGACTGCGAACGCTTTTGGCGAGGACCGGGAACGCTGCCTGGTCGCCGGTATGGACGATTTTGTCGCCAAGCCGGTTGATCCGGATGTGCTTTACGCGACCCTGCTCAAATGGTTGCGCCATTCGCTGAAGGCTTGAGCCGCAGCAGGATTTTTCGCCGCAATGGCAACAAAGGGCAGCGGGTCATCAAGCGCCGCAGGATGGCTGCGGCGTTCGTTCCACCGGCAAGCCCAGCCAGGCCCGCGCTTCTGCCATGGCGGGAAAAATCCGGGTGACGTAGCCGTCGGCGGTTTCATCGGTATAGCGCTGGCTCAGGTCGATGACTTCCGGCTTGGTCGCGACGATGGCGATCCGGATGTTCGGATTGACGAAGTGCGCGCCGATATCCTGGGCGACGATGGTTTCGAATGCCGAATCGTTCAGCGTCAATGATGTGCAATCGAGAAAATCATTGATGACCCAACGCAGGGTATCGAAGTCCGGGCTCGATTCAACGTCGATAATTGCGTCGACAATATCCCGACCGCTGACCTCGCCGAAGTGCCGCTTGATGACCCCGTGCTGTTGCCAGAGGATTTGGTATGCCATGAATGTTCCGAAGTTGCCGCGACCGCTCAAGATTAACGTAAGCTTTCAGCTACTGCCATTGCTGCCTTGGTGGCCGTTTTTCGGGAGGTATGCTCAGATCATGAATAGAATCATGCATTGCAGTCCGCGCGGTTTGCTCCGTGCCGTTTGTCGGCGCCTGGGAATGCGGGATGAGTTTTTTTCCCGGCCGGAGGCGCCCGAAAAGCCAGCTTGTCGAGGCGAGGGGCCGGAAAGTCTGATCTTGCCGCCGCTGCAGCCGGGGGCAAAGGATGAATTGGTGGAATTGACGCTGCGCCTCGACGGCACGCGCGCGGCATTGAATTCCTATCGTTACAGCAAGCTGTACTACTGCACCGATCCAGCTGCATCTTTCAGCGAAGAGGCGGTGATCTGCTTTGAAGTGCCGGAATACGGTCGCTCACAGACCCTGCAGATTGCCTTGCCGGCGAGCGCGCTGGCGGCGGCGCGGCAGAGCGCCTGTTTGCGCCTGCGCCTTGATGCGCTGCCTTATTCGGAAGGATCGTGGCAGCTGGAAGCCTGGCGCCTGGTCTCGCCGCTGGAGAATCCGGCGCTGACGGCGGCGGCGCGGCGGGTGGCCCATCGCCAGTGGGTGCGTGAGCAGGTCTTGCTCAGCGAGCGGGAGCGCCGGGTCGAGTTGCCGCATTACCCGGAATCGGTGTCCATCGAATTGACCTCGCTGTGCAACCTGCGTTGCCCGCATTGCAGTTCGCATGGCATGCCGCATTTGCACAAGCATCACAATCTGTTGCCGGAAATGCCGCTGGAACGCTTTCGCAGTCTTGCCGAGGAGAGTTTTCCGCATGTTTCCGTGGTCAGCATCGTTGGCCGGGGCGAGCCGACGCTGGCCAGCGATGAACTGTGGCATTGCCTGATCGAACAGTTGCGCAAACACGGCGTGCGCGTCAGTTGCGTGACCAACGGTACGCGTATCCGCCAGCGCTTTTCGGCGGCGGACATGCCGCTGATCCATGAACTGACTTTCTCGATTGACGGCGATACGGCGGAAACCTTCGAGAGCAATCGCTTGGGAGCGAAATTCGACGAGGTTATGGACAACCTGCGTTACTACCATGAGTTGCGCAATGCCGCACCGCTGGCGAGGCGCCCGCAACTGACGATTTCATGGACGCTGAAACGCAACAACGTCGCCGAATTACCGGACTTCGTGCGCCGGATTGCCGAATTTGAGCCGGATTTGCTGTCAATTCGTCATATGGTTATTTTTCAGGACAAGGAAAGATCGCAAAGCCTGCTCGACTACGGCCCGGAGGCCAATGCCGCCTTGCGCGAAGCCTATGCCGAGATGGCGCGCCTGGGACTGCGCCACGAAAGTCCGGCACTGATGCCGGAAACGCCTGTTGCGCCGGCCGAGGCGGCGAGTAGCGCTGGCCCTGCTGTGCTGGCCGAGCGCGAGAATGAGTGCAACTGGATGCACCGCACGGCGATCATCATGGCCGATGGCGAGGTGACTTCCTGCGGCAAGCATTACGGCGCGCAAATGGGCCATCTCAACGAGCAGACGACGCTGTGGGATGTATGGAATGGCGCCAACATGCAATCCCTGCGCCGGGGATTTGGCGGTCCGGAGATGTGGGACCAGTGCAAGGCCTGCTGGCTGCGCGAGATCAAATGGCACACGCAACGCCAGGCCAAGGACCACAACCAGGCTTACGACCACGACGCGCCGATGGATTTCAGCGCAGCTGCCTGGGATTACCGGGAATATTCCGAGCTTTGAGCCCTGTTTAAGCTTTATCGGCCGGCCGGCTTGCGCCACAGGGGAAACAGGCCGATCAGGCCGAGCAGCGGGCCGGGCAGCAGCAGCCAGGCAATGTGATTGCCCCAGTCGCCGATCCAACGCGTGCCGAGCTGGATTGAAGCCATGGTGATGGCAAAGCCGATGGCGTTCTGGAAGGCCAGCGCGCTGCCAACGATTTCCGGCGGGCAGGCCTTGGCCGACATGGCCGAGAAATGCGGCGAGTCGGCGACGACGCTGGCGCCCCAGAGGAGTAGCAGGCTGATTTTTGCCCAATTGGGCAGGTCGACCGCAAAAGGGTAAAGCGCACAGCAAATTGCCGACAGCACGAGTGCCGTGGCAGCAACGCGGGCGCTGCCGATGCGCTGGCTCCACCAGCCACCGAGCACGCAGCCGCCAGCGCCGATGGCGATGATCGCGAAAGCCAGGCCGGAGAGTTGCGGCGTGCGCGGTTCGGCCAGGCCGGCGAGGACGACCAGCGCTGGCACCAGCGTCCAGAAGGCATACAGCTCCCATTGATGGCCGAAATAGCCAAACGCCGAGGCGCGGAATTCGCGGATGCTGAAGGTGTAGAAGATGCGGCCGAGGCGCAGCGGCGGGGCATCGTGCCGGCGCTTCAGGTGCGGACCGTCGCCGAGGCGCAGGATCAGTGCGGCGGCAAGCAAGGCCAGTCCGGAGGAAACCAGGATGGTCGCCTGCCAGGAGGCGCCGGCGCCGATCAGGCGGATGCCGTGCGGCAGCGAGGTGCCGAGGGTCAGCATGCCGACCAGCCAGGCCAGCGCCGAACCGGCGCGTTCCGGCACCCAGCTGACGACCAGTTTCATGCCTAGCGGGTAGACGCCGGCGAGGCAGAAGCCGACGGCGAAACGTAGCGGCACGGCGCTGTCCATGCCCGTGGCGAACAGCGCAAAGGCCGCATTGGCCAGCGCGCCGAGCACGGCGCAGATGGCAAAAATGCGACTAGCCGGAAAACGGTCGGCCAGACCGCTGATGGAGAAGCTCAGGGTGCCAAGAATGAAACCGAGCTGCACGGCATTGGTCAGCGTGCCGATATCCGCTGCCGCGATGCCCCAGGCGCGCATCAGGTCATCGGCAGCGCTGTTGGCGGAAAACCATAGCGAGGTGCCGAAAAGTTGGGCGATGACGATGAAGCTGACGGGGTAGTGCATGCGCGGCGCTCGCGGGTGGGCGAAGGGGGCTCAGGATACCCGGAATTGAAGCCTTGGTTATAGGCAGGCGGGCAGGGTGTCCGCCAGGAAAAACTAACTTGACCGTCATTCTGAAAGTGGGAATCCAGGATTTCACACACCAAACTGGATCCCCGCCTGCGTGGGGATGACGGTGCAAAGCTGAAAACTTGCTGGTTTTTACGGTCGACCGCAAAAAAGAGGCAAAAACCGTCAGGCAGAGCCTCAGCACCGCGACGTTTTTCTGGGCCCCTTGCGAGGCGCTGAGCAACGCAGTCGAGCCGGGGGCCTTCGGCGAGGACTGTTTGAGGGGCGTAGCCCCGAGTTCCGCAGCCGCCCGGCTCGACGAGTAGCGCAAGGGACCGGGCGCAGCCCGGCGCCGAAGAGGGGTCGCCTTTTCTTTGGCTACTTTCTTTTGGCGAAGCAAAAGAAAGTACGCCCGCCCGCCAGGCGGAAAACACCCTTAACTTCTCGGAAAAAGGCCGAACTCTCGCCTGTTCAAGCAAGAGCGCCGCCTATCCCCTCAAAACCCGATCTTCCGGCTCCGCCCCATCCGCGCCTGATCGAAATCTTTGGCTTCGAGCCAGTTCCGCCCTTCGAGCTTGGCCGTGCCGAACGCGCCCATCAGCCGCTTTTTCATGTCGCGCGGCGGCAACGAGGCCAGGCGTTCGAGGATGTTGTCGTCGGCTTCGGCCGGGAAACCCCAGTCATGGGCATTGACGATTTCCCGGTAGAGCGCGCCGGCAATCGCCAGTGAGGCGTCGAAGTCGGGGCGTGGCACCTCGTAGACGTTCATCCGGTTGAGGATGGGCTCGGGAATGCTGCGCTCGTCGTTGGCCGTCGTCACCCACAGGATGTGCGAGGCGTCGATGTCGATATCGACGAACTCGTCCTTGAAGGCCCGCGCGGTGTCGTGTTCGAGCAGGCTGTAGAGCGCACCGTAGGGATCGTAGCGGCTGTCGCCGCCGGCCTTGTCGATTTCGTCGAGCACCACAACGGGGTTGGCGTAGTCGCCATGCACCAAAGTGTGCGCGACCTTGCCCGGCTTGGCGTTGTTCCATTGCGCCGACGCGCCGGAAAGTATCCAGCCGGCGGTCAGCGAACTCATCGAAACGAACTCGTGACCGGTGCCGAGTTTGTTGGCCAGTTCGCGGGCGAAATGGGTCTTGCCGATGCCTGGTTCGCCAAGCAGCAGGATGGGCGTGAAGCTCATTGGTTCCTGGCCGGCGACCGCCAGCGCGAGATGCTTGCGGATGTCGTCGATGACTTCGTCGAAGTTGGGGCAGGTTTCGTAGAGCTCGTCGACCATGTCGGCGCCGCTTGGGCGGATCAGGAAGCGGCCACCGCCGCGTTGCTTCATCTTGTCGTAGAGGGCGGCCTGGGCTTCGTTGCGATTGCCCGTCGCATCCTCGATAGCGCGGTCGATGGCCGCGACGTTGTAGATGGTGCGCTCTTCGGCGACCGTGAGACGGATTTCGCTGTGTGCCATGATGAATTCTCCTGACGCTATGGCCTGCATGAACGACGGGGAAGTGTCCGGATTTTTTCCGGGACACTGGCTTTGTTTCAAGCATTTCTCGTTCCAGTGGCGATAGGAAATAATGGCGGCATTGTTTTGCCTGTGAGGGACCGATGGAACGCTTCACTATTTCGCTGGACGAGTCACTGGCTCGCCAGTTCGACGAACTGATCGCGGCGCGCGGCTACGTCAATCGCTCGGAAGCCGTGCGCGACCTGATTCGCGGGGCAATCGAACAGGACCGCCAGCGGGCCGAGCCGAGCGGCCATTGCGTGGCCAATTTATCTTACGTTTACAACCACCACGAGCGCGAACTGGCTGAACGTCTGACCGCTCTGCAGCACGATCATCACGACCTGACGGTGGCGGCGATGCACAGCCATCTTGATCACGACCATTGTCTGGAAACCGTCATTCTCAAAGGGGCGACCGCAGAAGTCCGACAATTTGCCGATGCGCTGACCGCCGAACGCGGCGTGCGTCATGGCCAGCTCAACCTGATTGCACTGGCGCCCGAGCATCACCATGCCCACGACGAACACGGCGAGGATCATGTCCACTACCGCCCCACGCGCTGACCTGGTCGACGATTCGCCGCTCTCCGGGGCTGGCGAACAGGCCTGGATCGAGGTCATCCAGAAGATGGATGAGGTCTATAACGACCTGCTGCAGTACGAAGTCGCCCTCGAGGAAAAAAACGCCGCGCTCGAGGAGTCGCACCAGTTCATTGAAAGCGTGCTGGCGTCGATGTCCGACATCCTCATCGTCTGCGACCGCTACGGCAGCATCGAGGAGGTCAATCATTCGCTGTGCCACTTTGCCGGCAAAACCGCTGAAGAGCTGGCCAAGACGCCGGTGTTCAGCCTGTTTGCCGACGCAGGCGAGCAGGCCAAGGCGCGCGAGCTGTTCGCCCGCTATGCCCGCGAAGGTGTCCATGATTGCGAATTTTTCCTGCGCGCCGGCGATGGTTCGACGGTGCCGGTGTCAATGAACTGCACGCCGCGCGTGTCGCAGACCGGCAAGCTGATGGGCATCGTCGTGACCGGCCGGCCGGTCGGCGAACTGCGCAAGGCCTACTCGGCGCTGCGCCAGGCGCACGAAGACTTGAAACGCACGCAAAGCCAGCTGCTGCACGCCGAAAAAATGGTTTCGCTGGGCCGTCTGGTCGCTGGCGTGGCGCATGAGCTGAACAATCCGATCAGTTTCGTGCTCGGCAATGTGTTGTCGCTGAAGCGTTACGCAACGCGCCTCGAGAGCTATCTCGGCGCGGTGCATGCCAGCGACGCCGCTGACGATGCGGCCTTGCAGGCCTTGCGTCGGGAGTTGCGCATCGACCGCATCCTCGGCGACATGCCGCACCTGATCGACGGCATGATCGAGGGGGCGGAACGCACGCGCGACATCGTCGATGCCCTGAAGCGTTTTTCCGCCGCCGACAAGATGACGCCGGAGCGAGTTAGCCTCAATGAAGTCGTCGAACGCTCGCTGCGCTGGGTGGTGCAGAGCGCCAGCAGCAAATTTGCGGTCGACGTCGATTTGCCGGCCAATTTGACCTGCACCGGTTCTTCCGGCCAGTTGCAGCAGGTGGTCATGAACCTCATTCAGAATGCCTGCGATGCCAGCGCCAGCCAGCCCGAGCCGCGCCTGAAAATTTCCGGGGAAAGGCAGCCGGGGCAGGTCTTGCTGACTTTTGTCGACAACGGGCCGGGCATTGCCGCCGAGCACCTTGGCCGGCTGTTCGAGCCATTTTTCACGACCAAGCCGGTCGGGCAGGGGACTGGGCTGGGTTTGTCGATCAGCTACGGCATCGTCGAGCGCCATCGTGGACGTCTGAGCGCCGCCAACGCGCCCGGCGGCGGGGCGGAATTCATCCTTGCATTGCCACTGGAAAGCAGCTGACCGCTTTTGATTCGCTGCATCGGCAAGGATCAATACGAACAATGACTTATTGTTCTGGCACGCTCCTTGTATGAAGATGTTGAAAAACTTCATACAAGCGCCATGGAAACTCTGCCCTCTGACTGGTTGTCGCTGCTGATCCTGACTTTCGTGCTCGGCATGAAGCATGGCTTCGATGCTGACCATCTCGCGACCATCGATGGCCTGACGCGCTGCAACGCCCGAACGCGACCGGCGATGGCGCGTTATTGCGGCACGCTGTTTTCGCTTGGCCACGGCGCTGTGGTCATGGCGATTGCCCTTGGCGTGTCGGCGCTGGCCGGACAATGGGCGGTTCCCGAGTGGTTTGGCACACTCGGTTCGCTGATTTCCATCGCTTTCCTGGTGCTGCTTGGCAGTCTTAATCTGGCTGCCGTGCTGCGCGCCGGCCCCGATGAAATGGTCCAGCCCGTCGGCCTCAAGGGGCGGCTGCTCGGCAGCTTGCGTCAGGCCTCGCATCCGGCGCTGGTGGCGTTGGTTGGCGCCTTGTTCGCGCTGTCCTTCGATACCTTGTCGCAAGCGGCCTTCTTCGCGCTGACCGCGACGCGCTTCGGCGGCTGGCAGGAGGCGCTGACGCTCGCGCTGCTGTTCATGCTCGGCATGCTGCTGACCGATGGCATCAACGGCCTGTGGATTGCTCGCCTGATTGCCCGTGCGGATCAGGTTGCTTTGGTCGCTTCGCGGGTCATGGGGCTGGTGGTGTCGGGCATCAGCCTGCTGGTTGCCGCTTTCGGCGCCGCCAAGCTTTTATCGCCAGCCATTGAGACTTGGAGCGAGGGTAAGGAGCTGGCTTTCGGTGCGGCGCTGGTGGTACTGATCGCCGCCAGTTTTCTGGCAGCGATGCGGCTGACGCGGCGGCCGGCGGTGGCGTGATCTTCGTTCTGCCGTCATTCCCGCGCTGGCGACGTCATGTCCGGATTTCCGTCTGTGCCGGAATGAGCCTCGGGCTGCTCTGTTTTGTCCCGCCAGTCTTGGCCCATGACTCGA
>JAVBXO010000206.1 GCA_030824535.1 Azonexus sp. | reverse complement strand
TTGGCACCGCTGCCCGCCTGGAAACCATCCACGATTTCTGGGGCTTCCCGGAAGCGCTGTACGCCATCCGTTACCCCGCCACCGGCTGCCGCGAAGCCGCCGAGGAAGTCGCCACAGCCATCGCCGCCGCCGGCCTGCCGGTCGCCCGCGACGAGCAGCGCGGCCTCGATCATGGTGCCTGGGTGCCACTGCGCATCATGTACCCGGATGCCGACATCCCGGTCATTCCGCTGTCGCTGCAAAGCCATGGCGGTACCGAACAGGCTTACCGCCTGGGGCAGGCGCTGGCGCCGCTGGCCGAGCGCGGTTTCCTGATCATCGGCTCGGGCAGCATCACGCACAATCTGCGCGATTTCCAGATGGCCTGGCGCAATGGCGGCCAAACGCCGGCCTATGTGCGCGAATTCGCCGACTGGTTTGCCGAGCGCCTGGACGCTAGAGATCTGCCGGCCCTGCTCGACTACCGCCAGCAAGCCCCTTCCGCCCTGCGCGCCCACCCGAGCGATGAACATCTGCTGCCTTTTTATGTCGCTTTGGGTGCCAGCGCACCGAGTGCCATAACGGATCGTTTTCATACTGGCATCGACGACTACGTCATTGCCATGGATGCCTACGCATTTTTGCCCCAATAAGGAGGTCGACCGTGTCAGCCACTTACACCACTACCGCCAAATTACTGCACTGGCTGATGGCCGTCCTGCTCTTCGGGCTGCTCGCCCTCGGCGTCTACATGCATGATCTGCCGCTGTCGCCGGAAAAACTGCAACTCTATTCCTGGCACAAATGGGCCGGCGTCAGCGCTTTCCTGCTGGTCTTGTTCCGCCTCGTCTGGCGCATCACCCACCGGCCACCGGCCTTGCCAGCGAACATGCCGCCGCTGATGCAACTGATCGCCCACGCCGGCCATGCCGCGCTCTACCTGCTGATGATCGCGATTCCGCTGTCCGGCTGGTTGATGAGTTCAGCCAAGGGTTTCCAGACCGTCTGGTTCGGCGTCCTGCCGATTCCCGATCTGCTGAGCAAGGACAAGGAACTCGGCGACGCGCTGGCACTGGTGCATCAAAGCCTGAACCTGCTGTTTGCCATCACCCTGGCCGGCCACATCGGCGCCGCGCTGAAGCATCACTTCATCGACAAGGACGACATCCTGACCCGGATGCTGCCGAAACACTGATCGCCCCGACCCACAGAGAACATCATGAAAATACTCAAAACAGCCCTCGCCACCGCCGCCCTGCTCAGCGCTTTCGCCGCCCAGGCCGTCGAATTCACCCAGGTCCAGGCCGACAAGAGCACTGTCGCTTTCGGCTACCAGCAAATGGGCGTCAAGATGGACGGCAAGTTCAAGAAGTTCAGCGCCCAGCTGGCCTTTGACCCGGCTAAGGCCACCGCCGCCAAAGCCAGCTTTGACGTCGATCTGGCCAGCATCGACACCGGCGGCGCCGAATCCGACCAGGAAGTCGCCGGCAAGGCCTGGTTCAACACCAAGCTTTTCCCCACCGCCCGTTTCGTTTCAAGCAGCGTCAAGGCACTCGGCGGCAATCGCTACGAAGTCACCGGCCAATTGACGATCAAAGGCAAGACCGTCGATGTCCTCGTCCCCGCCACCTTCACTGCCCAAGGCAATAGCGCCAGCTTCGACGGCAGCTTCAGCATCCGCCGTGGCGATTTCGCCATCGGCGAAGGCAGCTGGGCCAAGTTCGACATCGTCGCCAACGATGTCCAGATCAAGTTCCATATCGCCGCTTCCGGCAAGTAATCCCCCAACTCCCACGGAGAACCCACCATGAAAAAGCAACTCGCCATCCTCGCCCTCGCCGCCACCGCCATCGCGCCGGCCTTCGCTGCCCCGGAAACCTTCGTCCTCGACAGCACCCACAGCTTCCCGCGCTTCTCCTACAGCCACTTCGGCTATTCGACCCAGCTCAGCCGCTTCGACAAGACCACCGGCACCGTCGTTTTCGACAAGGCTGCCAAGACTGGCGCGGTCGACATCGTCATTGACACCAAATCCGTCAATACCGGCTACCCGACCTTCAACGAGCACATCCAGGGTGAAGACTTCCTCGACACCGCGACCTACCCGACCGCCAGCTTCAAGTCGACCAAGGTCGTTTTTGAAGGCGACAAGCCGGTCAGTATCGAAGGCAACCTGACCCTGAAGGGCGTGACCAAGCCGGTGACCCTGACCGTGACCTCCTTCCAGGCCATGCCGCACCCGATCGTCAAGAAGGACGCCATCGGCGCCAATGCCTGGACGGTCGTCAAGCGTTCTGAATTCAATGCCGGCAAGTACGCGCCTTACGTTGGCGACGACGTGCGTATCGACATCGCCGTCGAAGCGATCAAGCAGTAAGCAGACCGCCGTCCCGGCCGGGCCATGCGCGGCCCGGCATCACTCATCCCATTGAAGGAAAAAACACCATGAGCCAAGCCGAAATCGCCCAGAAATCCCCGCTTGCCGTTGCCGTCGAAGCCGGCAAGAGCTACTGGTGGTGCTCCTGCGGCAAGAGCAAGAGCCAGCCTTTCTGTGACGGCAGCCACCAGGGCAGTGCCTTTTTGCCGGTCGAATACCTGGCCGAAGAAAGTAGTTTCTCAGAAAGTGGTGGAGCTTCTTGGAGAAGGGTAACTGTGCTTTACTGCGCGCCGCATGATTTCCGAGCAACCGCCTCCTTCTTTTGAACAGACCTCCTCTCTGCCGGAT
>JAVBXO010000268.1 GCA_030824535.1 Azonexus sp. | reverse complement strand
TCAACACGCCCCCGCCGCCGGCCTATGTCCCGAAGACCGAAACCCAGGTCCAGGCGCCGACGCCACCGATCACCACGACCGCCGAACGCCGTCCCGAGCCGCCCCCGGCACCGCCGGCACCCGCCCCCGAGCCGGTCAAGCCGGTACAGATCAACATCGCCGTGGCTTGCCCCAATCACCAGTCGGTTGCGGTCGACGTGCCAAAACAGGCCATTCGCATGGGCCTCTCCGGCCAGGTGCTGGCCGAGTTCACGGTTGCCGCCAATGGCGAGGTGCGCGACATCGGCATCGTCCAGACGACGAACTCGATCTTCAACCAGGCCGCCATCAGCGCCATCGCCAAATACCAGTGCGCCGGTCAGGGCCGCGATGTCCGCGTTCGCGTGCCCTTCGTCTTCCGCAACGAATAAGCCATTTCACTCAATTTCAGACATTCCAACCATTTCAGGAGTTTTCTCATGTCCATCCGCAAACTGCGCCAGTTCGGCGCCAGCCTCTTCCTGGCGACTGCCAGCCTCGCCGCCTTCGCCGAGAGCGCGGTCGTCGACAATCCCTACGGCATCGATGCCCTGTGGGCCGGTGGTGATGCCGTCGCCAAGGGCACCCTGACCATCCTGCTGATCATGTCCTTCGGCAGCTGGCTGATCATCTTCACCAAGCTCTATGAGCAGCACAAATTGATCAAACAAGGCCAGGCGGCGAATGAGACCTTCTGGTCGGCCGGCGGTGTTGACCAGGCCATCGAATCGCTGGCCACCACCAGCGCCTATCACTTTGTCGCCAAAAGCGGCGCCGATGCCACCGCCAATCACCGTGGCCTGCTTGGCTACATCGATCTGAATGACTGGATCCAGCTGTCGATCCATCGCTCGATTGAAAACGTCCAGTCGCGCCTGCAGGATGGTCTGGCCTTTCTCGCCACGGTCGGCTCGACCGCGCCCTTCGTCGGTCTCTTCGGCACGGTCTGGGGCATCTACCACGCGCTGACGGCCATCGGCATCGCCGGTCAGGCGTCCATCGACAAGGTTGCCGGCCCGGTCGGCGAAGCGCTGATCATGACCGCCATCGGCCTCGCCGTCGCCGTCCCGGCCGTGCTCGGCTACAACTGGCTGGTCCGCCGCAACAAGGCAGCGCTGGAAAACGTCCGCACCTTTGGTGCCGAACTCCACGCCGTGCTGCTCGGCGCCGCCGCCGAACGTCGTGAAGAGCGCAATCCCAAGGTCGTCCAGGCCATCCGCGCCATTTCGGTCTAAGGAAAAGCCATGGGAATGCATGTCGGAACAGCGGATGACGAAGACGAGGTCGTCTCCGCGATCAATACCACGCCGCTGGTCGACGTCATGCTGGTCTTGCTGATCATTTTCCTGATCACAATCCCGGTGGTGACCCACACGGTTCCCGTCGATCTGCCCAAGGAACGCAGCCAGGTCCGCATCACCAAACCCGAGAACATCAATCTCTCGGTCGCGGCCAACGGCAAGGTGTACTGGAACGAGCGCGAAATTCCCGATCAGGAGACCCTGGTCAATGAATTGAAGCAGGTCGCCGTGCTCGACCCGCAGCCGGAAGTGCAGATTCGCGGCGATGGCGGCGCACCTTACGAATACGTCGGCAAGGTCGTCCTCGCTGGTCAGCGGGCAGGCATCCTCAAGCTCGGCTTCATTACCGAACCGCCGCCGCGCCAGTAAGGCAGCGGCCAGAAAAGGAGTTTCACATGGCAATGGCTATCGGCTCAAGCAGCAAGTCCGGCGAACCGGAGATCATGGCGGAAATCAACACCACGCCACTGATCGACGTCATGCTGGTGCTGCTGATCATGCTCATCATCACCATCCCCATCCAGCTGCATTCGGTCAATCTCAACATGCCTGTCGGCAATCCTCCGCCCCCCACGACGCCACCGGAAATCGTCAAGATCAACATCGATCCCGCCGGGACGGTGCTGTGGAACGGCGAGGCGCTGGCCGGTGCCGCCGGCCTGGAAAGCCGCCTGCAAGCCGCCGCCGGCCAGGCCGTGCCGCCGGAACTGCATATCCGCCCGGACCGCAAGGTGCCCTATCGCCACGTCGCCTCGGTGATGTCGGCGGTGCAGCGCCAGGGATTGACCAAGGTCGGGCTGGTCGGTGCGGAACAGTTCCTTTGAACTCGGGCTTGGTTTTGAATTGAGCCGTCCGAAAACCCCTCCCGGCCGGAGGGCTGGCTTTGCATAGCCAGCCCGTTTCGGCGGGGCAGAGCGATGCTCTGCCTCTTCCGCCTTCACCCCCTTGTCAGGGGAGGAGCAACCCACAATCGCGCGTGATCGGCCCCCTCCCCTGACAAGGGGAGGGCTGGGGAGGGGTTTGAGTGACTGACAAAAAATCGCGAACAACTGCTTACATCTATCCATTGCCGACAGATAAAACCGGCAGGCTAAAATCCGCTACGGGGCGGGCGAGAACCGCCCTGTTTCACGCTCAGGGAAACTCGGATCAACTCAAAAATGTCATTCCCGCGAAAGCGGGAATCCAGGAAGTTCAACGAATTGGATCCCCGCCTGCGCGGGGATGACGGATGGCGGCAAGGTATCAGCCGGTTTCATGCCCTCAGGCAAAAACGCATCAGGAAAACAGCTTCATGGGAATCAAGGACAAACTGCGCAGTCGCTGGAGCCGCCGGGCCATCTTCATTGCCCTCGGCTCGGCCCTGCTCGTCGGTGGCGGCGCTTACTACTAT
>JAVBXO010000176.1 GCA_030824535.1 Azonexus sp. | reverse complement strand
GTGTACGACGCCAATACCAGCGCCACCATCCTGACGCGCAGTCTGGCCGGCGCCATTGCCGGTGATACCGTCAGCTACGCGGGCGGCACGGCAGTGTTCGGTGACAAGAATGTCGGTGTCGGCAAGGCCGTGACCGGTAGCGGTCTGGCCCTGGCCGGTGTCGATGCCGGCAACTACACGGTCAACCCCTCGGCAGCGACCACCGCCAGCATCACGCCGCTGGCGATTATTGGCAGTATTACCGTGGCCGATAAAGTCTATGATGCCACCCCGGCTGCGACCATCCTGACGCACAGCCTGACCGGGGCGATCCCCGGTGACACCGTCAGCTACACCGGCGGCACGGCAGCGTTCATTGACAAGGAAGTCGGAAATAGCAAGCCGGTGACCGGTACGGGTCTTGCGCTTGGCGGCAGCGATGCCGTTAATTACACCGTGAACCCCACGGCAGTAACGACAGCCAGTATTCTGCCGCCAGCTGCTCCGATCATCATTATTCCAGTGCCTGTTCCGGTTCCGCCCTTGGTGGTGCCGCCGATCCATCTGCCTGTCCTGACCCCGGTTTTGCCTTTGGTCGTTGAGCCGCCAGTCATGCCAGGCGTGCTCCTGGCCGAACTACCGCCGCAGTACCAGCCGGCTGCCCCGTTGGCGGCAGTGCCGGTTGTCGCTCCGCCACCGGCACCTGCGGAGATTTACCGGGCACCCGCTCCGCGCAAGCAAGACCGTAACTGAGCGGCGGGGAAAGGGTGGTCAGGAGCGGTGACAGGCTGAGCTCAATCATGCTTCGTGTGATTGTGCTGCTGCTCGCCGGCTTGCCCCCTTCGCCAGCGGCTGCTGGTGAAGGGGAAGCGCCGCTGGCGATTAGCGGCGCCTTGTTGCCACCTCTCCAGGGCGTGCTTTCGTCCAGTCCTGCGCTGCAGGCTTTGGCCAGTCCGCTACCCGAGAGGAGCGATTTCAAGCGGGAAGCCGCATCCAGCGAAGCGAGGGAACTGGCCGCATGGGTCATTGATTCCGCCGATAACCAGTCGAAGCCATTTGTGATTGTGGACAAGACGGCGGCGAAAGTATTTGTTTTCCACCCTGATGGCCGGCTCTGGGGCGCAGCGCCGGCCCTGGTCGGCATGGCCGTGGGCGATGACTCGGCGCCGGGCATCGGCGAGCGAAAGTTGTCGGATGTCCGGCCGGAAGAGCGGACAACGCCGGCCGGCCGATTTGTTGCAGCCTTGGGCCGGAATATTCATGGGGTGGAGATTCTCTGGGTTGACTATGACCTGGCGATCTCCATGCATCGGGTCGTTCCCGGCACGCTCAAGGAGCGACGCCATCAGCGCCTGGCCTCGCTGACGCCCATGGACAACCGTATTACTTATGGTTGCATCAATGTGCCAATCGCATTTTTTGTGCAAATTGTCAGAAAAGCTTTTCTGGGGACGGCGGGTATCGTTTACATCCTGCCGGAAACCCGGCTGGCGCAGACGATTTTTGGCTCTTATGAAATCAGGAAGTAATGCCGGGCCTGGCGACATCTGCCATTTATGTGCGCCGGCGCACTGTGGCCTTGCTCAGCCCTGCCTATGGTGAGGATAAGTCGGCGATGGGCCGACGCCATGACTCACCAGGAGGCTTTCATGAAACAGCAACCCAAAACCCCGCAGTCGAAGCCGGGTCAAAAACCTTCCTCTTTGCCGGAAGCGGTGATCAAACAGAAACAGAAGGCCGAGCAAAGCGAAGTTGCCGGTCGCCATAAAAACGATGGTGCCAAGCAGCACAAGGGCGCCCGCTAGGCAAAATTCATGACGCTGGCAGCAGAGATTGTTTTTCCTGAACATGCCAAAACCGATTCAGGATGTGCTGGCATGAATTTTTTCCATCAGTGTTTGAAACCGGAGAGATCAATGAATTCCAGATTCAGAAATATCCTGGCTGTGGCCTGTCTGGTCATCAGCACGCACGCGGCTGCTGAAGTCATTTTTTACGAGCGCGAGGGTTTTGCCGGACAGTCTTTTTCCACTGGCCGGGAAGTCGGTAATTTTCAGCGTTTCGGCTTCAATAACCGGGCGTCCTCAGTCGTCGTGCGCAGCGCCCTCTGGGAGGTCTGCGAAGACCAAAAATTTCGTGGTCGCTGCGTGGTTTTGCGGCCCGGCAATTATCCTTCGCTCGCAGCCATGGGTTTGAACGAGCGCGTTTCCTCCGTCAGACCTATTCAGCGCCATGCCCGGATTGCCGCCAGTCGTTATGCCCCGGTCCCGGTCATGCCCGCCGCGAATAACGCCGGGGGGCAAATCACTTTCTTCGAACAGGAAGGCTTTGGCGGCCGTTCTTTCAACACGGGCGAGCGGATCGCCAACTTCGCGCGCCATGGTCTCAATGATCGTGCCTCATCGGTCATGGTTTTTCGTGACCGCTGGGAGGTTTGCGAAAATGCCGGATTCACCGGGCGCTGTGCGGTCTTGCGCCCTGGGCGTTATCCCTCACTGGCTGCCATGGGTTTGAATAACCGTATTTCGTCGGTGCGCGAAGTCCTCGGCGACGCGCGGATTGAAGATGCTCGTTATGCCCCGCTGCAGGCCCCCATTTACGATAGTCGTCGGCATAACGATGAGCGCTTGTTCGAGGTCAGTGTGACTTCCGTTCGGGCCGTGCTGGGTACGCCGCAGCAACGCTGTTGGGTCGAGCAGGAACAAATCGCGCCGGAACGGGCGGCGGCCAATATTCCGGC
>JAVBXO010000226.1 GCA_030824535.1 Azonexus sp. | reverse complement strand
GGATGGGTTTATCGGGAACAGAAGAAACCCATCCCCCTCCTGGCCTCCCCCTTGAAGGGGGAGGAAACAAGCCTTAAGACCTTTCCCGGAAAGGGAAGGAATTAGCTTTTAGAACAGCTCTTCCGGCAAACCGAAGACCGAAGCCGCGCCGCCAGTGACTTCGGCGGCGTAGGCAGCGGCGAAGGGCAGTTGGTGGGTGGCGAAGTATTCGGCGGTAGCCAGCTTGGCGGTGTAGAAGGTGTCGCTGCTGCCTTCGGCCAGACGCTGGGCAGCAACGCCGGCCGACTTGGCCATCAGCCAGCCGCCAACAACGATGCCGGTGAGCTTGAGGAAAGGCACGGAACCGGCGTGGACATCGGCCGGGGCGCTTTCGTAATTGGCGATGATCCAATCCGCCGTGGCGGCCAGGGAATTGATGCCGTTTTGCAGGTTGACCGCAATATTGGCCAGCTTCGGGTTGCCAGCGAGGGCGGCGGCATCGGCGGTCATTTCGGCGAGCAGCGCCTTCATGGCTGCACCCGGCACTTTTTCGCGAGCCAGCTTGCGGCCAACGAGGTCGTTCGCCTGAATCGCGGTCGTGCCTTCGTAAATGGTGGTGATGCGCGAATCGCGGTAGTACTGGGCTGCGCCGGTTTCTTCAACGAAACCAACACCCCCGAAGACTTGCAGCGCGGTCGACGACAGCTCGACGCCTTGCTCGGTGCTCCAGCCCTTGACCACCGGCGTCAGCAGGTCGATGCGGGCTTGCGCGACGGCATTGCCAGCGTGGGCCTTGTCGATCTGGGCAGCGGCGTAGTAAGCCAGCGTGCGCATGGCTTCGGTACGCGACTTGACGTCCATCAGCAGACGGCGAACGTCCGGGTGGTGCAGGATGGGCTTCTTTTCGCTGGACTTGTCGCCAATGATCTTGCCCTGCACGCGTTCGCGGGCGTACCACAGCGCGTGCTGGTAAGCGCGCTCGGCGATGCCGACACCTTCGAGGCCGACGTTGACGCGGGCGTGGTTCATCATCGTGAACATGTAGCCGACGCCCTTGTTTTCTTCACCGATCAGGTAGCCGACGCAGTTGTCCTTGTCGCCATAGGACATGACGGCGGTCGGGCTGCCGTGGATGCCCAGCTTGTGTTCGATGGACGAGCAGATCAGGTCATTGCGCGCACCCAGCGAGCCATCGGCATTGACCAGGAACTTCGGCACGAGGAAGAGCGAGATGCCCTTGAGGCCAGCCGGTGCATCCGGCAGACGAGCCAGCACGAGGTGGATGATGTTCTCGGCGCAGTCGTTTTCGCCCCAGGTGATGAAGATCTTGGTGCCAGCAACGAGATAGGTACCGTCGCCCACGGCCTTGGCCTTGGTGGAGATGGCGGCGAGGTCGGAGCCAGCGTTCGGCTCGGTCAGGTTCATCGTGCCGGTCCACACGCCTTCGACCATCTTCGGCAGATAGGTCTGCTTGAGTTCGTCGGAAGCGTGGTGGGCGATGGCTTCAATGGCGCCGCCGGTGAGCATCGGACACAGCGCGAACGCCATGTTGGCCGACTTCCACATTTCGTTAACCGCCATGGTCACGGCCGCCGGCAGGCCCTGGCCGCCGTATTCCGGCGAGAAAGGCATGGCGTTCCAGCCGGTATCGCGGAACAGGGTGTAGGCATCCTTGAAACCGGGCGCGGTGGTCACGACGCCGGCTTCGCACTTGGAGCCGACGGTGTCGCCACCGCGATTGATCGGGTCGAGCACGCCGGAAGCGAACTTGGCGGCTTCGTCGAGGATGGATTCAACCAGCTCAACGGAACATTCTTCATTACCCGGCAGGGCGCAAATTTCTTCCAGACCGGCGATTTCATTCAGGACGAACTGCATGTCACGCAGCGGGGCGACGTAATTGCTCATGTTTCTACTCCACGGAATTATTGGAGACCCTGGCCTGTCATTCCCGCGCAGGCGGGAATGACGGAAAGCTCGGCGCCTCCTTGTTGGTTTAAACAGCGGCGGCCAGTTGCGGCACAGCTTCAAACAGATCAGCCACCAGGCCGTAATCGGCTACCTGGAAAATCGGCGCATCCGGATCCTTGTTGATCGCGACGATCACCTTGGACTCCTTCATGCCGGCCAGGTGCTGGATCGCGCCGGAGATGCCGACGGCGATATACAGCTGCGGCGCGACGATCTTGCCGGTCTGGCCAACCTGGTAATCGTTGGGCACGAAGCCGGCGTCCACCGCAGCGCGGGAAGCGCCCAGCGCCGCACCGAGCTTGTCAGCCAGCGGCTCGAGCAGTTGGTGATAGTTTTCACCGCTACCCAGACCACGACCACCGGAGACGATGATCTTGGCCGCACCGAGTTCCGGACGTTCGGACTTGGTCAGTTCGCGGTTGATCAGCGTGCATTGCGCGGTATCGGCGGCTGCAGCGATGCTTTCGATTTCGGCACTGTTGCCGGCGTTGACCGCATCAAAGGCGGTGGTCCGCACGGTGATGACCTTGACGGCATCGGCGCTCTTGACTGTCGCCAGCGCATTGCCGGCGTAGATCGGGCGGACGAAGGTATCGGCGGATTCAACGCCGGTAATTTCGGAAATCTGCGCCACGTCGAGCAAGGCGGCGACGCGCGGCAACAGGTTTTTGCCGAAGGTCGTCGCCGGGGCGAGGATGTGGCTGTAGCCGGCGGCCGAATTTTGCACATTCGCGATGACCAAGGCGGTGAGGTTTTCAGCGGTCTGGCTGGCGTAA
>JAVBXO010000274.1 GCA_030824535.1 Azonexus sp. | reverse complement strand
CCGTTCCTTGGCCTGGGTGGCGACGGCGGCGCGCTTTTCGGCATCGGTCAGCGGTTGCAGGCGATAGATCAGGCCGGAGCCGAGGCGGGTGCGCAGGTCTTCGCGAACTTTCAGGTGCGCCGGCGGCTGGGCGCTGGCGGTCAACAGCCGGCCATGGCTCATTTTCAGTTGATTGAACAGCGCAAACAGCGCGATCTGACCTTCCTCATCCAGCGCCTCGACATTGTCCACCGCCAGTTGCTGGCCGGCGGTGATGCCTTTCAGCGCCGGATTGCGCAATGCATCGACATAAACGAAACGGCTGGCCTGCAACAGGTGCGAGCGCCCGCAACCCGATTCGCCGTGCAGGCAAAAGGAGGTCGTGTTGATGCCGAACTCGCCGGCGAGCCAGCGCGTCAGGGCAGCAAGCGTTTCGCCGTTGCCGCCCGGAACGAAGTTATCCAGGGTGGGCGGACTTTCCGGCAGCAGGTCGAGAATCAGCTGGCGCATGAGGGGGCGGTTGCAATCGAGGGGACGAATGTTATCACTCGACCCCGGCGCTGCGCGCGTTTGCCATCCGCTTTGCTGATCTTTGGGCTTGCTGCTGCTGATTCGGAAAAATTTTCGCTGATGGCGTATGGAGTTGTCGTGGTGATTGACCGCTAGTTCTCGCGTGCATAGTATCCCCTGTAGATTTTTCAAGATGCCGATGAGTTGATTTGCTTGTTTCTGGAGAAAATAGTGAAAAAAATTACCCTTACGGCAGTTGCGCTGGTGTGCATGGGGTTGGCGGGGTGTGCCACGCATTATGCCGACACACCGGCGCCGACCCGTTTTGCCAATATGGAACAGCCCAAGCTCCAGGCGGCCCGGCACTGGCAGTTGATCGCCGATAACTTTGCCGAGCAGATGGCCGGCGCTTTGCGCGATCAACTCAAGGGGCGTGCCGTTTACGTGCCGCAGCCCGAAGGCGAGCAACTTTTCGTCGAAGGTTTCCGCGAACTGCTGATTTCTTCACTGGTCGCCCGAGGTGTGCCTGTGGCCGTCAATGAGGCGGGTTCCCTGGTCGCCGATGTGCGTTACAACGCCTATGCCTTTCATCCGGGCCGGGTCGCCAGCACTTATTTCTACGGTGAGGCATCGGCCTTGACGGCTGGCCTGTGGGCGCTTGGCGGCGTCATGGTGGCTGATCTGGCGAGCGCCGGCGGCGTTTCGGCCGGACTGAAGGCGCTTGCCGCCGTGTCGGCCATCGAGGGTTTCGGCTGGGTGAGCAATGAAGCGTTGGCGGGTGGGCGTTTCGCCGGTGGTCCGGTGCCGCGCACGGAAATCCTGCTGACCGTGACGGTTGTTGATGCCGGCAGAATCGTCGCCCGACAGAGCAATATCTACTACACCGCCGATGAGGACGCTGGTTTGTACTGGCAGCGCAACAAGCGCGGCGCCAACTCGGTGGTCAAGGTTTTTGGCGACTGTGCTGCGGGAGAAGTCAAATGCGCACGCTGATGATTGCCGGGGTCTTGGGGCTGGTGGCTGTGTTGAGCGCCTGTGAAAGCATGCCAAGGGGCATGCAGCCGGTGCTTGTCGAACCGACTTATGAAGAGGCGCGTAACCACCCGTTGCGTCAGGCCAATTATGCGGCGACCGATGAGCTGTTCAAGCGCATGGCGGTGCCGGTGTACGGAAGCTCCAATCGCCCCGGCAGTGAGGAGGCGCCGCTGATTGTTGCGACCTTGGCGAATATCGATGCGCTTGAGCAGTCCTCGACGCTGGGCCGGGTCATTTCCGAGCAGGTTGCTTCGCGGGTGGCGCAGATGGGGCGCAGCGTGGTCGAGTTGAAGGTCCGCAACAGTATTTACATCAAGCGTAACGAAGGTGAATTCCTGCTGACCCGCGAGATCAAGGAAGTTGCCAGCGCCCACAAGGCGCAGGGGGTGATCGTTGGCACCTATGCCGAAAGCGCGAGCTTTGTGCATGTGACGCTGAAGCTGGTTGATCCGTCCACCAGCTACGTATTGGCGGCATACGACTACAGCCTGCCGCTGGACAAGCAGGTCAAGAGCATGTTGAAGCGCTAGTGCCGGAACCTGCAGGACGCGCAAAAGCCGCACCCTTGGGTGCGGCTTTGTTTTTTGGCGGCCAACTCAGCCTGGCTGGCCGTCCTCATCGCCCTGGCGGGCACGGGATTCGGCCCAGAGGGCGCGGGCGAAGGCTTTCCAGACCGGGCCGCCGTGGCTTTCCAGGCCTTCACCGGCGCTTTCGGCCATGGTCTTGAGCATGACGCCGGCCAGGCCGAACAATTCGACCTTGGTCAGCATTTCGTAATTGACTGGTGAACTGGCGGCGATCCTTATATCGTCGGCCAGATGATTCAGCGCTTCGTGCGCCAGTGCCTGGACTTCCACCGGGTCGGACCAGTCGATGCCGAGAGCGATGCCCTTGCGAACAATGGCCGCCTCGATTTCGGCGGTGTCGCGTGTGTAATTTTCAAAGCCTGCCATGAGAGTTCCCCGAGTTACTGGTTATTGTTGGTTCACGCCGCTGCTTCAGTGCTGTTCCCGAATCGCGGCGAGTTGCCGGCGAATGACGCCAACGCCGGGAATTTAAAGCATAACTGTTGCGCGCAGGGGGCGGTTCTTTTTAGCAATTGTTGCAAGCGCACAGTCCTGTAGGTCGGGTTAGCCCGCAGGGCGTAACCCGACAAACGCCAGCAAGCGCCGCAAATGTCGGGTTACGCTGCGCTAACCCGACCTACTT
>JAVBXO010000432.1 GCA_030824535.1 Azonexus sp. | reverse complement strand
TGTTCAGTTTCCTGAAAAAAAAACCGCCCGAGGCCAAACCGGCTGCGGCTGATACCCCGCCGGCAGCGTTGTCCGTCGAAATGCCCGTTGACTCGCCCGTCGCATTGCCGGAAAAAACCGCCGCCAAGCCGTCCTGGCGCGAACGCCTGTTCCAGGGCCTGGCCAAGACGCGCGCCCAGTTGGGCGGCAAGCTCAAGACCCTGTTTTCGCGCGGCAAGGTTGACGATGAGCTGCTCGAAGAGCTGGAAACCCTGCTGCTGACGTCCGACGTCGGCGTCGAGGCGACGACCCATCTGCTCGACGAGCTGAAGAAAGCCGCCAAACGCGACAAGCTCGACACGCCGGCAGCGATCCAGAAAGCGCTGCACGACGCCCTGCTGGAAATCCTCCAGCCGCTCGAACAGCCGCTCGATGTGTCGACCCACAAGCCCTACGTGATCATGATTGCCGGGGTTAACGGCGCCGGCAAGACGACTTCAATTGGCAAGCTGGCCAAATATTTCCAGGACCAGGGCAAAAGCGTGCTGCTGGCTGCCGGCGACACCTTCCGCGCGGCCGCCCGCGAACAATTGCAAACCTGGGGCGAGCGCAACAACGTGACGGTGATTTCGCAGGATTCCGGGGATCCGGCGGCGGTGATTTTCGACGCCATTTCGGCGGCCAAGGCGCGCGGCATCGACATCGTGCTGGCCGACACCGCCGGCCGCCTGCCGACGCAGCTGCACCTGATGGAAGAAATCGCCAAGGTGCGCCGCGTGATCCAGAAAATCGATCCGCAAGGTCCGCACGAAACCTTGCTGGTGCTCGACGCCAACATCGGCCAGAACGCCTTGCAGCAGGTGCGTGCCTTCGACAAGGCGATCAAGGTCACCGGCCTGGTGCTGACCAAGCTCGACGGCAGCGCCAAGGGCGGCGTCATCGCCGCCATCGCCCGCCAGTGCCCGAAACCGATCCGCTTCATCGGCGTCGGTGAGCAAATCGACGACCTGCGGCCGTTCTCGGCCAAGGATTTTGTCGATGCGCTGTTTGAGTAGGATCGAGGATTGAGGATTCAGGATCGAGTTTTAAGTTTCCGCGCCGCCGGCGCGCAAGAATTCACTAACAGCTAACGCCTAACATCTACCAGCTCCCCCCATGATCGTCGCCAGCAATCTGACCAAACGCTACTCCGGCGGCTACGAGGCCTTGCGGGATATCAGCTTCGAAATCTCGGCCGGCCAGATGGTCTTTATCAGCGGCCATTCCGGCGCGGGCAAGACGACGCTGGTCAAGCTGATCTCGACCGTCGAACGGCCGACGTCCGGCAGCCTGGTGGTCAATGGTCAGAACTTGACCGCGCTGGGGCGCAATGCCCTGCCTTATGTGCGGCGCAATCTCGGCATGATTTTCCAGGACCAGAAGCTGCTGTTCGACCGCAACGCCCTGGATAACGTCATGCTGCCGCTGGAAATCGCTGGCTTGCCGCGCAAGGATGCGATTCGCCGGGCGCAGGCGGCGCTCGACAAGGTTGGTCTGCTGGCGCGCGAAAAGGCTTTGCCGGTGACCCTCTCGGGCGGCGAGCAGCAACGCCTGGCGATTGCCCGGGCGGTGGTCAATCGGCCGACCATCCTGATCGCCGACGAACCGACCGGCAATCTCGATGCGGCGTCGGCCAGCGACATTCTGGATATCTTCACCGACTTCCATCGCGTCGGCGTTACGGTGGTCGTGGCGACGCACGACCAGAGCTGGATCGACCGCCATCCTGAACATGTGATCCGCTTGTCGCGCGGGAGTCAGCAATGAGCGCCACCCTGATCCAGCATCAGGCCGCCTTCGCTTCGGCGTTGCGCCGCTTGTGGGCGACGCCGCTGAACACCCTGTTGTCGCTGCTCGCCATCGGCATCGTGCTGACCTTGCCGGCTTTTGGTTACGTGCTGCTCGACAATTTGCGCGACCTTGGCCGCAATACCTCGGGCGTGCAGGAAATCAGCCTGTTCATGAGCCTGGATGCCGGCAAGCGCGAGGTTGGCGAGATCGAAAATCGTCTAAAACAGGTGACCAACGCCAGATGGCGTTTCGTGCCCAAGGAAGAAGCCCTGAAACGCATCGAAGCGAGTGAAGGCATGGCCGAAATCGTCGCCAGCTTGCCGCGCAATCCGCTGCCCGACGCCTTTGTTATCGAACCGGAAAACAGCAAGCCGGAAGCGCTGGAAGTCTTGCGCAAGGAGCTGGCCGGCTGGCCGAAGGTCGAGCATGTGCAGCTTGATTCGGCGTGGATCAAGCGTTTCGATGCCTTCCTGCGCCTCGGTAAACTGGCTTTGACGCTGCTCGCCGGGCTGTTTGGTGCAGGACTTGTGGCGGTGACCTTCAATACCATCCGCCTGCAGGTCATGGCCCATGCCGCCGAAATCGAAGTTGCCAAGATGATCGGCGCGACCAATTTCTTCATCAAGCGGCCTTTCCTCTATTACGGTGCCCTGCAGGGCACCCTGGGCGGCTTGCTGGCGGCGGCGCTGACCTTGATCGGACTGTCCCTGCTGGCGGGTCCGGTGGCCGAGCTGGCAGCGCTCTATGGCGGCAATTTCGCGCTGCGTGCGCCGGGGCCGGGCGAGATCGCGGTTCTGTGCGGCATCGGCGCCGGCCTGGGCTGGCTGGGTGCGCAATTGTCGGTCAGCCTGTCGTTGCGGAAGTTTGACTAGCTGCTGCCTTGACTAGCCGCCGCGACTTTCTGTATTCGCTGGGCGCGACGGCGCTCGCCGCCTGCACGCCGGCCGGCGTGCCGCTGCCGCCCGGCGACTTGCTGGGCATGAACCTGACGCTGGGCCACCGTTTGCGTCAGGGCGACTTCCCGGCCGCGACGGAAACCCGCCGGGTCGGCGTACTGATTGTCGGTGGCGGCGTCTCGGGCCTGTCGGCGGCCTGGCGTTTGGCCAAATCTGCGGTCGACGACTTCCAGGTGCTGGAAATGGACGACGAGCCCGGCGGCAATTCCCGCGCCGGTCAGTCGCCGCTGGTCGCCTACCCGTGGGGCGCCCACTATCTGCCACTGCCCACTGCCGAATCCAGTCTGGTGCGCGAACTCTTGGCCGAACTCGGCGTGCTGCAGGGCGATCCGGCGGCGGCCCGGCCAACGTACGACGAGCGTTACCTGTGCGCGACGCCGCAGGAGCGGGTTTTTCGTCACGGCCTGTGGGATGAAGGCATCCTGCCGCAGCGTGGCCTCGCGCCCGAGGAAAAAGCCGAGCAGAAGCGCTTTCATGATCGCATCGAGGAACTCAAGCACGCGCACGGTCGGGATGGCCGGCGGCTGTTCGCGATGCCGATGGCACTTTCCAGTCGCGACGCCGAATGGCAGGCACTCGACCGCATTTCCTTCAAGCAGTGGCTGGACGACAACGGCTTTCATGCCCCCAGCCTGCACTGGCTGGCCAATTACGCCTGTCGCGACGATTTCGGCACGGGTTATGAGCAAACCTCGGCCTGGGCTGGCCTGCATTACTTTGCCTGCCGCAATGGCGAAGCCGCCAATGCCGCCAGCGACTGCGTGCTGACGGCACCCGAGGGCAATGCCTGGCTGGTACGCGGACTGGCCCGCCACGCCGCCGGGCGGATCGCCACCGGGGCGCTGGTGTGGCGGATCAGCGAGGAAAAAGCCGCTTTTGCGGTCGACGTGCTGCACGGGGCAAAAACCATTCGCTATCAGGCACAGCAAGTGATCTGGGCGGCCCCAGCCTTCATCCTGCCGCGCGTCTGGGCCGCCATGCCTGGAGAACTGCGGGCAGCGGCGCAGGACGGCGATTACGCGCCCTGGCTGACTGCCAACCTGCATCTTTCAGCCTGGCCGGAAGAACGCCGGGGCGCGCCGCCAGCCTGGGACAATGTGCTGTTCGACAGTGCCGGTCTGGGCTACGTCAGCGCCACGCACCAGTTATTGCGCCGCCATCTGGGGGCGACGGTCTTTACCTACTATCGTGCTCTCAACGATCTGCCGCCGGCGGCGGGTCGGCAATTGCTGCTGGAAACATCGCGCGAAGCCTGGGCGGAAGGCATTCTTGGCGAACTGGAGCGGGTGCATCCCGATATTCGCCGGCTCTGTACCCGCCTCGACGTTTTCCGCAATGGTCACGCCATGCGCCGGCCAACGCCGGGTAGCCTGTTCTACGGTCAACGGCAAAAAATGGTCGATTTTCGCCATCCGCGCCTGGCCTTGGCGCATGCCGATTTGTCCGGTTTTTCGCTGTTCGAGGAGGCGCAGTATCGCGGGGTCATGGCCGCCGAGCGCAGCTTGCGGCAACTCAGGAGGGGCTGAGCGGGGCGTGCAGGTGCTGGCGCAGCGCCGCCAGCAAAGTCTCGGGTTCGTAGGGTTTGGCGATGAAATCGTTCATGCCGGCTTCCAGGCAGCGCCGCCGGTCTTCGGCAAAGGCATTGGCGGTCATGGCGATGATCGGCAATTGCTCGCTTCCGGGTTGGGCACGGATATGGCGGGTCGCTTCAAGACCGTCCATTTCCGGCATTTGCATATCCATCAGCACGGCGTCGAAGCTTTCGGCGGCAACGCGGGCGCAGGCTTCCCGGCCATTGTCGGCGAACTCGACGAACATGCCTTCGTCGCTCAGCAGACTGGCAGCGATTTCCAGATTGATCGGCTCGTCATCGGTAATCAGCACGCGGAATCCGGCCAGCGAGGAGAGTTGCATGCCTGGCTGGGCTGGCGCTGCCAATTGGAAGGCCGGTGAGGGGGGCGTCAGGGTGATGTTGAACCAGAAGCAGCTGCCGACGCCGGGCTGGCTGCTGACGCCGGTTTCTCCGCCCATCATGTGCGCCAGGTGGCGGGTGATGGCCAGTCCCAGTCCAGTGCCACCATGGCGGCGGGTGGTGGAATTGTCGGCCTGCTCAAAGGCTTCGAAGAGCTTGGCGATGTCCTTGCCGGCAATCCCGATGCCCGTATCTTCCACTTCAAAACGGACCGTCAGGTTCTCGGGGGTGGTGTTGAGCAGGCGGGCGCGCAGCGTAACGCTTCCCTGGGCCGTAAATTTCAGGGCGTTCCCGGTGTAATTGATCAGGCACTGACGAATGCGGAGCGGATCACCGAGCCAGCCGTCCGGGAATTGCTCACTGGTGATGGCGAAAGTCAGTCCTTTTTCACGAATGCGCTCGCCAAAAAAGGCTTCAATCTGCTGGAGCAATTCGGGAATATTGACCGGCGCCAGATCGAGCGTCAGCTTGCCGGCTTCAATCTTGGAGATGTCGAGAATGTCGTTGATGACCTCGAGCAGGTGGTGGGCCGCCTGGTCAATCTTGTTCAGGCGTTCCAGCTGTTGTGGGCGCGGGTTTTCGCGGCGCAGTAGATAGGCCATGCCGACGACGGCATTCATCGGCGTGCGGATTTCATGGCTCATGTTGGCCAGGAAAGCGCTTTTTGCCCGGTTGGCTGCCTCGGCGGCATTGCGCGCATCTTCCAGTTGTTCGGTGCGCAGCTGGACCAGCTGTTCAAGGTGGTTGCGGTAACGGGCCAGCTCCTGCTGCGTGCGTTGTTCTTCGCTGATGTCGGAAAAGGCGACGACCGTGCCGGCGATGCGGCTCTGACTGATGATCGGCGTGACCGTCAAGCGGACCGGAAAGCCTTCGCCATTCTTGCGCCAGAACCAGTCGTCGAGGCGGCGGGTCAGACCGTCACGGGCGGTCTGGAAAATGGCGCAGGTGTCAGAGGGATAGGCGCTGCCGTCGCGGTGGCGGGCGTGAAAAATCAGGTGCTGGTTGAAGCCGATCAATTCTTCGGCCTGATAGCCGAGAATCTGCTGGGCGGCCGGGTTAACGAAGATGCAGCAGCCGTCCAGGTCGGTCCCGAAGACGCCTTCGCCCAGGGCCGACAGGGTCAGGCGCTGGCGGGTTTCGCTGGCGGCCAGGCGGGTCATGACGCTGGCCGAATAGCTGCGCTCATTCTGCAGGTGACGATTGGCGCGCAGCAGGCCGAAAATTGCCAGTAGCAGTACGGCCATGCCGCTACTGGCGATCAGTGCGATGCTCGGGGCGTGTTGAGCCCAGATGTCGCCGAGGGTAACCCTGGGGGCCTGATCAAAGGGCGGCAGATGCAGTTTGCGCATCAAATCGTCGACCGGGCGGTAATCGCCGGGAATGTTGAAGCCGTGGATGCCCAGGCGCTGCGCCTCGGGGCCGTCATGGTGGAGTGCGAGCACGGCGCTGGCCAGTTCGCGGGCGAGATCCTCGGCAAGCCAGGGCATTGCTGCCAGTGGCCATTCCGGATAAAGCCGGGTGGAGACGGCGAAGGGGAAGTTGTCCGGATGCTGGGGGTTGATGATGTGCAACTGGGCGAGGTCCAGCTTGCCTTCGCGCTGCATGGCTTCGATGACGCCCGTGCGCACCAGCGCGACATCGACGTTTCCGGACAGCAGCTCCTGGATGGCCAGGTCTTGCGGCTGACCCGTTTCAATGACCTGGACGTCTTTGCTCAGATCGATGCCATGGTCGAGCAGTTCCCCTGCTTGCATCTGGTAGCTGCCCAGCGAAGTGCTGCTGCTGGTGGCGATGCGTTTGCCGCGCAGGTCGGCGGGGACGCGGATGTCCTGGCGGCTGGACAGGCTGACGATCACGCCACCGAAATTGGCCAGCGCCAGCCCGTTGTCGATTTCAACCAGCGTTGCCAGCGGCGAAAAGAGTTTTTCGCGGTAGCTGAGCTGGATGTAATGCCCCGGCTGGGTCAGCACGAAGTCGACTTTGTGGGCGTGAACCGCCTCGTCGAGTTCCGGGTAAGTCAGCGCCTGCAGTTCGAAGTGATGCTTCGGCAGCGCCGTGTTCAGGTAATCGATCAGCCCTTGCCAGCGGGCCAGGGTTTCCGGTTTGGGGCGGAAGGCGAGAACGGCCAGGCGGGAGGTGGGTGGACTTGCTTCAGTTCTTTCACTGGCCTGGACGGGCGCTAGCCAAGCCAGCAGGAGCAGGCAGAAGAGTGTCAGCAGGCAGCAGTACCTGCCGCTAGCGCGCAGCGCAGGGCGAGAAAGCGGGAGCATTAATAGCGCAGGAAGGCCTGTCGTGCCGCCAGCCATTGTTTTTCATCCTCGACAATCAGACTTTCCATATCATGCGCCGCTAATGTTGGCGTATCCACCCATTCGCGCAACAAGGGGGAGCCATTGATCAGGTCGATGGCTCGTCGATCAAACTCGTATTCATAGCCAAAGTCGCGCCACAGCGGGTAATCCGGGTAAAGCCGGCGGATCGCCTTGAAGGCCAGCGCCTGTAGACGCCAGGGGCGGAAGGCCTGGTGATCGTAGCGCGGGCCTTCGCTGTGGATTTGCAGGCCGTGGCACAGTTGACCGGAGAATTTGTGAAAAGTTGGCTCGAACCAGCATTCACGGATCTGGCAACCGGCCAGCCAGTCCGGCGCCAATCTCTGCATCGCGGCGAGCACGGCGCGAGCGTCGATGTCCGGCGCGCCAAACAGGTATTCCAGCGGCCGCGTCGTGCCGCGTCCCTCGCTCAGGGTCGTGCCTTCGAGCATCACCGTGCCGGCGTAAGCGCGGGCCATCCACAGGTTGGGAGCGTTGGGGCTGGGATTGATCCACACCCGTTCGCCGAGCGGCCAGCCGTAGCCGGGGCCGGCATCGGGCTGCCAGCCGCGCATCTCAATGACCTGGTAATCGACATCGAGTTGCAGCGTGCTGACGAACCACTGGCCGAGTTCGCCCATCGTCAGGCCGTGGCGCATCGGCATCGGCCCGGCACCGACGAAGCTTTCCCAGCCTGCGCGCAGGCTCAGGCCTTCGACCGGTCGGCCGGCCGGATTCGGTCGGTCGAGCACCCAGACACTTTTGCCGTGGGCGGCGGCAGCTTCGAGCACATAGCGCAGCGTGGTGATGAAGGTGTAAATACGGCAGCCGAGATCCTGCAAATCGACCAGCAGCACGTCGAAGCTATCCATCATTGCCGCAGTCGGCCGGCGGACTTCGCCATAGAGGCTGAAGATCGGGATGTCGAATTGTGGGTCAAGGAAATCGGGCGACTCGACCATGTTGTCCTGCTTGTCGCCCTTGATGCCGTGCTGCGGGCCGAAGGCGGCGCTCATTTTGAGATCGGGCTGGGCGGCGAGCGCGTCGAGCGAATGGGTCAGATCGGCGGTGACCGACGCTGGATGGGCGAGCAGGGCGAGGCGTTTGCCGTGCAGCGGGCGGCGCAGTTCTGGTTCGGCGAGCAGGCGGTCGATGCCGAATTGAATGGAAGAAGTCATGGGCGGTTCAGGGACAGCACGAAGCTGTCGCGAAGATGAAAGTCGGGTTGGGGGGCGGCATGGTGCAAGGCCCAGTAAGTTTTTTCGCCTTGCCGGGTTTCGATGACGGTGGTCAGGCCCAGCAGCAATTGCTGGCCGGCCGGCAACAGGGCGGCGGGAATGTGGGCGTCGAGGCGCAGCAGATAGGCCTCGTGGCTGCAGCTGATTGCCGGGGCGACGCCGGCGCGCCAGTCTTCATCGCGCTGACGGTAGTTGCTGAAGCGATAGGCCGCCCAGCAGCCCGAGGGCGAGAAATTGAATTCCTGGTATTCAGGGGTGTCGACCGCAGTAATGAAGGCTTCGCAACAACTGTGCTGCCACAGGCCATCCATTGCGGTCGGTGCTTGCGGCGCGGGGATCAACAGAGCGGCGAGTGGGCCGCGCCAGCGGTAACTCAGGTTCAGCCCGCCGGCGGCGTCGAAGCCCACGGTGACGGCCATGGCCAGCTCAGGCAGGGTGGCGGCAGTGACATGGCAGAGCAGCGGATGGAATGTCACGGTGGACGGCATTTTCGGGGCAAAAATCAGGCGCTACTTTACCCGCTTAAGCCTTGGTCGGCACAGGCTTTTGGGGTAATTTACCGTTCTCGCGGCACAGACCGCATCAGGGAGAGAGCACATGACGCCACTACGCATCAACCTCGAACAGGAGGAAATTCCCACCCATTGGTACAACGTCGTCGCCGACATGGTCAATCCGCCAGCGCCGCCGCTGGGGCCGGATGGCAATCCGGTGCCGCCGGAAGCGATGGGGGCGATTTTCCCCGGACCGATTCTCGAACAGGAAATGAGCGCCCAGCGCTGGATTCCAATTCCCGAAGAAGTCCGCCAGATCTACGCCCAATGGCGGCCGGCGCCGCTATGCCGCGCCTTGCGCCTGGAGCAGATGCTCGGCACGCCGGCAAAAATCTTTTTCAAATACGAAGGCGTTTCACCCGCCGGTTCGCACAAGCCGAATTCCGCCGTGCCGCAGGCTTATTTCAACAAGCTCGCCGGCACCAAGCGGCTGACCACCGAAACCGGCGCCGGCCAGTGGGGCTCGTCGATTGCCTATGCCGGCCAGATGTTCGGCCTGCCGGTGCGCGTTTTCATGGTCAATGTCAGCTACCAGCAAAAGCCTTTCCGCCGCTCGATGATGCAGACCTGGGGGGCGGAAGTCTTCGCCAGCCCGAGCAATCTGACCATCGCCGGGCGCGCTGCGCTGGCCGCTGACCCCAATTGCCAGGGCTCGCTCGGTCTGGCGATTTCCGAAGCGGTTGAAGAAGCCGCTGCCGAGGCCGGCACCTGCTACACGCTGGGCTCCGTGCTCAACCACGTGCTGCTGCACCAGACGGTGATCGGCCTGGAAGCCAAGAAGCAGTTCGACAAGATCGGCCTCTATCCGGACGTGATCTTTGGCCCTTGCGGCGGCGGTTCCAGCTTCGGCGGCCTGGCTTTCCCCTTCCTCGCCGACAAGGCCGCGGGCGACAAGCGGGCAACGAATCTGCGCTGTGTGGCCGTCGAGCCGACTTCCTGCCCGACGCTGACCAAGGGCGCCTACACCTATGATTACGGCGATGCTTCCGGCTACACCCCGATCATGAAGATGTACACCCTCGGCCACGACTTCATGCCGCCGGGCATCCACGCCGGTGGTCTGCGTTACCATGGCGATTCGCCGCTGGTGTCGCAGCTTTATCATGAGAAACTGCTCGAAGCCGTGGCGGTGCCGCAAGTGGCGACTTTCGAGGCGGGTGTGCAGTTTGCCCGTGCCGAAGGCATCATCCCTGCGCCGGAATCCTGTCATGCCATACGTGCCGCCATCGACGAAGCACTCAAGTGCAAGGCGACCGGCGAAGCCAAAACCATCCTCTTCTGCCTGACCGGGCACGGCCATTTCGACATGGCCTCCTATGACCGTTATTTCTCCGGCCAGCTTGAGGATTACGATTATCCCGCCGAAGCGATTGTCGAATCGCTGAAGCATCTGCCCAAGTTTGGTTAAGTCACCCGTGAAAGCGCTCGTTCTCCTGCTGCTGGTCGGCAATCTGCTGTTCTATGTCTTCTCGGCCGGCTATCTCGGCCAGAGCGGTTCGCCCGACGCCATTCATCTCGAGCAGCAAATCCAGCCGGAACGGATACGCATCGTCGCGCGTGGCGAAGCGCCGGGCAAACCCGCCAGCCCGCCGCAGGAGAATGCACCGGAGCCCGCCGAGCCGGGCCTGTTGAAGGCAGAACAGCTGAGCTCGGCGCCGCTCAAAGCGGAACCCGCTCAGCCGGAGCCCGCCAAACCGGAAGCTGCCAAACCGGAGCCCGCCAAACCGGAGCCCGCTAAACCGGAAGTGACCAAGCAAGAAACTGCGAAACCGGAAACCCCCCAACCGGCGGCGGCTGAGGCTCCCGGTAAAGGGGAGAGCGCCACGGCCTGTCTGGCTTGGGAGCGTTTGTCAGTCAGCGACGCAGAGCGGGTGATTGGGATGGCTACCGGCAAGTTCGCCGATTTCAAATTTGCCCGCAAGTCGCTGGGCAGCGACGCCAATGCCTGGTGGGTGTACATTCCGCCGCTGAACGATAAAGCCGAGGCTGACAAGAAAGCTGGTGAATTGCGCCTGTTTGGTGTGGCGGATTTCTTTGTCATTCAGGAAGGTCCGAACCGCAATGCCATCTCGCTTGGCGTGTTTTCGGCCGAAAAGGGCGCCCAGGATAGGCTCGCCGAGCTCAAGGCCAAGGGCGTGCGCTCGGCGCGGACGGGGCCGCGGCCGGGCAAGGATGGTTTGCTGCAACTGGAGGCCAGCGGTCCGGCTGAACTCAAGGCCGGCTTTGTGGCCGCCGCCGCCAAGGTGATTCCACGGCTTGAAGCGCAGAGCTGCAAGTGAGCGCCTGCATTATCGGCCTGACCGGCGGCATTGGCAGTGGTAAGAGTAGCGTCGCCGAACTGTTTGTCGCAGCCGGGGCTGATTTGGTTGATACCGACGCCATCGCCCATGAATTGACCGCCAGCGCCGGCGCGGCAATGCCCTTGTTGATCGACGCCTTTGGCAACAGCATGGCCGGGCCGGATGGCGCGATGGACAGGGCAGCGATGCGGGCGCTGGTTTTTGCCGATCCGGCAGCGCGAACAAGACTCGAAGGCATTCTGCATCCATTGATTCGTCAGCTTTCGGCAGCACGCTGCGCAGCGGCAAAATCTCCCTACGTGATTCTGGCGGTGCCGCTGCTGATTGAGTCCGGCAGCTACCGGGAACGCTGTGATCGTATTGTCGTGGTCGATTGTCCGGAAGCCCTGCAGCTCGAACGGGTGATGGCACGCAGCGCGCTGACGGCGGCGCAGGTGCAGGCGATCATGGCGGCGCAGGCCACGCGCCACGAGCGTTTGGCGGCAGCTGATGATATTGTGCTGAACGATGCTGATTTGGCGGCCTTGCAGCCGCAAGTCGCAGTTCTGCATCGGAAATATCTATTACTTTCGGCAGAAAAAGCTCGCGCAAGCGGTTGAGATTTGCTTGTAAATGGCTCAAAATCCCCAAAATTTTTGTGTTTTTCGGACATCAGACGCGTGATTACTTACGAATATCCGTTCAATGAGCGCATCCGCACGCTGCTGCGTCTGGAAGACCTGTTCGAGAAAACCGCTTATTTCGCGCAAATGGATGGCCCGCAGGAGCACCACATTGCGCTGCTGACCCTGTTTGAAATTCTCGATGTCGCCGGGCGTGCCGACCTGAAGATGGATCTGATTCAGGAGCTGGAACGGCAACGGCAAACCCTGCTGGCCTTTCGCAATAACCCCGATATTTCCGAAGAAGCGCTGTCCGGTGCGCTGTACGAAATCGAGCAATCATCGTCGGCGCTGCTGGCGATGACCGGCAAGCTCGGCCAGTACCTGCGCGAAAACGACTGGCTGATGGGCATCCGCAGCCGGGCGGCCATTCCCGGCGGGGTCTGCGAGTTTGATCTGCCGTCTTACCACTGGTGGCAAAACCGTCCGGTCGAAGTCCGCCGCGCAGCGCTCGAGGGCTGGACCAAACCGATCCTGCCCCTGCGCGAAGCGGCGCAGATCGTCATGCGCCTGCTCCGTTCCAGCGGCCGGCCGAAAAAGCATTTCGCCAGCAAGGGACAATTCCAGCTCAACCTGACCGGCACCGCCGCGCAGATGGTGCGCATTACGCTGGATCGCGATGTCCTGGCCATTCCCGAAGTCAGTGCCAACAAGTATTTCGTCAATATTCGCTTTACCCGTCCGCCGGGTAACGAGCTCAAGGCACGCGCTTGCGACCATGACGTTTCCTTCGACCTGACCTTCTGTAATCTCTGATGAGCGCTCCCCGCAAGGTCCGTTGCCCGCAATGTGGCGGGGATGCCCTGTGGTCGCCGGAAAACCCGTGGCGGCCTTTTTGCTCCGAACGTTGCAAGCTGATCGATCTCGGTTGCTGGGCCAGCGAGAGCTACCGCGTCGCCGGTCAGCAAAGCGATGACGAAGCTGGCGTCGTCGGGCTCGAATTTCCCGATACGCCGCAGCGCTGATTCCACTACTTTATTTTTGCCCCGGATTTTTGCCCTGATTCTGCGGTCGACCGCAGAATCAGGGCAATTTTCATTTTGGGCTGCTTACCAGCCGCGCATCAACGCAATGCCGTGGGCACCGTGTGTCTGCGCGCTTGCCAGCAGTTCTGTCTGCATGCCGCCCAAAGCGAAGACCGGCAGGGTGTTGCCGGTGATGCGTTGGGCAAACTCGGCCCAGCCCAGGCCGGGGTTTTCCGGGTGGGTGGCGGTGGGTAGCACCGGGCCGAGCAGGGCGTAATCGAGCAGCAGCTCGCCGGCGCGGGCAATTTCGCCGGCCTCGTGGCAGGACGCGCCAACCCATTCAAAATCCGGGCGGGTCGGGCAGGTGGCGAGATTGGCTGACGACAGGTGCAGACCATCAGCACCGACGCGGCGGGCGATGTCGGCATCGTCGTTGATCAGCACCAATGCGCCGTGGCTATGAGCGATCTGCGTCACCGCTTCGGCAAACCACAGGCGCTGGGCACGCGGCAAAGTCTTGTCGCGCACCTGGATCAGGCGCAGGCCGCCGAGCAAGGCTTCTTCCAGACGTTCCAGCTGGCGTTCGACGCCGTCGACTTCGGCCATCGTGATGGCCATCGTCGTCGGCAGTGACAGCGCCTTGAGGATGGGATCATTGGCCGGCAGGATGGGGGCGACCGTGGCGGTTTTGCCCATTTTTAACCAGTCGACCGCAGAATGCTCCAAGGGCGCAGTGATGCCGATTTCTCCGGTCCACGCCGTGACGCGCCAGAAATTCAGCCGCACCGTGGCGTGTGGATAAGTGAATTGGCGGGTCAGCCAGGGCGTGCATTCGGTGACGGTGATGCCCAATTCCTCGTAAAGTTCGCGAACCAGCGCTTCGCGTACGCTTTCGCCGGGCTCGACCTTGCCACCGGGGAATTCCCAGTAACCGGCGTAGACCTTGCCTTCCGGGCGCTGGGCGAGCAGGAATTCCCGGCCGTCAGCGCGTAGCATCACGGCGGCGGCGACTTCGACGATCTTGCTCATGCCTCGTTGTCCTGACGCCCGGCGAGGTCGCGGGCGAATTGCCAGGCGACGCGGCCGGTGCGTGAGCCGCGGCTGAGCGCCCAGTTCAGCGCTTCGCGTTCGCAGCCGGCAATGACCGCCTCGGCGACGCCGAACTGCCGCAGCCAGTGGTAGGCGACCGCCAGGTAATCGTTCTGGCTGAAGGGATAAAACGACAGCCACAGACCAAAGCGCTCGGACAGCGAGATTTTCTCTTCGGTCGCCTCGCCGGGGTGAATTTCATCATCGACGCGCTGGGTGTCGAGGTTTTCCGAAAAATATTCCGGCATCAGGTGGCGACGGTTCGAGGTCGCGTAGATCAGCACATTGTCCGGCGGCGCGGCGACCGAGCCATCGAGCACCGATTTCAGCGCCTTGTAGGCCGTTTCGCCGGCTTCGAAGGAAAGATCGTCGCAAAAGATGATGAAACGTTCCGGGCGGCCTTCGAGCATATCGACGATGTCGGCGAGGTCGACCAGGTCATCCTTGTCGACTTCGATCAGGCGCAGGCCCTGGTCGGCGAATTCATTGAGCACGGCCTTGACCAGCGAGGACTTGCCGCAACCGCGCGAGCCGGTCGCCAGGACATTGTTGGCCGATTTGCCGGCGACGAACTGGCGGGTGTTGGCGACGATGCGTTCCTTCTGGTCGTCGATGTTCTCCAGGTCGCTCAGGCGGATCGGGTGCGGCTGGCGCACGGGCTGCAGCCAGCCGCGGCCGCTGCTCTTGCGCCAGCGGAAGGCGATGGCGGTGTGCCAGTCGGGCAGGGGCGGCGCGGGCGGCAGTGCGGCTTCAAGGCGGCCAAGGACGGCTTCGGCGCGGGTCAGCAGGCGTGCGAGTTGGATAGGGTCGGTCATGGCGGCGAGTATACTGCGCGGCAAATTGCGCACTCTATCGAAAGCCATGCGAAAAATCCAAGTTGCTCTTGCCGCCCTGGCGCTATTCCTTGGCGCTTGTACCAGTATTTCGCCGCCGTCGGACAAAACGCCCGCCTGTGTGCCTTGTCCGAGCTGCGCGGTTTGCCCGCCAGTTGTCACGCCACCGACCCCGACGCCGGTGCCACCCGGCGCGGTATTTTCCCGCACCTTGCAGCCGGCCGAATGGAACGAGCTGCCCGGGTGGGCCAATGACGATGTCGCTGCCGCCTGGCCGGCTTTCCTGCAATCCTGTCGTGGCGTTGCCAGCAAACCGCATGGCCCGGCCTGGAAACGGGTGTGCGATCAGGCCCGCCAGGAAGACGGTAAACCGGGCTTCGATCCCCGCCGTTTTTTTGAAAACAATCTGCGCCCCTATGCCGTCATCAGCGCTGAAGGTTCAGCCAATGGTCTGATTACCGGCTATTACGAACCCCTGCTGCGCGGCAGCCGCACGCGCGGCAACGGCTTCGAGCAGCCCTTGCGCGGTGCCCCCGACGATCTGCTGACCATCGACCTCGGAGCGCTGTTCCCGGAACTGAAAGACAAACGCGTGCGTGGCCGGCTGGTCGGCAACAAGATCCTGCCCTACTGGTCGCGCGCCGAAATCCAGGCCATGGGGGATCGTTTCCCGGCCAAGACGCTGTTTTATGTCGATGACGCGGTCGAACTCTTCTTCCTGCAGGTCCAGGGCTCAGGGCGCATCAGGCTGCCGGACGGCAGCACGGCGCGGGTCAATTACGCCGACCAGAACGGTCATCCCTACCAGTCGATTGGCAGGGTGCTGGTCGAGCGCGGCGAACTGAAGCTGGAAGAAGCGTCGATGCAGGGCATCCAGGCCTGGGCCAGAGCCAATCCGGCGCGTCTCGACGAACTGCTGAACAGCAACCCCAGCTATGTCTTCTTCCGCGAAATGCCGGACAGCAAGGGCGGCCCGACAGGTGCGCTGGGCGTGCCGCTGACGCCTGAACGCAGTATCGCCGTCGACCCGCGCTCCGTGCCGCTGGGTACACCGGTCTTCCTGGCCACGACTCGGCCCAACTCAACGCAGCCGATGAATCGACTGGTATTGGCGCAGGACACCGGCGGGGCGATCAAGGGGGCGGTGCGCGCCGACTTCTTCTGGGGTTTTGGCAAACCGGCCGGCGAGCAAGCCGGGCGCATGAAGCAGAGCGGGCGCCTGTGGCTGCTGCTGCCGCCCGAAGCGGCGATTAAATAATCACGCGGCACCTTATTGATGCGTAAATTAGTTATTAGCACCAATAAGGTGCTGAATGCACCAAAATGCACGTAGCTAATGCACTGATTTGAAACAATTTTTGCGCACTGGAATGGTGCTTGCTTCCAAAACGGGACAAATTTTTTCGAGGGTTCCATGGAAGCATATCAATCCGGCAGCAATGTGCTGTTCATCCTGCTTGGCGCCATCATGGTGCTGGCCATGCACGCGGGCTTTGCCTTTCTTGAAGTCGGCACCGTCCGCAAGAAAAACCAGGTCAACGCCCTGGTCAAGATCCTGAGCGATTTCGGCGTCTCGACCATCGCTTATTTCTTCGTCGGTTACGGCATCGCCTATGGCGTGCATTTCTTTGTCGGCGTCGACACCTTGATGGAAAAGAACGGCTTCGAGCTGACCAAGTTCTTCTTTTTGCTGACTTTTGCTGCCGCCATCCCGGCGATCATTTCCGGCGGCATCGCCGAGCGCGCCAAGTTTTACCCGCAATTGCTGGCGACTTTCCTGCTCGTCGGCTTTGTCTATCCCTTCTACGAAGGCATCGCCTGGAACCAGGCATTCGGCATTCAGGCCTGGCTGAAGGCAACCTTCGGTGAAGAGTTCCACGACTTCGCCGGCTCCGTGGTGGTGCATGCCATGGGCGGCTGGATTGCCCTGCCGGCCGTGCTCCTTCTTGGTGCGCGCTATGGCCGCTATTCCAAGGATGGCCGCATCTCCGCCCACCCGCCTTCATCGATCCCCTTCCTCGCCCTCGGCGCCTGGATTCTGACCGTCGGCTGGTTCGGCTTCAACGTCATGAGCGCCCAGACGCTGGACAAGATTTCCGGCCTCGTCGCCCTCAATTCCCTGATGGCCATGGTCGGCGGCACCTTGGTCGCGCTGATCCTGGGCAAGAACGACCCCGGCTTCGTGCATAACGGCCCGCTGGCTGGTCTGGTTGCCGTCTGCGCGGGTTCCGACCTGATGCACCCGATTGGTGCCCTGGCTGTCGGCGGCATCGCCGGCGCCCTGTTCGTGGTGATGTTCACGCTGACCCAGAACCGCTGGAAGATCGACGACGTGCTCGGCGTCTGGCCGCTGCACGGCCTCTGCGGCGCCTGGGGCGGCATCGCCGCCGGTATCTTCGGCAGCAAGGCCCTGGGCGGCGCCGGCGGCATCGCCTTCATGCCGCAACTGATCATGACCGCCCTGGCCATCGTCGTCGCCCTGGCCGGTGGTTTTGCGGTGTACGGTCTTTTAAAGGCCATTTTCGGCATCCGCCTCGACCAGGAAGAAGAATATGATGGTGCCGACCTGAGCATCCACAAAATCACCTCAACGCCGGAGCGTGAGCCGAACTGGTGATTTTTCGCTGATGGGAAATAAAATTCGTTGAATATCCGATGACTAAGCCCGGCTACTGCCGGGCTTAGTGCTTTCTGAACATCCGCTTTTCGGCCTTATGTGGAGCTCCACATAAGGCCGATTATGTAGACCGCTTGATTATGTGGAGTTGGCGCGATGATGAACAGCGGACTCCTTGTGTTACAGCGAAAGCGGCGCATCCGCAGTCCACATAATCCGGAACTCGTCGTAAGGGCGCCAGATCGGATGAGAGCACATTCGCCAAGCGCATCCGACGCGGAATGGACTCTTTGGTCGCCCAGATAGGCAACTTGTGGCCGATTGTGCTGCGGCAGGTAAGCGTACTAACTCGAAAATTATGTCGACCTCACAACGACATCAGTCACCGCCAACTTCCCAGTAGCGCTGCTTTCGCGGCATCACCCTCTGGTAACTCCACATAATCGGGGGCTCTACATAATCGGCCTTATGTGGAGCTCCACATAAGGCCGATGACCAGTCACTCAAAATGCCAGCTATATCAGTCTCCGACAGACTTTATTCTTCGCGATCATTGATGGCGGGAAATAAAGCTTGGCAAAAAAATTGAAGTTTGTCGGAATCTGAAATTTCCCAAAGGCCCGCCGGCAAGGCGGGTCTTTTTGTGACATGGATTCTCTCGGTTTGATGCTTTTTGGGCAGGGTAATGACTGCTTGTCAGTTTTTGCTGCCCGAAAGGGAGTGTCTGCATGCGTTCGTGCAATACCTGATACCAACAAGCATTCGTGATGCTCAGCATTTGTGCGTGAGACGTAACGATGCGGCGCTTGTTACAAGCGACATGGCCGTCAGTCGCCGGGGAATCGCAGGCCTGGCGGCTGACGGCCATGTTGGGGGCAGCTGATTTCAGCTGACGATGTTGCCTTCTTTTCTGAGCATGACGAGATCAGTAAAGCGTCCGCTATGGCGCTTGTCGGCAAAATCGACCTTGAAGCCGCCAATGTCGGCTCGGGTTTGCGACAGGGCGGCGATCAGGTCGCTGCGCGAGAAGCTTTTGCTCTTGTGCAGCGCTTGTTCCAGGACCTTGGCGCCAATGAAGCCTTCCAGTGCGGTGTGCGTGGCCTGTTTACCTGGGTGTTCCTGGGCTAGCAGTTTCTTGAATTCATTGACCACCGGATCAGAGCCCCAGGGCACCACCTGGCTGACGACGACGCCGTCCGCATCTTTGCCGAGTGCTTCCTGAAGGGCGGCGGAGCCGACAAAGGACAGGGTGGCGAAGGTGGAGGCGTAGTTGCTGCGGCGCAGGGCCTTGATCAGCGCAGCGGTGGGGGCGTAGGTGGAGACGATGATCAGCGCGTCAACGCCTTCGGCGCGGGTCAGGGTAGTGACCGCTGCCTGCACGTCGGTGGAGTTACGCGTCAGTGTGGTCTGAACCAGCAACTTGGCACCGTAGGCCTGGACAGCTTTTTCCACCCCTTCGAGCCCGGCCTTGCCGTAAGCGTCGTTCTGGTAGGCAATGCCAATGCGCTTCTGACCAATGGAGGCGAAGTGTTTGACCAGGCGTTCGGTTTCATCGTCGTAGGAAGCGCGAATGTTGTAAACGAGCGAGGAGTGCTCGGTGCGCAGGGACTGTGCCCCCGTAAAGGGCGCGACGAAGGGGATGTTGTCACGCTCGAAAATGCTCCGGGCGGCGTTTGCCGTGGGTGTACCAACGTAGCCGAACAGGGCCAGCGCATTGTGCTTGCTGATCAATTGTTCCGTATTTTTGGCGGCCCGTTCGGGCTCGTAGCCATCGTCGAGTGTGATCAACTCGATCTTTTGTCCACGTACCCCGTTTTTTTTGTTGACAGCGTCAAACCAGAGTTTGGCGCCGAGTTGCATTTCGCTGCCAAGGGCGGCGGAAACGCCGCTCAGGGCGCAGGATTGACCAATGACGATAGTGTCGGCGGCGGCTTCGGCCAGCCCCTGTTGGAGCAAAGGCCATGACAGCAGCGACGCCTTGAGGAAAGTTCTCCGGTTCATTTTTTATCACCTTTTGGGTTAGAAAATTGACAAAATTTGCGGGTGGTTGGCAAATTTCTTCCGAAATTTACAGCAATATTATTATTGCGCTATTAAAGATGGTTCATCAGCGTGCAGCTGTCAATGAAGTATTCCGTCTATGAATTTCCGCCAACGCTCATGCTTGCGCCGTGTTGCAGCAGGTGAAAAATGGGCTTTTTTTGAGGTTGACCGCAGTTTTCCTGGCTGAGTCACCATCGACTTCCCGCGGTGGCCCAGGGATTCAGCTATCGCCCGAGCTCGTCCTTGGGGCATCGGCGCTAAGCTGATTTCCCTTGCTGGAGAGCACCAGTCCGAAGAGTTCGGCCAGCGCTGCGCGCATCTGCTCCTGCCCTTTGCGCTGGCTGTTGCGGTGGGTGCCGCCGGCGATGAGGACAAAGCGTTTGGGGGGCAGGGCGGCGGTGTAGAGGCGTTGGCCGAGTTCGGGGTCGATGATGCGGTCGTCGCTACCGTGGATGACCAGCAGCGGGGATTTGATGCTGGCGACCTTGTCGACCGCAGCAAAGCGCTGGGTGATCAATGGCGCAAGCGGTAGCCAGCCGAGGCGGAAGCTGGCGAAGACGTCGGGAATCGACGTGAAGGCGCCTTCGACCAGGGTGCCGGCTTCGTCGTCGTTGCGGCTGGCGAGGTCGATGGCGATGGCACTGCCCAGCGAGTGGCCGTAGATGAAACGCCGGCGTTGCGGGTAGCGTGCGGCCAGCCAGGTCCAGGCGGCTTGCGCGTCTTCGTAGGCCAGGGTTTCGCTGGGTGTGGCCGGCGTGCTTTTGCCGAAGCCGCGATAGTCGATGCCGAGCACGGAAAATCCCAGGGCTTGCAGTTCGCGGATGCGGAAGGCCGAGGCCGCGATGTCCCAGCGTGCGCCGTGCAGGAAGAGGAGCAGCGGCGCGCTGTCGGCTGCCGGAGCCGGGTGCCACAAGGCGTGCAGGCGCACAGCTTCATCATTGATCGCCGAGCGATAGTCGATCCAGACCTCGGTAAGCGGCGCGGCTGATGCTTCGGGGTCGCTGCGCTGTTCGCTGCTCGGGCGAAAGATCAGCTGGCTCTGCAGCGGTTCCATGACGCCGCAACCGGCCAGCGCGGTGAACAGCAGGCCGGCCAGCAGGGTTTTGCCCGCCACGGTTTTCACACCCCGCCGCCCAGTGCCTTGATCAGCCCGACCGTTGCCGTCAGTTGCCGGTTGAGCAGATCGAGGCTGCTGCGTTCGGCGCTGAGGGCGGCGGCCTGGGCGGTGGCGACATTGAGGAAGCTGACCGTGCCGGCCAGGTACTGGTTGTTGGTCAGCGTCTGAAATTCGTTGGCGGCGCGCGTCGCGCTCTTTTGCACTTCCTTTTCAGCGGCGAGGATGCGCAGCGCGGCGAGGTTGTCTTCGACTTCCTGGAAGGCGGTCAGCACGCTTTGGCGGTAGCCGGCGACGCTCTTGTCGTAGGCGGCCAGGGCCTGTTCTTTGACGGCGGAACGGGCGCCGGCGTCGAACAGGGTCAGCGCCAGGCTGGGGCCGAGCGACCAGAAGCGGTAGGGGGCGCTGAGGATGTCGGCGAAGCTGCTGTTCTGGTAGCCGCCGCTGGCATTCAGCGTCAGGCTGGGGAAGAAGGCGGCCTGGGCGACGCCGATCTGGGCGTTGGCGGCGGCAACGCGGCGCTCGGCGGCGGCGATGTCGGGGCGGCGTTCGAGCAAGGTCGACGGCAGTGCTGCCGGGATCGTCGGCAGGCGCGGCACGTCGTCGCTGGCGGCGAGTTGCAGCGTGCCGGGAAGGCGGCCGCTGAGCGCGGCGATGGCGTGTTCGAGCTGGGCGCGCTGGATACCGAGGTCGATGGCCTGGGCTTCGGTGCCCTTGAGCTGGGTTTCCGCCTGGGCGACGTCGGCCTGGCTGGCGATGCCGGCTTGGTAGCGGTTGCGGGTGATTTCGTGCGAGCGGCGATAGGCCGTCAGCGTGCGCGCCAGCAGGCGTTGCTGGGCATCGTTGATGCGCAGTTGCAGGTAGCTTTGCACCAATGTGCCTTGCACGCTGAGGCGGGCGGCGGCGAGGTCGCCGGCGCTGGCTTCGGCGGCGCTGCTGCTGGCTTCGGCATTGCGCCGGATGCGCCCCCACAGATCAAGCTCCCAGCTGCTGGCGAGGCTGACGCGGTCGGTGGTGCGCAGGTTGGCGATCGTGCCGTTGGTCGTTGCTGTCTGACCACGGCTGTTCGAAACGCTGCTGCTCAGGTTGGGGAACAGCCCGGCGCGGGCGCCGCCGACGGCGGCTTCGGCCTGACGCCAGGCGGCATCGGCAGCGAGGATGGTCTGGTTGGCGGCATTGGCGGCTTCGACCAACTGGTTGAGCTGCGCATCGCCGAAGGCTTCCCACCAGGCGGCGGGGATTTCCTGGTCACGTGG
>JAVBXO010000036.1 GCA_030824535.1 Azonexus sp. | reverse complement strand
GACACGTCTGCTCGACACTACCCCTGGAGACAGTCTAGAAATGAACAAGGTTTATGCAACGAGCGAGGCCGCACTGGCCGGGCTGCTCTTCGACGGCATGACCGTCGCCGCCGGCGGCTTCGGTCTGTGCGGCATTCCGGAAAACCTGATTGAGGGCCTGCTGCAGGCGGGCACCCGCGACCTGACCATCGTCGGCAACAACGCCGGCGTCGATGACTTCGGCATGGGGCCACTGCTAAAAACGCGGCAGGTCAGGAAGGTCGTCGCTTCCTACGTCGGCGAGAACAAGGAGTTCGAGCGCCAGGTACTGGCCGGCGAACTGGAACTCGAACTGGTGCCGCAAGGCACGCTGGCCGAGCGTCTGCGCGCTGGCGGCGCCGGCATCCCCGGCTTCTACACGCGGACAGCCTTCGGCACGCGGCTGGCCGAAGGCAAGGAAACCCGCCAGTTCGACGGCCAGGACTACGTACTCGAACCGGCCATCCGCGCCGACGTCGCCATCGTCAAGGCCTGGAAAGGTGACCGCTGCGGCAACCTGGTCTTTCGCAAGACGGCGCGCAATTTCAACCCGATGATTGCCACCTGCGGCCGGATCACGATCGCCGAAGTCGAGGAACTGCTCGAGCCGGGCGAACTGGACCCGGACCAGATCCACACGCCGGGCATCTACGTAGACCGCATCGTCCAGGGCACCAGCTACCAGAAACGCATCGAATTCCCCACCACCGCCGGCAGCGCCACATCCGCCAAGCCGGACCCGCTGCGCGAACGCATGGCCCGGCGCGCCGCGCTTGAGTTACGCAACGGCTACTACGTCAATCTCGGTATCGGCATCCCAACCCTGGTCGCCAACTACATCCCCGCAGGCATGCAGGTGACCTTGCAGTCGGAAAACGGCCTGCTCGGCATCGGCCCTTTCCCGCCCGGCGATCAGATTGATGCCGACCTGATCAATGCCGGCAAGCAGACCATCACCAGCCTGCCCGGCAGCAGCTTCTTCTCCAGCGCCGATTCCTTCGCCATGATCCGCGGCGGCCATGTTGACCTGTCGATACTCGGCGGCCTGGAAGTCTCGGAGAACGGCGATCTGGCCAACTGGATGGTTCCGGGCAAGATGGTCAAGGGTCCGGGCGGGGCGATGGATCTGGTGTCCGGCGTCGGCCGGGTGATCGTGCTGATGGAGCACACGGCCAGGGACGGCACCCCGAAAATCCTGCCGCGCTGCACGCTGCCGCTGACCGGCCAGGGCGTGGTGGACATGATCATTACCGATCTCGCCGTTTTCACCGTCGATCCGGCAGGCGGACTGGTGCTCCAGGAATTGCAGCCCGGCGTCACGCTCGCCGAGCTCAGGGCCAAAACCGCCTGCGACTTTTCCCTGGCCGCAGCGTTTGCCACCATACCGGCCGCCGAGCTTGCTGCCTGCTCATGAATAGTGCCTCAAGCACGGCGGGAAAAACCCCGTCGCTACCCGGCTGGTCGCGGGCAAGCATCGCCCTGGTCGGCAAGCTGTGGGATATTGAGTGCCGCCACCGACTGGGGCAACTGTCGCGCAACGAATACCGTCAGGCGCTTGCCAGGCTGCGCGGCGATGCTGCCGGATGGCCCCGCAAACCACCGTAAATTCAAGGAGCAAGAACGATGAGCGATGCCTACACCGCAGGAATGAAAGTCCGCCGCCAGGTCATGGGTGACGAATTTGTCGACCGGGCGCTGGCCAATGCCAGTGAATTCACCCAGCCGCTGCAGGATTTCATCACCACCCACGCCTGGGGTTCGGTGTGGCAGCGCGATGGCCTCGACCTGAAAACGCGCAGCCTGATCACCGTCGCCATGCTCACCGCCCTCGGCCGCCAGCACGAACTGCGCGGCCACCTGCGCGGCGCGCTGAACAACGGCGCAACACCGGAAGAAATCCGCGAAGTGCTGCTGCACGCCACCGTCTATTGCGGCGTCCCGCTCGCCGCCGATGCTTTCCGGACGGCCGAAGCGGTGCTAGCGGAAGTGGCGGCGAGCCAGGCTTGATTCACCTGCCTGCAGTAAATCTGCGGTCAACACCCAAAAATGAGCGTTTTTCAGCCCGGCTGGCGGCATTTCGACGCCAACCGTCCTTGCGTCGCGCCTTATTCGAAAGGCGCAAAGCCGTAATAGGAACCGTAGGCTGACGGTGCTGGGGCAAAAGCGGCGACTTTGATGGCGTCGGGCAGGCGGACGCGGTTGGTGAAGCCGTCCATGCCGCCATCGTCGCGCAGCCAGCGTTCTTCGACTTCCTTGTCGGAAAGACCATTCAGGTTGAGGTTCTGGTTCAGGCGTTCGGAACGGTATTCAAAGGCCGTGTCGTGGGCGATGAACAGGGTGTGCGGGCAGGCGGTGATGCGCGTTTCGTCCTGCGGATCGGCGCCCATGACCCGCGTGCCGCAGAAAGGGCAATGCACAGGGGTGTAGTAAAAAGTCTTGAGTTCGGTACGCTGGATGGCGTGGATCATGAGGCATTCCTTTCATGCTGCAAGGCAGGAAACGGCGACCGTCATCGGCTGCCGCAGGGAGGATGAAAAAACTGCCGGCCTTGCGCTGCTCGGGCACAAATTCGGGATGGATCGCGCGGCGGGAAGCGGCGACGAGGCGTCATTTCCACCGGGGTGGAAATCCAGTCATTTTTGCGGTTGACCGCGATTGTCGGGATAAAAATTCGTAGCCTGGGCGCTACGTGCTGGCGCTGCCCGGATCAGCCCGGGAGCG
>JAVBXO010000126.1 GCA_030824535.1 Azonexus sp. | reverse complement strand
AAAGCGGCGGGGGCTGCGGAACTCGGCCCTGCGGGCCTCAAACAGTCCTCGCCCTTTTTCCGCCGCTTTCTCCGTTGCTCGGCGCTCCACATGGGGACCCCGGAAAAGCGTCACGGGGCGAAGGCTCTGCCTGACGGTTTTGGGCTAATTTTTGCGGTCGACCGCAAAAATGAGGCATTTTTCGCTCCGGAACCACCTTTCGCCTATCACCGTCATTCCCGCGCAGGCGGGAATCCACTTCGGTGCGAAAAATCTGGATTCCCACTTTCGTGGGAATGACGGTTCTGTGCTGAATCACGGGCCGATCTCCGATAGAAAAAAGCTCGCAAAGGGGTTTTGCCCTTCCTCCCCCTGAGAGCTGCCGAGCAACGCAGGGCTTGGCGGATAAAGGGCGAGGACTGTCTGAGGGCCGCAGGCCCGAGTTCCGCAGCCCCCGCCAAGTCCGAGTAGCGCAGGGAACCCGGCGCAGCCGGGCAGCGAACCGGGGTCGCCCTTTCTTTGCCTACTTTCTTTCGGCGAAGCGAAAGAAAGTAGGTCGCGCCGCAAGCGCGAAATCCCTGCTCGCCACGAAGCCAAAAGCAACAAATCACGGGCGCCCCAGGGATCAAGCCTCCGCCCCGTTAAACCCCGCCAGAATTCCCCTCTTCCGGCCAGTTCACTGTCGCAAGGAACAGATACCCCGCCCCATAAACCGTCTTGATCAGCGCCTGGCTTTGCGGGTCGGGTTCGAGTTTGCGGCGCAGGCGGGAGATGCGGACGTCGATGGCGCGGTCGGTGGGGGCGAGGTCGCGGGTGCCCATGAGTTTTTCGCGTTGCAGGATGCGGTTGGGGTTTTGTACGAAGACCTTGAGCAGTTCGGCTTCGGCGGTGCTGAGCGCGTGTTCTTCGCCGTTCGGGGCGGACAGGGTGTTGTTGCCGAGGTTGAAGCGCCAGCCGGAGAATTCGGCGACCTGGCGGGTGCCGGGGGCGGCAGTGTTTTCGCGGCGGCGCAGGATGCTGCGCACGCGGGCGACCAGTTCGCGCGGCTCGAAAGGCTTGAGCACGTAGTCGTCGGCGCCGAGCTCGAGGCCCATGACGCGGTCGCTGACGTGGGCGCGGCCGGTCAGGATCAGGATGCCGCAGGAGGATTGGGCGCGCACCCGCTGCATGGCTTCGATGCCGTCCATGTCGGGCAGGCCGAGGTCGATGATGCACAGGTCGGGCGACAGCGTGCGCAAGCGCCGCAGCAGGTCGCCGGCGCTGCGATACCAGATGGTGCGCAGCGAGAAGTCGCGCAGGACTTGTTCGATGATGCGGGCAACGTCGGGGTCATCCTCGACGATGGCAATCAGTTTTCCGGAGTCGTGATCTTTCACTGCTTTCCTCGTTGGCTGCGCAGTGCGCGAGCGAGATCCTGGCGGACAAAAGGTTTGGCCAGTACCGGCAAGTCGTCATGATGAGCGTCCAGATTCTCGTCATGGTAGCCGCTCATCAGCACTACGCGCATGTTCGGGCGTTGGTGCAGGATTTCATCGGCCAGTTCGCGGCCATTGATGCCGCCGGGCATGATGATGTCGCTGACGACGATGGCGATGTCGGGAATCTGTTCGATCATGCTCAGGCCTTGTTCACCACTTTCGGCTTCGATGACCGGGTAGCCGAGATCGACCAGTTGCTGGCGGACGATGCGGCGGACGTTGGGGTCGTCCTCGACCAGCAGCACCAGTTCGCCGTCGTTGACCAGCGGTGCTTCCGGGCTGATTTCGTCATCGTCGGGCTTGCGCGTGGTTTGCGGCAACACCAGCAAGACCGTGGTGCCCTGGCCGGACTGGCTGTGAATGGCGATGCTGCCCCCGGATTGCTTGGCGAAACCGTAGGCCATGGCCAGTCCGAGGCCGGAGCCGAGGCCGAAGCGTTTGGTGGTGAAGAAGGGCTCACAGGCGCGGGCCAGTGTCGCGGCATCCATGCCGCAGCCGTTGTCGGCGACTTCGATCAGCACGTAATGACCGGGGGCGACGTCGAAGGCGTTGGCGCCGATGGACAGCTCGACCGGGCGTGCGGCGATGTGCAGGCGACCGCCGTCGGGCATGGCGTCGCGGGCGTTCAGCGCGAAATTGAGCAGGGCGCTTTCGAGCTGGCCGGGGTCGACCAGGGCATGCACCGAGGCCTGGGCGAGGTCGGTCGAAACGGTCACCGATTCAGGCAGCGAGCGGCGCACCAGCTTGGCCAGGCTGCTGATCAGCTCGCCGATATCGACCGTTTCCGGTTCCAGCGGTTGCTGGCGCGAGAAGGTCAGCAGGCGTTTGATCAGTTGCACGCCACGACGTGCCGATTGCAGCGCGGGTTCGACGAATTCATTGACGCCGGCGTCGTTCGGGCGGTGATCCTGCAGCGCTGCGAGGTTGCCGATGATGACCGTCAGCAGGTTGTTGAAATCGTGCGCCAGGCCGCCGGTCAACTGGCCGATGGCCTCCATTTTCTGCGCCTGGACCAGCGCCGCCTGCATGCGTTTCTGCTCGGAAATGTCGTGCGAGAAAACGAAGAAGCCCAGCGTCTCGCCGACCGGGGTGGTTTCCGGGACCAGGGTGCTGCGCGCGAAGACGGTCTGGCCCTGGCGTTGCATCTGGTATTCGTAAGTGACCTGCTGGCCGGACAGCGCTTTCTTGACCGATTCGCGGACTTGGCCATAAACCTGCGGGCCGATCACGTCGAGCACGGCGCGGCCGGTCACGGCGCCTTCCGGGTGGCCGTACCAGTCCGAGTAGCCCTTGTTGGCGTATTGGTAGACCTCGTTTTTATCAACGTAGCCGATCAGGATGGGCACGGTGTCATTGATCAGCCGCAGCCGTTCTTCGCTGCGCCCGAGGGCCGCGGCGATGCGGGCTTTTTCCTCGCTGGTGCGACGGAGGTTGGCATTGGCGTTTTCCAGCTGGGCGGTACGGCGGCGCACGCGCTCTTCGAGCTGGATGTTCTGGTGTTCGGTCAGGTGCTCGATGTAACGCTGTTCGGTGATGTCGCTGTAGAGCGTGACAAAACCGCGATGCGGCAGGGGTTCACCGCGCAAGCGCAGGACCCGGCCGTTGGGCCGCTGGCGTTCGCGGACGTGCGGCTGGAAATCGCGGGCCGAAGCGATGCGCTCGGCGACTTGCGCTTCAATGTCACCGGGGCCGTATTCGCCACGCCGGGCGTTGTAGCGGATGAAGTTCTCGAAAGGCGCGCCGACATAGGCCAGGGCATCGGGAAATTCCAGCAATTGCAGAAAGGGGCGGTTCCACGCGACCAGCTTCAAATCCGCGTCGAAGACGGTAATGCCCTGGTCGAGCAGGTCGAGGCCAGCCTGCAGCGCGTCGTAGCGGGCAGGGGTGTCGGGAGGGAAGTTTTCCTGGAACATCGGTCGATTCTAGAGCAGCGGTGAACGGTCATTTTGCCTTGTAACCATTCGTTACATTCGACGCATAGTTGTGCAAGAGTGTTCTGCGATTCTCCTCAAAAAATATAAGTACCCCAAAAGAGAACAGCATCTTTTTGGCAAAAAAAACGTGAGGAGACCTTTGTGGCCAATCCGTATTCCGTCGGGCTTGAGCAAAACCCGGCCAATTATGTCCCGTTGTCGCCGCTGAGCTTTCTCGAGCGCTCGGCCTTTATCTATCCGAAGCGTATTTCGGTCATCCAGGGCAGCCGTCAATACACCTGGAAAGAATCCTACGAACGTTCCCGTCAGCTGGCGTCCGCCCTCAAGGGTCGGGGCATAGGCAAGGGCGACACCGTCGCCGTCATGCTGCCGAACACCAACGCCATGTTTGAATGCCACTTTGGCGTGCCGATGTGCGGCGCCGTGGTCAATACCCTGAACACCCGTCTCGACGCCGAAGCCATCGCCTTCATGCTCGCCCACGGCGAAGCCAAGGTGCTGATCACTGATCTCGAATTCTCCAAGGTCGTCAAGGCCGCGCTCGAAATGCTCGAAGGCCCGAAGCCTTTGGTCATCGACAGCCTCGATCCGGATTTCACCAGCGGCGAACAGCTCGGTGAAAAGGATTACGAAGCTTTCCTGAATGAAGGCGATCCGGAATTTGCCTGGCAATTGCCGGAAAACGAGTGGGATGCCATCGCGCTCAACTACACCTCCGGCACCACAGGTAACCCCAAGGGTGTGGTTTATCACCACCGTGGCGCCTACCTGAATTCGGCGTCCAACATCATTTCCTGGGGCATGCCGCCGCACGCCGTGTATCTGTGGACGCTGCCGATGTTCCACTGCAACGGCTGGTGCTTCCCCTGGACGCTGGCGGCCAATGCCGGCACCAGCGTGTGCCTGCGCAAGGTTGATCCGGCGCTGATCTTCGCCGCGATCAAGGAACACAAGGTCAGCCACATGTGCGGCGCACCGATTGTCTACGGCATGATGATCAACGCCCCGGCCGCGCTCAAGGAAGGCATCGCCCATCAGGTCAATGGCCTGATCGCTGGCGCTGCGCCCCCGGCGGCGATCATCGAAGGCTGCGAGCAGATGGGTTTCAACATTACCCACGTCTACGGCCTGACCGAAACCTACGGCCCGGCCTCGGTTTGCGCCAAGCATCCGGAATGGGACAAGCTGCCCATCGACCTGCGCGCGGCGCGCAATGGCCGTCAGGGTGTGCGCTACCATATGCAGGAAGCGATTGCCGTGCTTGATTCGGTGAGCATGCTGCCGGTGCCCTGGGATGGCGAAACCATGGGCGAAATCATGTTCCGCGGCAATCTGGTCATGAAGGGTTACCTGAAGAACCCGAAGGCCACGGCGGAAGCTTTCGAAGGCGGCTGGTTCCATACCGGCGATCTGGCCGTCGTGCATAGCGATGGTTACGTCAAGATCAAGGATAGATCCAAGGACATCATCATCTCCGGCGGCGAAAACATTTCCTCGCTGGAAGTTGAAGACGTGCTCTATCGCCACCCGGCGGTGATTGCCGCTGCGGTCGTCGCCAAGCCCGACGAAAAGTGGGGCGAAGTGCCGGCGGCCTTCGTCGAGCTCAAGGACGGCGCCAACTGCAGCGAAGCCGAGATCATCGAGCACTGCCGCGCCCACCTGGCGCGCTTCAAGGTGCCGAAGCAGGTCGTTTTCGGCGAACTGCCGAAGACCTCGACCGGCAAGATCCAGAAGTACGTCCTGCGCCAGCACGCCAATTCGGCGCTCGCCATCGAGTAATTCATTTCCGTCATTCCCGCGTAGGCGGGAATCCAGAAGCGCCACGCGGGCATTTCTGGATTCCGGGTCAAGCCAGGAATGACGGTTACCGGAAAGGAAATTCCCCCATGAAAATTCTCGTTCCCGTAAAGCGGGTCATTGATTACAACGTGAAGGTCCGCGTCAAGGCTGATGGTTCGGGTGTTGACCTCGCCAACGTCAAGATGAGCATGAACCCCTTCGACGAAATCGCCATCGAAGAAGCGGTTCGTTTGAAAGAAGCCGGCATTGCTACCGAAGTCATCGCCGTTTCCTGCGGCGTTGCGGCTTGCCAGGAAACCCTGCGCACCGCCATGGCGATTGGTGCTGACCGCGGCATCCTGGTTGAAACCGATGTCGAACTGCAACCGCTGGCCGTCGCCAAGCTGCTGAAAGCCCTGTGCGACCAGGAACAACCGCAGATCGTCATCTGCGGCAAGCAAGCCATCGACGACGATGCCAACCAGACCGGTCAGATGCTCGCCGCCCTGCAAGGCTGGCCGCAAGCCACTTTTGCCTCCAAGCTTGTCATCGCTGATGGCAAGGCCACGGTCACCCGCGAAATCGACGGTGGCCTGGAAACCTTGCAGATCTCGTTGCCCGCCGTGGTATCGACCGATCTGCGCCTGAACGAACCGCGCTACGCCACGCTGCCGAACATCATGAAGGCCAAGAAAAAGCCGCTGGCGACCGTCAAGCCGGCTGATCTCGGTGTTGACGTTGCCCCGCGCCTGAGCACCCTCAAGGTCGCTGAGCCGGCCAAGCGCAGCGCTGGCATCCGCGTTGCCGACGTCGCCGAACTCGTCAGCAAGCTCAAGAACGAAGCCAAGGTGATCTGAAACCCATAAATCGTCATTCCCGCGAAAGCGGGAATCCAGCCGTGCCGCGTGGCATTTTCTGGATTCCCGCCGACGCGGGAATGACGGAGGTTTGAGATCCCGCGAAAGGAATGAATATGACTATTCTCGTTATTGCCGAACACGACCACGCCAGCCTCAAGGCTGCCACGCTGAATACCGTTGCCGCTGCCGTCAAAATCGGTGGCGACGTTCACGTGCTGGTGGCCGGTGCCAACTGCGCTGCCGCTGCCCAGGCCGCTGCCGCGCTGCAAGGCGTCGCCAAGGTCAAGGTGGCTGACGCCGCCCACTACGCCAGCCAGACCGCTGAAAACCTGACCGCGCTGGTGCTCGCCAACGCCGCCGGCTACAGCCACATCCTCGCCCCGGCGACGACCTTTGGCAAAAACCTGCTGCCGCGCGTCGCCGCTTTGCTCGACGTGGCGCAGATTTCCGAAATCACCGGTGTCGAATCTGCCGATACCTTCGTCCGCCCGATCTACGCCGGCAATGCCCTGGCTACCGTCAAGAGCGCCGATGCGGTCAAGGTCATCACCGTGCGTACTACCGCCTTTGATGCGGTCGACGCCGGCAACAGTGCCGAAATCGAAAGCATCGCTGCCGCCGCCGATACTGGACTATGCACGCTGACCAACCGCGAACTGACCAAGTCCGAACGTCCGGAACTCGGCGCGGCCAAGATCATCGTTTCCGGTGGTCGTGGTCTGGGTAGCGGTGAAAACTATCACCAACTGCTTGAGCCGCTGGCCGACAAGCTCGGTGCGGCGCTGGGTGCTTCCCGCGCTGCTGTCGACGCCGGCTTTGTGCCGAACGATTATCAGGTTGGCCAGACCGGCAAGATCGTCGCGCCGCAGCTCTACATCGCCGTCGGCATCTCCGGCGCGATCCAGCATCTGGCCGGTATGAAGGAGTCCAAGGTGATCGTCGCGATCAACAAGGATCCGGATGCACCGATTTTCCAGGTGGCCGATTACGGCCTCGTCGGCGACCTGTTTGAACTGGTGCCGCAACTGGTGGGAGCCGTCGGCTAAAATAGCCGGGTGAATCTACCAGATAATCTTTTGGGCGAAGCGTGGTACTGGGCAGCTTGGGCTGTCTGGTTGCCATGCTTCGCCCTTGCTGTTTTCAGGGCGCCATGGCGTCGCCTCGCCAATTCCGAACAGATGAATGTCTGGTTGGGGATGGTGGTTCTGCTGGTTCTGCTCTGGAGCATGAAAGCCGGTGTCAAGCCGGGTTTGGGCTTGCATCTGGTTGGCGCCACACTTTTCACCCTGAGTTTTGGGCCTGAATTGGCTTTCGTTGGCCTTTCTCTGGTGGCCGCCGGGGTGACTGTTAACGAAGGTGTCGGATATTTCGCGTATGCCGCGAATGCCTTGCTGCTGGCGGGGGGCGGCGTGCTTTTGAGTCACGGTTTGTTTCGCTTGCTCTCCAGGCTATTGCCAAGGCACTTCTTTGTGTACATCTTTGTCAACGGTTTCCTGGGTGCAGCACTGACGATTCTTGGTCTTGGCGCGCTGGTGACTTTCGTGCTCGGTATTTCCGGTGTTTATGCGTGGGATTACCTGGCGAGCGAGTATTTTCCGTATTTCATGCTCTTGGCTTTTGCCGAGGCCTGGTTGTCCGGCATGATCCTGACGCTGTTCGTGGTCTATCGACCGGATTGGGTCAGTTCATTTGATGACTCAAGTTATTTGCTCGGAAAATAGCAGCTACAATTCATCGCAAATTTTGCCTTGAGGTTCCGGTTTTGGTTTACAGCACCTTACGTCCGTACTTGCCACTGCTCTTACTCTCGCTTTCGGGGGGTGTTCAAGCAATCGGCTTTGGTGAACTCAAAGGCAATCCGATACTGGGCGAGAGTCTCCGCCTGGAGGTGGAAATTCTCGGGGTGGAAAATAGACCGCTGGAATCGGGGTGTTTTCACTTGATCCAGCCGGGGGATGAAGCAGGTCTTCCCTGGTTGCGGCGCGCCAGTCTGAATCTCCGTCCCGGTACGCCAGTTGTTCTTGAAATTCGCTCTTCCGCTGCAGTGCGTGAACCGGCTTTCCAGCTGGCGCTGGAAATTCGCTGCGGATTCGAAACCCGGCGCGAATTTGTCGTTATCGCGTCACCGCCTGGCGTTACGCCACCTCCACGTTCAGCAGTCGCATTGCCTGAAGAAAGTGGTCGCCGGGATTCTCCCGTGGTCGAGCGCAAGATACAGCGCCCCAGGATGGATGTGCCTGTTTCGCCCCCGGCTCAGTCATTGCCACCGGAAAACCTTGAGAGGAAACCCAAAAAGCCGCTTGCCATTTCACCTCGGCTGGAGCGGATGACGACTGCTGCAGGTGAGTCAGGGGCCGTGCAGTTACGTTTGGCAACGGCTCTGGGAGAGCCTGATACCAAGCTCGCCGAAGCCAGGCGTGATGTGCTTCGCCTGGAATTCCGGATGTTGTCGGCCTTGAACGAGCAGGCTGTTACACAATTGGCAGCCGCTGAAAAATTGCGGAGCATGGAGGCGACGTTGGGTGAGTTGCAGCGTCAGGCAAGCGAATTTGCCGAGCGCGTCGAGAAAACGCCGTTGCCCAAGCCAGCCGAACTTCCTCACCCGGCGTCGGTAGCTGCGCCGGTTACCGTGCCGGCAGCTGCGCCAGCGTCCGGGCCGGCTGCCGTACCGCCTGCGCCGTTGCCCCGTACCGCAGTCGTCCGCATCGAAACCGAAGAAGACTTGCCCTTGCTCGGAATTTTTGGTTTTCTGGGCGGAGCGCTGCTGGGGGTTGCCGGGTGGTTTGGCTGGCGTCGCTACCGTGCCTCGCAGGGGGTTGCAGACGATGCTTGCAACGATGCAGAGACGGTCATTGCTGAGGCTCCGGAAACGGTCATTGTGATGGCGGAGGAATCGGCAGCTACCGAGATGTTACAAGGCAAGCAGGAAATAGATTTTTCCTTTGACCCGGTAAACGACCTGGGTCCGGCAACCGAGGTTGATTTCCAGGTTGGGGAAAGCCTGCTGCCGGAAATCCCCATGCAGCATGGCGCGGAGGCGAGTTATCCGGCGGCCCCTGCGCCAGAAGATTCAGAAGTGCCGACGCCGGTGGTTAATCCGGTCATGGAACTGGCTGACATCATGCTCTCGTTTGGTCGCGTCAAGGGCGCCGCCCAGACCTTGCAGGACTATATCGATGGCAATCCGCAGGAGGCCTTGCAACCATGGGTACGTTTGCTGGATGTGTACCGCATGGCGGACATGCGGGAAGAGTTTGAAAAGGTTGCTCGCGAACTGAATCGCAATTTCAATGTGATGATCCCCAGTTGGGAGCCAGTCGATGCCGGAGATGCTGCATCAGGTGGGCTGAGTCTGGTGCCGGTCAGCGAGCCGGTGAGTTCGCTGGAGAATATTCCGCGCCTGATGACCAAAATTGTCGAACTTTGGGAAGCCGGTGATGTACTTGCCTACTTGAATCACCTGCTGCGTGACAACCGTGCCGGTGAGCGGCAGGGCTTCCCCTTGGCGATTATTGATGAAATCCTGTTTTTGATCGAACTAAAAGAACTCGTAAATCGAGTGAGGAGAGAGACGTGAGTGAATATGTTGCACCGTTGAAGGATATGCGTTTTGCCATGCAGGAACTTGCCGGGTTGGCGCAGGTGATTGCCTTGCCGGGCAATGAAGAGGCTTCGCCGGATGTGGTTGATGCCATCCTGGAGGAGGCCGCACGTTTTGCCGGTGAGGTTCTGTCACCGCTTAACCGTGTCGGCGACACCAATGGCGCCAAGTGGAAAGATACGGTGGTGACCACCTCTCCCGGCTTCAAGGAAGCTTATCGCCAGTTTGTTGATAATGGCTGGAATGGTCTTGGTTGCGATCCGGAATTTGGTGGCCAGGGTTTGCCGCGCATCCTGTCGACGGCCGTCAGTGAAATGTGGAAGGCAGCCAATCATGCCTTCTCGCTGTGCCCGATGCTGACTCAGGGGGCCATCGAGGCGCTGGTCATCGCCGGTAGTGACGAACAAAAAGCAGCCTATCTGCCAAATCTGGTCTCCGGCGAATGGACCGGTACGATGAACCTGACCGAGCCGAGCGCCGGCTCCGACCTGGCTGCGGTGCGTAGCCGGGCCGAACCGGTAGGCGATGGCACTTACCGGATTTTTGGCCAGAAGATCTTCATTACCTACGGCGAGCACGACATGACGGACAACATCGTCCATCTCGTGCTGGCTCGCACGCCCAATGCGCCGGAAGGCGTCAAGGGGATCTCGCTGTTCGTCGTGCCCAAGTTCCTGCTCAAGGAGGATGGCACGCCGGGGGAGCGTAACGACGTTTACTGTGTGTCCATCGAGCACAAGCTGGGTATCCACGGTAGCCCGACGGCAGTGCTGGCCTTTGGTGACAATGGTGGTGCCATCGGTACGCTGATTGGCGAAGAAAATCGCGGCCTCGAATACATGTTCATCATGATGAACGCCGCTCGTTTCAATGTCGGCCTGGAAGGTCTGGGTGATGCCGAGCGTGCTTATCAGCGTGCTGTGGTCTACGCCAAGGATCGTGTTCAGGGGACGGAAGTCGGTGTCCGGGGCGGTCCCAAGGTGCCGATCATCAAGCACCCCGATGTGCGCCGCATGTTGATGTCGATGCGTGCGCGCATCGAAGCCATGCGTGCATTGGCTTATGTTACGGCTGCTGCCCAGGACAATGCCCACAATAATCCCGATGAGGCTGGGCGCCAGCAGGGCCAGGCCTTTGCTGACCTGATGATTCCAGTGGTCAAGGGCTGGAGCACGGAAAGCGCGATCGATATCGCTTCGATCGGTGTGCAGGTGCACGGCGGCATGGGTTTCATCGAAGAAACCGGCGCCGCCCAGCATTTGCGTGATGCCCGCATCACGGCGATTTACGAAGGCACGACGGCGATCCAGGCAAATGACCTGATCGGCCGCAAGATAGCCCGCGAAAAGGGCGTCACCATTGCGGCAGTTATTGCCGACATGCGCGCAAGTGCCGCGCAACTCGACGGTGAGCTTGCCGCCATCGGCGCGCGCCAGAATTCTGCGGTCGACGCCCTGGAAAAGGCAGTTTCCTGGATCGTCGCGAATTTTGCCGCTGATCCCAAGGCAGCGCACGCTGGTGCTGTGCCTTTCCTGCATCTGCTCGGGATTGTTGCCGGCGGTTGGCAAATGGGCCGGGCGGCCGTCATCGCCCGCGCCAGGATTGCTGCTGGCGACACCGATCCGTTCTGGCCGGCCAAGCTGGCGACAAGTCGCTTCTATGCCGACCATTTCCTGAGCCAGGCGGCCGGCCTGGCCGAGTCGGTCGTTGCCGGCGCGACCGGCGCCCTGGAAATTGCTGACGAAGCTTTCTGATCAAATTCAGTAAGGCCACTGCCAAAAGCCCACGATTGCTGCTATAATCGTGGGCTTTTCAACCTTGCCCTACCGCGAACGCATGGTGGAGGGTTCATCCCAAAAGGAGTTTGCATGCGCCATTACGAAATCTGCTTTATCGTCCATCCGGACCAAAGCGAACAAGTGCCCGGCATGGTCGAGCGCTATCGCGCAATTGTTACCAGCAAGGGTGGCAATATCCATCGTCTGGAAGACTGGGGCCGCCGTCAACTGGCTTACCCGATCCAGAAGATCCACAAGGCCCACTATGTGCTGATGAACATCGAGTGCGACGGCGATACGCTGAACGAACTCGAGCATTCGTTCAAGTTCAACGATGCTGTTCTGCGTCATCTGACTGTCAAGATGAAGGCTGCTGTGACGACTCCTTCCCCGATGATGAAGGAAGAGAAGTCCAAGTCCCTGCTCGGCGGCGATATTGCCCCGGCTGAACCGGCTGCTGCCTAAGCATTTTTGCACGGGAATAAAGACTGAACTGCATTACCCTTTCGGGACAGCTGGTTGAGCGCAAAGCTTTGCGCTATACCCCGGCTGGTATCCCGGTCAGTGAAGGAAGGCTGCAACATGCCTCTTCGCAGATTGAAAGCGGGGTAATGCGGCAGGTGGAAGTGGAAATCGCTGTTCTGGCATTGGGTGAAACAGCCCGCTGGCTGGAAGCAGCGCCCCTTAGTGGGGCAGTCAAATTGACGGGTTTTCTTGCTGCCAAAAGCCGTAACAGTCGAACCCCCGTGCTGCATGTGAATACACTCGAATATTTGGAAGGAAACGAAAATGGCTCGATTCTTCAAAAAGAAGGATGACGACAAGAAAAAGCGTCGCGGTGGCGGCCTCTTCAAGCGTCGTAAGTTCTGCCGCTTCACGGCAGAAAAGGTCGAACAGATCGACTACAAGGATGTTGACGTGCTCAAGGAATACATCCAGGAAAACGCCAAGATCATGCCGGCTCGTCTGACCGGCACCAAGGCCGGCTATCAGCGTCAGCTGGGCACCGCTATCAAGCGCGCCCGCTTCCTGGCTCTGCTGCCGTACACCGACAACCATCAATAATTTTCGAGGAGACGAAACATGCAAATCATTCTGCTCGAAAAGGTGGTCAACCTCGGTAATCTCGGCGACATCGTCAAGGTCAAGGACGGTTACGCCCGTAACTTCCTGATTCCGCAACGTATGGCCAAGCGCGCTACCCCGGCTGCCATGGCCGAGTTCGAAGCTCGTCGTGCCGAACTGGAAAAAGCGGCTGCTGAAAAGCTGGCTGCTGCCCAAGCTGAAGCTGAAAAGCTGACTGGCACCAACGTTACCGTCGCTCGCAAGGCCGGTATGGACGGTCGCCTGTTTGGTTCCGTCGGCAATGCTGACGTCGCTGAAGCCCTCAAGGCTGCAGGTTTCGCCATCGACAAGTCGTCCATTCGTATGCCGGACGGCCCGCTCAAGGCGATTGGTGAATTCCCGCTCGACGTTGCCCTGCACACTGATGTGCTGGCCAACATCACTGTGACCGTCGCCGCCGCCTAATACCGCGCCAGCTTCGCACAGCCAAAAGGCCTCGCATTTGCGAGGCCTTTTTAATTTACACTGCTCCCATGAATCAGCGCCCGAAAAAACCAAGAATTACCGATTCCACACTGGATTCCTTACGTGTGCCGCCCCATTCCATCGAAGCGGAGCAGTCCGTTCTCGGTGGCCTGTTGCTCGACAATCTGGCCTGGGAGCGGATTGGCGATCAGGTTAACGACACCGACTTTTATCGTGACGAACATCGGCGAATTTTTCGTCAGATTCGCAAACTGCTCGAAAGCGCCAAGCCGGCTGACGTGGTTACCGTCGCCGAAGCACTGGATGCCGCCGGTGAAGGCGAACATACCGGGGGCTTGGCCTATCTTGGTGAACTGGCAGCGAATACACCCTCTGCTGCCAATATCAAACGCTATGCCGAAATCGTTCGCGAACGGGCAATTCTGCGCCAACTGGTGGCGACGGCCGATGAAATCGCTGGCGATGCGCTGAATCCCCTGGGGCGTGATGCCGAAACCCTGCTTGATGAAGCAGAACGCAAGATTTTTTCCATTGCCGAAGCCGGGGCTGGGCACAAGGAAGGTTTTGTCCATATCAATCCCTTGCTGACCCAGGTGGTCGAGCGTATTCAGGAATTGCATGACCGGGATAATCCCTCGGAAATTACCGGGGTACCGACAGGCTTCTTCGATCTCGATCAAAAGACGTCGGGATTGCAGCCGGGTGACCTGATCATTGTTGCTGGTCGTCCCTCCATGGGCAAGACGGCATTCGCGATCAATATTGCCGAAAATGTGGCGGTCGACACGGGCCTTCCGGTCGGGGTGTTCTCCATGGAAATGGGTGGCGCGCAGCTGGCGACACGGATGTTGTCGTCGATTGGCCGCTTGAATTCGCAAAGCCTGCGAACCGGGCGCATGAACGACGATGAATGGTCCAAGCTCTCGTTTGCCTTGGGCAAGCTGCACGAAGCGCCGATCTACATCGATGAAACCGGCGGCCTCAGTCCGGCTAATCTGCGGGCCCGTGCCCGGCGTCTGGCGCGCCAGTATGGTGGCAAGCTCGGCTTGCTGGTGATCGACTACATTCAGCTGATGTCGTCGAACAAGCAGGGTGAAAACCGGGCCACGGAAGTTTCCGAAATTTCCCGTTCGATCAAGTCCCTGGCCAAGGAATTGCAGGTACCGATCATTGCGCTGTCGCAGCTGTCGCGGAAAGTCGAAGAACGGACTGACAAACGGCCAATGATGTCCGACTTGCGTGAATCCGGTGCTATCGAGCAGGATGCCGACGTAATCCTGATGATGTATCGGGAAGAGTATTACAAGCAGGACACGCCAGACAAAGGCATCGCCGAAGTGATTATTGGCAAGCAGCGTAATGGTCCGACCGGGACGGTGCGTCTGGCCTTCCTAGGTGAATATACCCGCTTTGAAAATCTGGCCAGCGGCGGCTTCGTCGATTCGCAGAACTGACGAAGCCGGCGGCTTTTTATAATTCGACCTGGCGGGTGCGGATGCTATACGGGAAACTGTCGATGCGTCCGCCGCCTGATTCCAGCTGCGGAAAGAGCAGGAAGGGCTGGGTGCTCTGCTTGCCCGGCAGGCTGATGTCGGTGCCGAGATTGAAAGCGATCCAGTTCATTTCCCAGACGCCGAACAGTACCTTCTTCAGGGCGTTGAGATTGCTGTCGCGATCACGCATTCCTTCCAGGGCAATGGCCCGGCGCACGTCGCTGGGGTCGACAGGAATCCAGCCATAACCTGGCACATAGAACTCGGCACGGACATGCTGGCTGCGGGTGGCTTCATCGCTGCTCAAGCCCAGACTGCGGAAAAGGCGTGATGGTCCGATTCGCAAGCCATAAACGCAACGGGCCGGAATGCCGATGGCACGGCAAATGGCAACGAACAGGCCATTGATGTCGGCCGAGCGGCCACCGTAATCGCCATTGATCAGTTGCTTGCGAACATCACCTGTGCCGCATCCGGGAAGCGAAAGATCATAGATGGCGTTGTCTACCACCCAGTCATAAATCGCCTTGGCCTGGGCAACTGGATCCTTGATCCGGCCAATGATCCGTTCGCCAAGCTGGAAAGCCAGTCCTTCGTTGGGAATCAGCTGCGAGGCCTGGAGATTGCGGCGCAGGATATCTTCGCGTTCAGGGGCAATGGTGCGTCTGGTGACATCGAAATGCCGGTCGGCCGTGGTGACCAGAGTGGTCAGGCTCAGCGTTGCGTCGTTGCTGTCAGGCCATTCGCAATAAAAAACTTCGAGATTGCCATCGGGCAGGCGGCGCATGCCGGCAGTGGCCGGATTGCCTGACCAGGAATGGCCGAGGGTGCGCTGGAACAGGGTGTCCTGGTTGAGAGGCAGGGGCAGCCAGAGCTTGCTCGGGCCGTTACGATTCTTCAGCGTAACGGTGGTGGTGATTTCGTAGGTTCGCCACTCGTTAGGCGGTTCCTGGGCCTTGACCGGGGGCAGGCGCGAGGCCGTGGTACCCTGTGGCGGCCGCTCGATGACCGGGTCATCAGCGGTGTGTACAACCGGCCCTTGCGGTTTGCTCTCGACGTGTCGGGTGGCCGGTTGGCGGCTCGTGGGCTTGGCTGTGCCTCTGGATTTGGCACTGGTAGCAGGTTTGGCAGCCTGGGCTTTCCGGGCGGCCCAGGCTTCCGGGGCAAGCAGGGACAGGGCGGCGGCGGATGCTAGAAAATCTCGGCGTTTCAAGAGACTCCTCCGGCGGAACAAGGCGGTCGTGGAAATGAAAAGGCCGTGTCGCTGACACGGCCCCTTTGCTTATAATTTGACCAGATTATAGCACTTCGCCAGCGTGGTCAGCCAAGCGCGAGCGCTCGCCACGTTGTAAAGTTATGTGTCCGGAATGTGGCCAGCCCTTGAAACGGTCGACGACATAGGTCAGACCGGAACTGCCTTCAGTCAAGTAAGGCGTGTCGATCTGCGCAATATTGCCCAGACAGACGACCTTGGTGCCCGGCCCAGCGCGGGTGATCAGCGTTTTCATCTGTTTGGGCGTCAGATTCTGCGCTTCGTCGATAATCAGGTATTTCTTCAAGAAGGTCCGGCCGCGCATGAAATTCATCGACTTGACCTTGATCTTGGCGCGAATGATGTCGTTGGTTGCCGCCTTGCCCCAGTCGCCGCCGTAGGGTGTGCCGGCGTCGTCGGTATGGGTCAGGACATCGAGATTGTCCTCCAGCGCACCCATCCACGGCGCCATTTTTTCCTCTTCGCTACCAGGCAGAAAGCCGATGTCTTCGCCAACAGGTACCGTGACGCGAGTCATGATGATTTCGGCGAAGCGCTTGCTTTCCAGCGTTTGCGTCAGTCCGGCGGCGAGCGTCAGCAAGGTTTTGCCGGTGCCGGCCTGGCCCAGCAGGGTGACGAAATCGATGTCCGGGTTCATCAGCAGGTTGAGGGCGAAGTTCTGCTCGCGGTTGCGGGCGGTAATGCCCCAGACGGCGTTTTTCGGGCTGGTGTAATCGATCAGGGTTTCCAGCACGGCGGTCTTGCCGGCAGTTTCCTTGACGATGGCGGTAAAACCGTCCTTTTCCAGCCAGACGCATTCGTTGATCAGCAATTGCGGGCAGAGCGGGCCGGTGAGCTTGTAATAGGTCTTGCTCTCCTTCTTCCACGACTCCATGCCCTTGCTGTGCTTGTCCCAGAAGTTCTCCGGCAGGGCAAGGGTGCCGGAATAGAGGATGTCGGTATCCTCCAGCACCTTATCGTTGAAATAATCCTCGGCCAGCAGGTTCAGCGCCCGTGATTTGATGCGCATGTTGATGTCTTTCGACACCAGAATGACCGGCCGTTTCGGGAATTTTTTCTGCAAGTGGATGACCACCGACAGGATCTGGTTATCGACCTTGGAAGTCGGCAGGCCTTGCGGCAACTCGGCGCTGATGGCCTCGGTCTGCAGGTAGAGGCGGCCGCTGGCGAGTTTTTTCGATGGGCCGTACAGGGCGATGCCTTCGTCGATATCGACGTCGTCGTGGGCCAGCATTTCGTCCAGCGTGCGCGAGGCCTGGCGGGCGTTGCGGGCGATTTCCGACATGCCCTTCTTGTGATTGTCGAGTTCCTCCAGGGTCATGATCGGCAGGAAGATGTCGTGTTCCTGGAAGCGGAAGAGGCAGCTCGGATCGTGCATCAGGACATTGGTGTCGAGCACGAAAATCTTGGTCACGACCGGCTTCTTTGGGGCGGCTGGTTTGCGCGGCATGGGATACCTTTCGCGGTTAAAGGGTTTTGACGAAGTCCAGCACTTCCTGCACGTGGCCCGCGACTTTCAGCCCGCGCCATTCGCGCCGCAAAACGCCATGGCGATCAAGCACGAAGGTGCTGCGCTCAATGCCGCGCACTTGTTTTCCGTACATCATTTTCTGTTTGATCACGCCGAACAGATTGCAGATGGCTTCATCGCTGTCGGAGCCGAGTTCAAAGGGAAACTCCTGTTTGGCCTTGAAGTTCTCGTGCGACTTCAGGCTGTCGCGGGAAATGCCAAGAACGACCGCGCCCGCCGCAAGAAAGTCGGGGTAGAGGTCGCGGAAGTTCTGGCCTTCGGTGGTGCAGCCGGGGGTGCTGTCCTTGGGGTAAAAATATATCACGACGATATTGCCGGTCTGGGCAGCCAGGTTGAAGGTCTGGCCGGTGGTGGCGGGGAGGGAAAAGTCGGGAAGCGGCTGGTCAAGCATGGGTCTGCCTCGGGGTTGGGATTGTTCTTCGACCCATTGTCGGCAATGGGCAGCAGGGCGGTCAAGTTGTTAAACTTCGCCCCATGCGAAAAATCTGTACAAGCCTGTTGATTGCATTTTTACTGGCCGCCTGTGGTCAGGCCTGGAACGATCCCTATGCGAGTGCAGACGCCGGGCGAAATATTCTCTATACCGCCTTCACCGAGCGCCCCAAGCATCTCGATCCGGCGCAGTCCTACACCGAGGACGAGATCACTTTTACGGCGCAGATTTACGAGCCGCCGCTGCAATACCACTACCTCAAGCGGCCTTATGAACTGATTCCGGCGACGATCGAGCAGGTGCCGGTGGCGCGTTATTTTGATGCTGCCGGCCGGGAATTGCCGGCGGATGCGCCGGTTGAACGCATTGCCGAGAGCGTTTATGAGCTGAAACTCAAGCCGGGCATTCGTTTTCAGCCGCATCCGGCCTTTGCGCTGGACTCTCGCGGTCGACCGCTCTACGAAGGCAAAAATGCGGCTACCGGGCGGCAGACGCTGGCTGACTTTCCGGCTAGCGCCAGCCGCGAATTGACGGCTGACGATTACATTTACCAGATCAAGCGTCTGGCGCATCCTCGCCTGCATTCGCCGATTTTTGGCATGATGGCCGACAAGATCGTCGGCCTCGCTGAATTGGGCGAGGCGCTGGGCAAGGCAACCAAAAGCCTGGCCAAGGATGCCTGGCTGGATCTCGATGCCTATCCATTGCGCGGCGTTGAAAAAATCGACGCCCACACCTGGCGGGTGCATATCAAGGGCAAATACCCGCAATTCCTTTACTGGCTGGCGATGCCTTTCTTCGCGCCGGTGCCACGGGAAGTGGACCGCTTTTTCAGCCAGCCGGGCATGGCCGACAAGAATTTGACGCTCGATTGGTGGCCAGTTGGTAGCGGGCCTTACATGCTTAGCGAAAACGATCCGAACCGGCGCATGGTCTTGTCGCGCAATCCCAATTTCCATGGCGAAACTTATCCCTGCAGCGGCGAACCCGGCGACCGCGCAGCGGGTTTGCTGGAAGACTGTGGCAAAGCCTTGCCCTTTCTTGATCGGGCGATTTTTACCCGCGAGAAGGAAGCGATTCCTTACTGGAACAAGTTCCTTCAGGGCTATTACGACGCTTCGGGGATTTCTTCCGACAGTTTCGACCAGGCCGTGCGCTTCAATGTCGGTGGCGATGTCGGGCTGACTGACGAGATGCAGGAAAAGGGCATCCGCCTGCTGACATCAGTCAAAGCGACTACCTCTTACATGGGCTTCAATCTGCTTGATCCGCTCGTCGGTGGTCTGAATCTGCGGTCGACCAAGCTGCGGCAGGCAATTTCAATGGCCATCGACCAGGAAGAATACATTTCCATTTTTCAGAATGGTCGCGGTATCGCTGCGCAAAGTCCCTTGGCACCGGGCATCTTTGGTTATGAAGCGGGTGAGGAGGGGATGAATCACACGGTTTATGATTGGGTCGATGGGGCACCGAAGCGTAAATCGCTCGAGGTCGCCAAAAAACTTCTGGTCGAGGCGGGTTATCCCAATGGTCGCGACGAGAAAACCGGTGAGCCGCTGGTGCTCAGTCTGGATAGCGTCGCGGGGCGCGCTGATGACAAGTCGCGCCTCGACTGGCTGACGCATCAGCTGGCAAAAATTGACATTCAACTGGTTGTCCGTCCCACCGATTTCAACCGTTTTCAGGACAAACTGCGCAAAGGTGCCGTGCAGCTTTACAACCTGGGCTGGAATGCCGATTACCCCGATCCAGAAAACTTTTTCTTCCTGCTTGAGGGCAAGGAGTCCAAAGCCGGGCAGGGCGGTGAAAATGCCTCGAACTATGCCAATCCCGAATTCGACCGGCTGTTCATGCGCATGAAGCATATGGAAAACAGCCCCGAGCGCCTGGCCATCGTCCGCCAGATGAACCGCATCCTGCAACATGACGCGCCCTGGGTTTTCGGGCTGCACCCCAAAAGCTATACCCTGGGCCATCGCTGGTTGAAAAACCGCAAGCCCAACGACGTCGGCAACAATATTCTCAAATATCAGCGTATTGATGCGGTCGACCGCGAAAATGCCCGGAAATCGTGGAATACGCCGGTGCTGTGGCCGCTGGGCGTCGCTTTTCTGGTCCTGCTGGCGACGGTGATTCCGGCGCTCCTCGCCTATCGCCGCCGTGAGCGGCGTGGCGCCTTGCGGTGAGAAACGACGAGCGGCAGCGCCAACTCGACACCCTGCTGCTGAACTTTCAGGCGCTGTGGCATCCGCAGCCCTTTCGCGAACTGCGCCCGGCCTGGTGCGAGCAATGGCCGGCGCTGGCCGCCGAATTACTGGCGCTGCCGGAAGCCGAAGTTGCTGCGCTCAATGACAACAGTGCCGCCGGTTTGTACTTGCTCGCCCGGCATCTGCCGGAAGTCGCCGAAATTGCCGCGCTGGCCGATGTGCCGGCATGTGCCACGCGGCCGCTGCCAGCCATTAGGGCCTTCTGGGATAGGGAAGTTCCCGGCCGCAAGCGCGCCCAGATCGAAGCCTTTGCGGCAGCGGCGGGCGGCAAGGGTGAGCCGGTGCTGGACTGGTGCGGCGGCAAGGGGCACCTGGGCCGTTTGCTGGCGCTGGCCTGGCAGGTGCCGGTGCATAGCCTCGATTTTGATGCGCAGCTGTGTGAAGACGGTCGCGCGCTGGCGCAACGCGTGGGGGTTGAGCAGCATTTCATCCACGCCGATGCCTTGCAGGTCGACGCCTGGCCGCAGCCCGGTCAGCACGCAGTAGCGCTGCATGCCTGTGGCGAACTGCATCGCCGCCTGATCCAGCATGGCGCTGCCAGTGGTGTGGCCGGGCTCGATGTCGCACCCTGTTGTTATTACCGGGGTGTGGCCACGCATTACCAGCCCTTGAGCGGCGAATTGAGCCTGTCGCTGACGCGTGACGATACCCGACTGGCCGTCACCGAAACGGTCACGGCCAATGGCCGGGAAACGCGTCAGCGTGATCAGGGGCTGGCCTGGAAACTGGGTTTCGACGCCTATCGCCGGCAGTTTGGTGATGGTCATTACCAGAGTTTCAAGCCGGTCCCGGAACGTTGGTTGCGCATGCCCTTTGCCGATTTCATGCAGCAGATGAGCGAGCGCGAAAATTTGCCGCCGTTATCGTCGAGTGTTGCTCATGAATTTGAAGCCAACGGCTGGCAACGCCGTCACGAAGTCATGAGCCTTTCGATTGCCCGCCACGCTTTCCGTCGTGCCCTGGAAGTCTGGCTGGCGCTCGATCTTGCGGTCTACCTCGAAAATCAGGGCTATTCCGTCCGCCTCGGCCGCTTTTGCGAACGGGCGCTGACGCCAAGAAATCTATTGCTCTCGGCGAGGCGGGATTAGGTCGGCGGTGAGGCTCAGTCCTTCCGAGCGCTGCCGTCCCAGGAAACAACGCATCCCTTGCCGGCTTTTTTGGCGCTGTACATGGCTTCGTCGGCCTGCCGCAGCAATTCACTTGCCGGGCATTTTTCGTCCGGGTAAAGACTGATGCCTATGCTGGCAGCCAGCGCGGTCTGTTTTCCGGCGATGTCATAGGGCATGGCCAGTGCGGTGATCAGTTTACGGGCAATTTTTTCGGCATTTTCACGTTGGCCGATATTGCCGAGAATCACGACAAACTCATCGCCGCCCAGGCGCGCTGCCGTGTCCACGGCGCGTATGTGGCCGTTCAAGCGGCGTGCCACTTCCTTCAGCACCTCGTCACCAAAGGCATGTCCGAACTGATCATTGATCGGTTTGAATCCATCGAGGTCGATGAATAGCAGGGCGAGCTGCTGTTCCAGGCGGTCACAGTTGAGCAGCGCCTGTTCCAGGCGATCCTGCAGCAGCGTGCGGTTGGGAAGTTGCGTCAGGGCATCGTAGTGCGCCAGGTTTTCCAGTTTTTCTTCGAGGCGTTTGCGTTCGCTGACATCGTAAAAAATGGCCGAATAATTGCTGATTTGGCCAAGATCATTACGGATTGCGGTAATCGCCAGAAATTTTGGGTAGCAACTGCCATCCTTGCGGCGATCCCAAATGTCGCCGCGCCAATAGTTGTTTTTGAGAATGCTTTGCCACATGGCCAGGTAGAAGGCGCGATCATGTTTGCTCGACTGTAGGAGGCGCGGGTTCTG
>JAVBXO010000423.1 GCA_030824535.1 Azonexus sp. | reverse complement strand
TGCTCGACTGGTTCGGCTCAACCTTCGACCCCGCTGCCTTCGACATCGCCGAAGTCGATCGACGACTCGCAAAGATCAAACTCTGACCGTCAACACGGTGTCGGTCGGACGCTTACCTTGATCCAGCCGTACAGACTGTACGTGCTGACACCAAGACGTGCGGCAACCTCCGCCACTGGATGGCCACGCTCGGTGACCTGCCTGACCGCTTCGACCTTGAACTCTTCGGTGAAGCGACGACCCGACTTCTTCTCTTCCATAAACACCTCCGTCATGCCTCGATTGTGAGGCTACAGGGTGTCTAGAGAACCCGGGGCGATTCAGTCTGTGCCAGAGAGCATTTTGCGAAGGAAGAAGAATTGCTGCTTGCGCGACATTTCCCGATGCTGGCCGAGCACGCAGAAGAGCAAGAGCAATTCCAAACCGCGCTATCCGATTTCCTATCTTTCGCAATGCAATGCAAGGCAAACAGGACAGAATCGGGGTGTTCCGTTTCCTGTCAGAATGGTATGCACAGTGGCAGCAGGTTTCTGCCGCCGAATTTGAGAGGCGGAGGCAACAAGTTTTTCTGGGGCTAAGCGCCCAGACGCAAGAAATAATCGCTCTCTGCGAGCAGCACGGCAACAAGCTGACAAAACAGTGACCGGGTTGTAATGCACCCGTTATGGGCGTGACAGCTACCCACAGGCAAACTCTCCCTACGAGGCAATGTGCCTTAATCGTGCAGCAGGGAGAAAATCATGTCCGCACACAATTCGTTCATCATCTTCAATGCACCCTACGACTTCCATTTGGATTTGGCTGCCCGGTTGGTTGGCGTGAATCTCGACTGTTTGGAAAAGATGCTTTCCACACAGATTTCCCCGCTCAAGGAACTCCTTGAGCGAACACCGTCGTTTTCTCTGGATCAGTCTGCGCAAACAGGGGCATGGTGGGCTGCCGTCGCCTTATCATCCATCGAGTATTGGAAGGCATGCACCCTCGACAGTTTGGATTGCCAACATCGAGTATTGCAGACGCTGGCCCAACATTCGGCAAAGTGAACTTGATGATGTCGTCAAGGCCGGTGCGTTGGCAAGACTCATCCGGGAAGCTCATTGCCTGTACGGAAAAAATCAAGGTGCTCAACGAGAATCTGGATGAACTTCGTCAGGTGGCCCAGGATGCGCTGGAAGACGGAATTCTGATGGGGTGTTGCGAACGGCAATTGCGTGATACGCTTGCGGAAGCAGTTGAGCATTTGGTGAATCCGTATTCAGCCGCGCATCCTGACAGCAATGTAATCGGCCAGTCACCTTGTTGACAGTGATGGAAGCACAAACTGCAACCGTCCACTCGATTCGGACCGTTGAAATCCCCAAAACTCAGGAGCCAAGATCATGAAAGTTTCCTCCCTCATTGCCGCCGTTCTGTTTGCTGGCGCCACGATGACCGGCGTCGTCTTCGCCGACGAAAAGGCCGCTGCCCCGAAGGCCACTGAGGTCCAAATGGACAAGGCTGCGAGCAAGCCGCATTCACATGTCCAGGAAAAAACAGGCATGCCGCAAAGCATGCCGGATGCCAAGGCCGATAAACCTAACGCAGCCAAGGACAAGAGTAAGCATTTCCATCCGCGAGATGGAAAGTAGGCGTCCAGTAAAGGCCCCGGAATTGGGGCCTCATCATTTTAGCCAGGATATCCGCAAACCGGCAGAGCACGGCAATCGGTGTATGTGTCGCACACTGGCGCTAGCGATCGGGTGTGACCCGAGGATGTTGAATTACAACTACTGTCGGACGGTGCTTCAGAAACACTGGATCGTCGAATGCAATCATGGCTGCCAGGCAGAGCCAGCCGTGGCGAACAGCGATCTGAAATGGCATGACGTCGGCCAGATTGATCCAGTGAAGGCCATTCTGATCATCAACGCGTAGTCGCCGTCATGGCAGGAATTCCATCCATCCCCCCGGCTGCCAACCCCCCCTTTATTTTCGGTTCAAGGCGGTCATGAGGGGCATGGAGGGGCGCCGGTCAACACCGACAACGGGGCGTCTTCCCCGGCATTGAATCAGGCGATTGCTCAAAAGGCCAACAATCCCGAAGGCAGCCACGGCGCTCACGGCGGGCAAGTTGCCGGGGCGGCCTCCAGCGTGTCATCTGCCCATCCCAAGCACTTCTCAATCGGGCAAGGTGGTTATGCCGGCCATGATTTTCAGCAGAAAATGCTGAGGGTTCATGCCTATCGGCAGCAGCTTCTGGCCTCGAACATCGCCAATGCCGATACGCCTGGCTACAAGGCCGTCGATATCGACATCGAAGAAGCCGCCCAAATCGTCAAAGGTCCATCGGGATCACTGCCATTGGCAACCACCGCTACCGGCCATCTACCAGGGGAAACGCAGGCACCACCGTTTCCCATGAAATACCATGTGCCGTATCAAACCGCAGCTGATGGCAATACGGTGGAAATGGATACTGAGCGACAGAAGTTCTCCGAAAATTCGCTGATGTACCAGTTTTTCCTGGATCGCGTCAGTAGTCACTTCAAACACTTCATGGAACTGATGCGGAATTTGAGATGAAAACCTTCGAGCTTCCTGAAACTCCCCGGCAACTGCGCCGCATGTTGGCGCGACGCCTTGGCATCGGCGCGCTCCTGGTTGGCAGTCTCGCAGGAGGTCTTGCCTACTGGGTCGAATCGTACCGCGTCGAGCAGCATACCCTTGAGCAAGCCATTGCGGGGGTCAGGCATTTCGAGTCGCCTGCAATGCAATTGGCTGTCAGCGGTGAGAAAGGTGATGGTCACTCCGCGATTTCGCAGTTGCTGACCGACGAGTTTGTCGGGATTCGAGTTTTTGCACCCAATGCCGAGATGCTGTTTGATGTCTGGCGACCACTACCCGATGCATTGAAAGAGGTTGCCCGACAGCAGCGCCATCCATGGCCAATCCCACCCAATAGCCATAGCAAGCGAATCCCCGTGGCAGGAGAAGAACTAGTCCAGGTCATTCTGCCTATAACCGCCAATGACGGTCGTCTTGCAGGCTATGTCGAGGGAGTCAGCCTGGTGTCCCGGGCGGCGCTGCAAGAGAGAAAACAGCAGATTCGCTGGGCTGCCCTGACGGCCTCTATATCGGTATTCATGGCGGCCTTGTTGCTTTACCCATTGATGTCAGGATTGCTGAGCCGAACGGTGGCATTGTCGTCTCGACTCCTGGAGTCCAATCTTTCACTGCTGCGCTCCCTTGGAAACGCCATCGCCAAGCGTGACGCGGACACCGACGCCCATAACTACCGGGTTACCTGCTATGCGGTCACACTTGCCGAAGCCGTGAGCGTTGACAAGGAAACCATTGCCGAACTGGTGCTGGGTGCCTTTCTCCACGACGTTGGAAAAATCGGCATTCCGGATCAGATTCTGTTGAAACCGGGACGGCTAACCAGCGAAGAATTCCAGATCATGCAGACCCACACCGTGCTGGGCATCGAGATCGTCGCCGGCAACCCCTGGTTGGCCGGTGCCGAGAAGACCATCCGGTATCATCACGAACGCTTTGACGGGAAAGGCTATCCAGACGGACTTTCGGGAGAGGCGATCCCACTTGCCGCAAGAATCTTTGCCTTGGTCGACGTGTTCGATGCATTGACCTCCGTTCGTCCCTACAAACCGGCTTTGTCATTGGACGAGACGCTGAGCATCATGGAACGGGAGGTTGGGCAGCATTTTGATCCGGCAATCTATGTCGTCTTCCGACAGATTGCCCCGATGCTATATGAGCAAGGCCAGTCCAGAGATCACGCCCAATGGATAATGGAATTGAAGGCGATGCTTGAACGGTGCTTTAAAATGAAAACGGCCCCCTAAGGAGCCGCCGCATTCAAGTGACAAGGGAAATCAACCACCGCCCTGATGACCTTCCTTCAACAGGCTGTCGAGGCGCATGACTTCGTCGTCGTGCATGATGATCTTCTGACCATCCTTGGTTTCCATCACAGTGTCCTTCTTCATGCGGGTGGCACGACCGTACTTGTCTTCCATGCCCATTTTTCCATCCTTAAAGATGTATACCGTTGAGCCGTCCTTCAACTCAATGACCTGCTTTGCCGCTGCACGAGCCGCATCGGATGCGAAGGCGGTAACCGATACCACACTCATCAGGGCAACCATCAGCATTTTTTCATCATTTCAATCTCCTTAGGAAGTCGTACTGCAATACGAATGGTAGGGTTTTGATCCTGACAATTTGCCAACGGCTGGGTGACGATTGCATCACCCAGCCGTCAGATTGATCAACTGCCTTGGTAGGCAGGGTTCTCGGTCACATAGACGGTGATGCCTTCGGCTCCAGATACAATCTTGGAGAGCGGAAATGGCGCGGTGCCGAGGGTATCGAAGGTCCAGACGACGCTCTTGCCACCGACATTGATCTTGACGGTCTCCAGGCGCGTCACGTTCAGATATTTGCTGCCGCCGGCCAGCGTGATTTCGCGGTCGGCATTTTTCGTGGCGGCGTAGCCAAACGAAGCCTGTTGATTTGCCGTCGGCGCGCTCTTGCTTTCAGAAACGTGGTTCAGCCAATGGTAGGTGCCGGCTTCGGAATAATCTTCGTGAGCATAGCTCGTTCCGGCAGCAGCGAGGCCAATCGCAGCAATCAGGGCAAGTTTGGAAAATTTCGTTTTCATGGTTCTCTCCTTGTGAGACATCGGGTTAATCGAGTCGGACTTATTTCGTCCAACCGTGATGCCATCTTAGGATTCCGATACCAACAGAACGCTGACTCGCGCGTTACGTTTTTGAAAGCTTATGTACGCGAATTGTCAGGAAGCGAACCGTAAATTTCGTGCCGTAGTGTTTATCGTAAGGTCTGAGGCATTTATTTGCCTTTCCGACTCTTTCCGGTGTGGCTACACCCTTAAAGTTTGGATTACAGCAACGGGTCGGAAGCACTAATTCGACAACTGAGAAAATAGACGTTCAGAGCCCTTTTCCTTTGAGCGGCAGGTAACCGTCGCGTTGCCGACCGATACCGAAGGACTGCTCAATGGCTGGATTGGCCGAGAAGCTGGAGTAGGTCGGCCGGCATGTTTCAGAGTGATCCAGCCCTTTGGGCGTCCGGTCTGAAGCGAAGATGAGGGGCGGGTCATGGCCGGAAGGAGAAATTCTTAAGGTTCTTGATCAGTCGCCTCCGCCCTATGAGTTGCCAACCACAACCGACCGTTTCCAAACCCTCGCCAATACAGGAAGTGGCTTCGCGCACGCTCGCGAGATCACCAGAGAAAACGGAGAACAGAGAGGCGTCAGCGAGGGTGAAAATGCAGATATCGGAGGGGTGGCGCTCGCGAGGCCGCGCTCGGAATCCGCGCCAGTATTGGCGGGTATAGACGAAAAAAACCAACCGATAGCGGTTGGTTTTTGGAATTTTGGTGGCCTGGGGCGGAATCGAACCACCGACACGCGGATTTTCAAGCCGAATCAGCGGTCAGATTTACACGCACACACTCGTAAAAACAGGCACTTAGGTGCACACCTCTGCACCTAATCGCACCTGCTCGCATGCGCTTGTGCCAGAAAAATGTCAGAAAATCTGGCGCACCACGCACCGTAAAAGAGTGCCACAGAGGCACGCTTCACACCAGTTGTGCAGCGCGCGCCGGACACGTCCCAAGCACTCTTCCTCTGAACACTCTCGATGCGCCGGGCCTCGGGCTCGGCACCAGAGCCCCCCCTTTCGGAACACTGCACGGCCAGATCGATTGATATCGAGCTTCCGGGCTGACTCGCCGAACAGCCAACATTTGTTTCCTGGCTGCTTACGATTGAGTCACATCAATCGGCCAGCAGATCGCTGGATGTTGACTCTTGAATTTCGGCATGTTAGGCGCAATATCTTGCAACGTCTTGCAAGAATTTCCTCAGGCGAGGCCGCGTGACGACGGAACTTGTGGGGTGGTATGACAGCGCGCCAGCAGGCGATCTTCACACTCGACGAGTTGGCTGCCTACTTGAAAGTCGGCAAGCGGACGCTTTACCGGCTCGCCTCGCACGGGGAGATTCCGGCCTTCAAGGTCGGCGGGACGTGGCGGTTTCGTCAAAGTGAAATCGATCGATGGATCAATGATCAGATCCAAGCAGGCAGAAAGAATGAGGTGATACGCACAGATGAGCAGCCAAAGTCAGCGGAACACTCCGTGTCGTCTGGGCGCGCTGTCCGTCGCCGCAGGCAAACGGAGTGAGCGAGAGTCTTCAATTTTTCTTCTGGAGGTGTGACATGGACATTGATTTCAAGAAATTGGCTCCCTGGAACTGGTTCAAGAAGGAGCAGGAAGAACAACAGAGCACTGCCTCGCTGCCGGTGCAGCGCAATGACCTGCCGGTGGCGGGTGGGCCCGTCAGTCCCATCCTGCAATTACATCGCGAGATCGACCGCCTGTTCGACGACGCGTTTCGAGGCTTCGGTTTCCCGACGCTGGCCATGCCACGCTGGCCGTCGGACTGGCCGGGCATGCTGAAGCCGGCGCTGGACATCCAGGAGACCGACAAGCAGTACAAGATCGCCCTGGAAGTACCCGGCGTCGAGGAAAAAGACATCCAGATCACGCTCGACAACGACGTGCTGCTGGTGCGCGGTGAAAAGCGTCAGGAGCAGGAAACGAAAGACGGCGGTTTCCACCGGGTGGAGCGCTCCTACGGCAGCTTTCAGCGCGCTCTGAACCTGCCGGCCGATGCCAACCAGGACACGATCAAGGCCGCTTTCAAGAACGGCGTGCTCACGATCACGATGGAAAAGCGCGAGGCCAGTACGCCCAAGCAGGGGCGCTCGATCCCGATCAACGGCTGACGCGGGGCAGCGCGTTTTTCTCAAAAACCACAAAGAGATGAGGCACCGTGATCGGCGGTGCCTCGTCAGATCAATCTTTACAGGAGCATCAGCATGGCCAGAAAACAATGCCAGGTCTGCGCCCAGCCCGCCACGGTGCGGGTGGAAGCCAATCTCAATGGTCGCCACAGCACCATGCTGTTGTGTGACGATCACTATCGCCAACTGGTGCGCCAGCAAAAGCGCACCGTCTCACCGCTGGAAGCCTTGTTCGGCTCGCGCAGCGGGCTGTTCGAAGACTTCCTTGGCAGCGACTTCTTCCGCATCGGTGACGACGCACCGTCCATGGCGGCCGATACCGACGAGGTCGTCGATGCCTCGTTCGGCGAACCCGCCCCGGCCGGTACGGGCACCGCGCGCCGTCGCGGCAGTGGGCTCGCCAGCCGTATCAGCGAACAGTCCGAGGCCCTGTTGCAGGAGGCCGCCCGACACGCTGCAGAGTTCGGGCGCGCCGAAGTCGATACCGAACACCTGCTGCTGGCGCTATCCGACAGCGACGTGGTCAAGACCATCCTGGGGCAGTTCAAGATCAAGGTCGATGACCTCAAGCGCCAGATCGAATCCGAAGCCAAGCGCGGCGATAAGCCGTTCGAGGGCGAGATCGGCGTGTCGCCCCGGGTCAAGGACGCGCTCAGCCGTGCTTTCGTGGCCTCCAACGAACTCGGCCACTCTTATGTCGGGCCGGAGCATTTCCTGATCGGGCTCGCCGAGGAAGGCGAAGGTTTGGCGGCCAACCTGCTGCGCCGTTACGGCCTCACGCCGCAAGCGCTGCGCCAGCAGGTAAGCAAGGTGGTCGGCAAAGGGGCCGAGGATGGCCGCGCCGAGACGCCGACCAACACGCCGGAACTCGACAAGTATTCGCGCGACCTCACCAAGATGGCGCGCGAGGGCAAGCTCGATCCGGTCATCGGCCGCGCGCAGGAGATCGAGACGACCATCGAAGTGCTGGCCCGGCGCAAGAAGAACAACCCGGTGCTGATCGGCGAGCCCGGCGTCGGCAAGACCGCCATCGTCGAAGGGCTGGCGCAGCGCATGGTCGCCGGCGAAGTGCCCGAGACGCTGCGCGACAAGCGCCTGGTGGAACTCAACATCAATGCCATGGTGGCCGGCGCCAAGTACCGCGGCGAGTTCGAGGAGCGCGTGCAGAAGGTGCTCAAGGAAGTGACCGAGCACCAGGGTGAGCTGATTCTCTTCATCGACGAGGTGCACACCATCGTCGGTGCAGGCCAGGGTGGCGGCGAAGGCGGGCTGGACGTGGCCAACGTGTTCAAGCCGATGATGGCGCGCGGCGAACTGAACCTGATCGGCGCCACCACGCTCAACGAGTATCAGAAGTACATCGAGAAGGACGCCGCGCTGGAGCGTCGCTTCCAGCCGGTGATGGTGCCCGAGCCGACGGTAGCGCAGACCATGATGATCCTGCGCGGCTTGCGCGACACCTTCGAGGCGCACCACAAGGTCAGCATCACCGAGGATGCGATCATCGCCGCCGCCGAGTTGTCGGACCGTTACATCACCGCGCGCTTTTTGCCCGACAAGGCCATCGACCTGCTCGACCAGGCAGCCGCACGCGTGAAGCTGTCGGCCACGGCGCGCCCGGTGGCGGTGCAAGAGCTGGAGTCCGAACTGCATCAGTTGCGGCGTGAGCAGGACTATGTGGCTTCGCGCAAGCAGTACGACAAGGCCGCCGAGCTCGGCAAGCGCATCGAGGCCAAAGAGGCCGAACTAAAGAAGCTCGTCGAGGATTGGGAGCGCGAGCGCGCCTCGGGCAGCGCCGAGGTCAAGGCAGGGCACGTGGCGCAGATCGTCTCGCGGCTGACCGGCATCCCGGTCAACGAGCTGACGGTGGAAGAACGCGAGAAGCTGCTGCATCTGGAACAGCGGCTGCATGAGCGCCTGGTGGGACAGGACGAAGCAGTACGTGCCGTGGCCGATGCCGTGCGGTTGTCGCGCGCGGGCCTGCGCGAAGGCAGCAAGCCGGTGGCGACTTTTCTGTTCCTCGGGCCGACCGGCGTGGGCAAGACCGAGCTCGCCAAGGCGCTGGCCGAGTCCATCTATGGCGATGAAGGTGCGCTGCTGCGCATCGACATGTCCGAGTACGGGGAACGCCATACCGTGGCACGCCTGGTGGGCGCGCCTCCGGGTTATGTGGGCTATGACGAGGGCGGCCAGCTCACCGAGAAGGTGCGTCGCAAGCCCTACAGCGTGTTGCTGCTGGACGAGATCGAGAAGGCTCACCCCGACGTCTACAACATCCTGCTGCAGGTGTTCGACGACGGGCGGCTCACCGACGGCAAGGGCCGGGTGGTGGATTTCACCAATACCATCATCATCGCCACCTCGAACTTGGGCTCGGACATCATCCAGCGTCGGCTGAAGGCCCGTGGCGCCGCCGGCGAGGAATACGAGAAGACCAAGTCCGAGGTGATGGACGTGCTGCGCGGACACTTCCGCCCCGAGTTCCTCAACCGCATCGACGAGATCATCGTCTTCCATGCGCTGGGCAAGGAGGAGATCCGCCATATCGTCGGCCTGCAGCTCGATCGTGTGGCCCGCAACGCCGCCAGCCAGGGCGTGACGCTGACCTTCCATCAGACCTTGATCGATCACTTCGCGGAGGAAGGCTACAAGCCCGAGTTCGGCGCGCGTGAGCTCAAGCGGCTGATCCGCAGCGAGCTGGAGACGGCACTGGCGCGCGAGATGCTGGGTGGCGGTATCGGCAAGGGCGATCACGCCAGCGCCCGCTGGGACGACAAGGCCGAACGGGTGGTCTTCGAGCGCCAGGAGCCACCCGCGAAGCCGGCCGAGCCTGAAAAGCCCGATGCCGCGAACGTGGCCGAGGCACCGCCTAGCGACGCGAGCAAGCCTGCGCGCAAGAAGAAGTCAGCGGGCGGCGAATCTTGAGCGATGGGAGGCTGTCGTGTCCGACCCCAACGGGCTGACATGGGCAGCCACCCTCGTGTCGCTGGCGGTCGCTATCCCCACAGCGGGGCACGCGGTCATCTACAAGCGTGACCCTCGATCGGCCACGCTGTGGGTACTGCTGATCGCCTTGTTGCCGCTGGGCGGTTCGCTGCTGTATGGGCTGTTCGGCATCAACCGTTACCAGCGGCGGGCGCGGCGGCTCTTCCCGGGGGCAGATCCTGCTGTTCGGCAGGACCTCTCGCCCACGATGCCCGAGGCTGTATCGCCGCCGCTTGCCGGTCTGGCCCACCTGGTGGGACGCGCCACCGGCCAGTCGCTGACCGGCGGCAACCGCATCGAGCCGCTTGTCGATGGCGAGCAGGCCTACCCGGCCATGCTCGCCGCCATCGAATCGGCGCGGTACAGCGTCGCCCTGGCCTCGTACATCTTCGACAGCCAAGGCATCGGGGCGCAGTTCGTCGATGCGCTGCGCCGGGCTCATGAGCGCGGCGTGCAAGTGCGGGTGCTGATCGATGACGTCTATGCCCGCTGGACGCCCCGCAGCGCCTACCGCGCCTTGCAACGCGCCGGCGTTCCGGCGGCGACGTTCAACCCGACATTGATTCCCGCGCGCCTGCATGCCGCGCATCTGCGCAATCACCGCAAGCTGCTGGTGATCGATGGCGAGACGGGTTTCACCGGCGGGATGAACATCTTCGGTCCGTATTGGCGGCCCGATGCGCCGGGCCAGGCCTGTCACGATTTGCACTTTCGTCTGCGCGGGCCGGTGATTGCGCATCTGATGCGGTGCTTCACCGATGATTGGTGCGATACCACGGGCGAGCGGCTCAGCAAGGGTTACTGGGGCGAACCGCCCGTAACGGCTGATGAGCAAGGAACCTCTTGGGCGCGCGGCATCGAGGCCGGTCCCGATGAGGCCCTGGACCGGATGCGCTGGACCTTCATGGGCGCTTTGAGCGCCGCGAAGCATTCGGTGCGCATCTGGACACCGTATTTCGTCCCCGATCAGCCCATGATCGCGGCGCTGAGTACGGCTGCGTTGCGCGGCGTGCGTGTCGACGTGCTGACGCCTGCGAACGGTGACCATCCCACGGTGCAATGGGCCGCGCGCGCCCACTACTGGCAGGTGCTGGAGCACGGTGTACGCATCTTCGAACAGCCGGGCCCGTTCGACCACAGCAAGCTGATGCTGATAGACGGCCAGTGGTGCTGCCTGGGTTCGGCCAATTGGGATGCGCGCAGCCTGCGCCTCAACTTCGAGTTCAATGTGGAGGTGTACGACACCGCGCTGTCTACGCGGCTGGAATCCCTTTTTGATGCCGCCCGTGATGCATCGAACGAGATATCGGCCATGGCGTTGCGCGCCCGCCCGCTGGCCATCCGCTTGCGCGACGGGGTGGCCCGTCTGTTCACCCCCATTCTCTAGCGGCACGACTTGCGAGGAACATTGCCCATGGAAAAGAAAGATCAATGGAACATTGGCTACTGGATCGTCGCCGGCCTGTTGCTGCTGACGCTGCAGAACTACTGGCAGGCGGCCAAGACCGTCGAGCCCGTGCCCTACAGCGAATTCGAGAAGGCGCTGGCCGAGGGGCGCGTCGCCGAAGTGCTGGTGTCGGACCGCACGGTCACCGGGCGCCTGAAATCGCCGGACAGCCGGGGCAAGACCACCATCGTGGCCACTCGCGTCGAACCCGACCTGGCCGAGCGGCTGTCCAATTACGACGTGCCTTACGCGCGGGTGGTGGAAAGCACCTGGCTACGTGATGTGCTCTCCTGGATTCTGCCGGCGGTGGCCTTCTTCGGCGTCTGGTTCTTCCTGTTCCGCCGCTTCGCCGAGAAGCAGGGCATGGGCGGCTTCCTGAGCATCGGCAAGAGCCGCGCCAAGGTGTTCATGGAGAAGAACACCGGCGTCACCTTTGCCGATGTGGCGGGTGTGGATGAAGCCAAGGCCGAGCTGGTCGAGATCGTCGATTTTCTGAAGAACCCGCAGGACTACGGTCGTCTCGGCGCGCGCATCCCGAAAGGTGTGTTGCTGGTGGGCCCGCCCGGCACGGGCAAGACCCTGCTGGCCAAGGCCGTGGCGGGCGAGGCCGGGGTGCCGTTCTTCTCCATCTCCGGCTCGGAGTTCGTCGAGATGTTCGTCGGCGTGGGGGCGGCGCGCGTGCGCGACCTGTTCGAGCAGGCCCGCGGGCAGGCGCCGGCCATCATCTTCATCGACGAACTCGATGCACTGGGCCGCGCGCGCGGCGCCGGCGGGCCCATCGGCGGCCACGACGAGCGCGAACAGACCCTCAACCAGCTGCTCACCGAAATGGATGGCTTCGACAGCTCGGTCGGGCTGATCATCCTTGCAGCCACCAACCGGCCGGAGATCCTCGATCAGGCCTTGCTTCGCGCCGGTCGCTTCGACCGTCAGGTGCTGGTGGACCGTCCCGACAAGAAAGGTCGCCTGGATATCCTGAAGGTCCATGTCAAGAAGATCACCCTGGCCCACGGTGTAGATCTGGAACAGGTGGCGGCGCTGACCACCGGCTTTTCCGGCGCTGATCTGGCCAATCTCGTGAACGAAGCAGCGCTGAACGCGACGCGGCGCAAGGCGCAGGCTGTGGAACTGCAAGACTTCACCGCCGCCATCGAGCGCATCGTGGCCGGCCTGGAAAGGAAGAACCGTGTGCTCAATCCGAAGGAGCGGGAAACCGTGGCCTATCACGAGATGGGGCATGCGCTGGTGGCGCTGGCGCTGCCCGGCACCGATCCGGTACACAAGATTTCAATCGTTCCGCGTGGCATCGGTGCACTCGGCTACACCCTGCAGCGGCCCACCGAAGACCGATTTCTGATGACACGTGCCGACCTGGAGCACAAGATCGCCGTGCTCCTGGGAGGGCGCGCGGCTGAGAAGCTCGTGTTTGGCGAGCTGTCCACAGGGGCTTCAGACGATCTCGCGCGGGCCACCGACATCGCCCGCGACATGATTACGCGCTTCGGCATGGATGAGGGCTTGGGGTACGTTGCTTTTGAGGCACAGAGGCCGCGTTTTCTTGATGCGCCTGAACTGGTACAGGGTGGCTGCCGGGTAGCCGAATCGACTCAGACACGCATCGACCAAGCCATCCGTGACATCGTGATGGGTGTCTTTGATCGTGCATACCGAATTCTCGAAATTAACCGAGAAGTGCTGGAGCGGTGCGCGCGCGAACTGCTCGCACGGGAAACGCTGGATGAATACAGCATCCGGCAACTGACGCAAGGGCTACAGCTCGAATCCCCATGTCACAGCGGCCCAACTGCCGGAGCCATTACTTCCTCTGTGTCCCAAGGAGCCACCTCATGAGTGACAGCATTCATATCGTCTGCCCACACTGCCAATCCATCAATCGCGTGCCAGCCAACAAGTTGGCAGAGAAGCCCAATTGCGGGCGGTGCCAGCACCCGCTGTTCACCGGAGAACCCATTGATCTGACCACAGCGACCTTCGCCCGTCATCTGGAGCGCAGTGACCTGCCGCTGCTGGTTGACTTTTGGGCGCCGTGGTGCGGACCGTGCAAGATGATGGCGCCGCAGTTCGAGCAGGCAGCCTCCCTGCTTGAACCCAAGGTGAGGTTGGCCAAGGTAAATACCGAGGCCGAGCCTCACCTGGCCGCCCAGTTCGGTATTCGCAGCATTCCAACCCTGATTTTGTTCCGAGGGGGACATGAGGTTGCACGTCAGGCGGGCGCCATGGGCGCGCAGGACATTATGCGCTGGGTGACATCCCGCTTGCCGCAATGACCCGGCGCGAACCACCCTGCTTATCAGTTGCTCGACCCTTGAAGAAAGTGCGTAGGTGTCGCGATGCATAGCGACCCCAACCACACAATCTTTGACGAAATACGTTCCCAGTTGCAGAAACGTTGGAACCTCTGTTTCACCCATAAGGAGCGTCACCTTTGAACGAGACGCCTCAAATCTCAGCCCGACACTGTGGCCAGATTAACCAGAATGCCCATTTTGGCAGTTGGCATCTCGATCTTGGCTCGCAACTCCTCACTTGCTCCGATGAAGCCTGCCGCGTGCTCGGCCTGGATGTTGGTGCGCCAATAGCCTTCGAGCGATTCCTGCAGTGCATTCACCCTGAAGACCGCCCCCTCTTCGATAGGGCATGGGATGCTGCCATGTGCGGAAAGTCCCTTGATCTGCGGTATCGCATCGTCAGCGGAGGGCAGCTTCGCTGGATACACCTGCGGGCAACATTCAAGGGCGACGCCTCTGGTCGGCCCAGAGCGGCAGACGGGACGGTAGAGGACATCACCGATCTCAAGAGGGTCGAGCAGGCGCTGAACTCTATGCGCCGACAGCGAGAAGAGTTGGCCAGCCACGTTCCCGGTATGCTTTACCAATACCGTCTTCGTCCGGACCGCAGCTCGCACTTCCCTTATGCCAGCGCGAGGATACAGGAAATATACGGGGTTGCACCGGAGGATGTTGTTGATGATGCCACTCCTGCGTTCGCTGCGCTCCATCCTGAAGACCGCGACCGTGTGCATGAAACCATACAGGCGTCGGGGCAGTCACTCGCGCTTTGGCATGACGAGTACCGAGTGCAGTTTCCAGACGGTCGGGTGATCTGGATCGAAGGCGAGGCGTCGCCTGAAGCCATGCCTGATGGGAGCATCCTCTGGCACGGCTATATCCATGATGTCACCTCACGCAGAAGATCCGCGGAAGAGCTTCGCCTTGCGGCTAAAGTTTTTGAGCACGCAGGAGAGGGCATCCTCGTTACGGACGCTCAAGGCCACATTGTCAACGTCAATCGGGCGTTTTCCGTGATCACTGGTTATGCGCGGGAGGAAGTAATGGGTCAGACACCTCGTCTGCTCGAGTCCGATCGCTATGACGATGGGTTCTATCAGACCGTTTGGCAGGCTCTGCGTGAGCACGACGATTGGCACGGAGAGCTCTGGTGCCGACGCAAGAACGGCAGTCAGTTTGCCGCGCTGCTGACGATCAGTGCAGTCCCGGATATGCAGGGCCATATCGAGCATTACGCAGCCATGTTTTCCGACATCACGGCGCTGAAGGAGAACCAGCAACAGCTTGAACGCGTTGCTCATTACGACCTGCTCACCGGCTTGCCCAATCGACTATTGCTCGGAGACCGCCTTAAGCAGGCCATTCGTCAGACACGTCGGCGTGGCATGCACCTCGCGGTTGTCTTCATCGATCTGGATGGATTCAAGAAGGTCAACGACCAGCACGGCCACGGAGTCGGCGACAAATTGCTTTCCGTCCTGTCCAGGCGTATGACGCAGGTGTTGCGCGAAGACGATACCTTGGCCCGTCTTGGTGGTGATGAGTTTGTCGCTATTCTGATCGACCTGCCGGATATTTCCCTCAGCGTACCGATTCTTGATCGCCTGATCGAGGTGGCTGCACAGCCCGTACCGATTGGTGACGCACTGTGCGAGGTGAGCGCGAGTATCGGTGTGAGCTACTACCCGCAAGGCGAAGATATCGACGCCGACCAACTGCTGCGGCAGGCAGATCAGGCTATGTATCGTGCCAAGCAAGCCGGCAAGAATCGATATCACGTTTTCGATACGGAGAAGGATCGTACGCTGCGCCTCCGGCACGAAGGATTGGACAGCATAGAGAATGCACTTGCCAATGGGCATTTCCTGCTTTGTTTCCAACCTAAGGTCAACATGCGCACCGGTGAGGTGCTGGGCGCCGAAGCCTTGATCCGCTGGCAACATCCGGCGCGTGGCTTGTTATCTCCTGCCTCCTTCCTACCCCTCATAGAGAATCATCCGCTCGGGATTGCTGTGGGGAAATGGACCATCGAGGCTGCGCTGACCCAGATCGAAATTTGGCGCAAGGCCGGCCTAAATGTCCCGATCAGCGTGAATATCGATGCCGAGCACTTGCTGCAACCGGATTTCATCATGCATCTACGGGGTATGTTGTCACGACATCCCGGCGCCCAACCGCAAGACCTTGAACTGGAAATCCTCGAAACCAGCGCCGTGGAGGACTTCGTTCAAGTGTCTCAGTCGATGGCGCTGTGCGAAAGGATGGGATTGCGTTTTGCCCTCGACGATTTCGGCAGCGGCTATTCATCGCTTACCTATCTGAAGCGCCTGCCCGCGTACCTGCTCAAGATCGACCAAGGTTTCATACGCGACATGCTCGAGGACCCGGACGATATCGCCATCCTGGATGCGCTACTGGCACTGGCAAGGTCGTTTGGCAGGAACTGCATCGCGGAGGGAGTCGAATCCATCAAGCATGGAGAAATTCTGCTGCGTCTGGGATGCGAGTGGGGCCAGGGTTATGCCATCGGGCATCCGATGCCGGTGCATGAATTCGAGCAATGGCTACACACCTGGCAGGTACCCTTATCCTGGAAGGGATTCAAACCTGACAGTCGCGCCGCGCTGCCCGTGCCGTTCACATACGCCGACCACCGGGTCTGGATTTCCCAGATGATCGACTATCTGTCAGGCAAGACCCAAGTGCCTCCTCAATCCGAAACACTCCAATACTGGCGGGATCAAAGTGGTCGCCCTACGTTCTTCGGCAAGGATCCTGATGATCAGGTCGATGCCCTGCATCAGAGCATCCAGCAGTTAGCGCACACCCTGAGTGAAATGAAAAATGCCGGCCGTGTCGAGGCATTGAGGGCTGGCATCGACAAGTTGCAACATTTGCAGGCGGATCTGCTGGGATTGCTGCCGCCAGACCAGAAGCCGGATTGATGCCATGCATGGGACAAAGGGTTGACGTGCAAGAGGCTGATCCACCCATCGGCGGCGCCACGGGCGCGCAGGACATTATGCGCTGGGTGCCTTCGCAATTGCCTCGGCAATCCAGGTGTAATCGAGTCGTCTTCTCGGACTCCCCGTTCCATTAACGTTTCATTGAAAGAGAGAGCAACGCTTATGCATAAAGAATCTGGCCACACGGCCCTTGACGAGATGCGCTCCCAGTGGCGGTTGATGACGGTTTACGAGCGCTTCGAGCAGGTCGTCGCCCTCGTTCTGTCGGCGGTGATTGCCGTCATCATCGTGGTGTCGCTTCTCCAGCTCATCTCTATAGTCTTCACACTGCTGATCCTCGATGCCTTCAATCCCATGGACCACAAGGTATTCCAGAGCGTGTTTGGCATGATCATGACGCTCTTGATCGCGATGGAGTTCAAGCATTCCATCGTGCGCGTGGCGCTGCGTCGGGACAGCATCATCCAGGTCAAGACCGTGATCCTCATCGGCCTGATAGCGCTGGCACGCAAGTTCGTGGTCCTCGACCCCGACACGAGTCCCGCCAAAATCGCCGCGCTGGCAGGCGCCACACTGGCGCTCGGTGCCACTTACTGGCTGCTGCGCGAGCGCGACGACCGTGCCGCCGAGACATCTGAGCATGCCCCGTCATCATCCCAGTGACCCGCGCGCGGCGTTGTTGCAACACCGCTGGCTCAACCGCCTGCAGACCGGGCTGTTGGTCCTGACCCTGATCGGGATCGCAGCCACCGCAGGAAGCCTGCTGTTCGGGGAAAGCGGCCTGTGGCTCGCGCTGTTTGCAGTTGCAGGCACGTTGTTACTGGAACCGGCAGCCGCATCCGCCTTGACCTTGCGCCTGTACCGCGCACGGGCTTTGCGCCCGCACGAAGCCCCGGAAATTTGGGCTCTGTTGCGCGAGCTGTCCGCCCGTGCCGGTTTGCCCGCCACGCCGGTGCCGCACTACGTGCCCAGTGCCGTCATCAACGCCTTCGCCACCGGCTCGAAGCAGCATGCATCGATCGCCCTCACCGATGGCCTGGTGCGCAACCTGAGTTCGCGCGAACTGGCGGGTGTGCTCGCGCACGAGGTCGCGCACATCGCTAATGAGGATATGCGTGTCATGGGGCTGGCGGATTCCGTCAGTCGCCTCACGAGCCTGCTGGCTATGGTCGGACAGATCGCTATTGTGTTCAGCTTGCCCGCACTGCTGGCCGGCGCGGTGGCGGTCAATTGGCCTGGACTGCTTCTGCTGGCCGCCTCGCCCCAGCTGGCCCTGCTCGCACAGCTCGGCTTGTCTCGCGTGCGTGAGTTCGACGCTGACCGCCTCGCGGCCGAACTGACCGGCGACCCGCAAGGGCTGGCGTCCGCGCTGGCGAAGATCGAGCGGGTCAGTCGCTCCTGGCGTGCCTGGCTGTGGCCGGGATGGGGCAATCCCGAGCCTTCCTGGTTGCGCACGCATCCGGCAACGCAAGATCGCATCTCACGCCTGCTGACGTTGGCGCCTGGACCAGCAACAGCCTTGCCGTTTCACGCGCCCCATTTCTTGCCGGAATCCGCTGTGACGCCGCGCCCGCCGCGCTGGCGCCCGAGCGGGCTATGGCGCTGATTGTCTATCAACAGGAGACTTCTCATGGCCTACCCTGACCCGTACCCACGCCCCGCACCGGATGCCTTCATCCGGCGCTGGCTCTTCATCACCGCCTGTATTGCCACGCTCATGCTGCTGTGGCAGTTCCTGCCCGCCATCGAGGCATGGTTCACTCCGCGCGAGGCGGCAGAACGCACCGTGACGGCGCGCGGCGACTTGGCAGCGGACGAAAAGGCCACCATCGAACTGTTCGAAAAATCACGCGCCTCGGTGGTCTACATCACCACCGCGCAGCTGGTGCGCGACGTCTGGACGCGCAATGTCTTCTCCGTGCCTCGTGGCACGGGATCGGGCTTCATCTGGGACGACGCCGGCCACGTCGTCACCAACTTCCACGTCATCCAGGGCGCGTCCGAAGCCACCGTCAAACTCGCCGATGGCCGCGACTACCAGGCCGCACTGGTGGGGACGAGCCCAGCACACGACATCGCCGTACTCAAGATCGGCGTCGGCTTCAAACGCCCGCCTGCCGTGCCGCTCGGCACCAGCGCCGACCTCAAGGTGGGACAGAAGGTCTTTGCTATCGGCAACCCCTTCGGCCTGGACTGGACGCTAACCACCGGCATCGTCTCCGCGCTCGACCGCTCGTTACCGGGAGAAGCGGGCGGCCCGGCCATTGATCACCTGGTTCAGACCGACGCCGCCATTAACCCCGGCAACTCGGGCGGCCCCCTGCTCGATTCGGCCGGGCGGCTTATCGGCATCAACACGGCGATCTACAGCCCCTCCGGCGCCTCGGCTGGGATCGGTTTTGCCGTGCCGGTGGACACCGTCATGCGGGTAGTGCCGCAACTCATCAAGTCCGGCAAATACATCCGCCCGGCGCTTGGCATCGAGGTGGACGAACAGCTCAATCAGCGCCTGCTTGCGCTGACGGGAAGCAAGGGCGTGTTCGTGCTGCGTGTCACCCCCGGCTCGGCAGCGCACAAAGCCGGGCTCGCGGGTGTCGAAGTCACGCCGCAAGGCATCGTGCCGGGCGACCTCATCATCGATGTTGATGGCAAGGCGACGGACGATGTGGCCAAGCTGCTCGCGCGGCTAGACGACAGGAAGGTCGGCGATGTAGTGGTCTTGTCAGTGGAACGGGCCGGCAAATCGCGCGAGGTGCGTGTGGAGCTGCAACCCGGGAATTGATTGAACTGAACCTGTGGATCAGGCGGTAGTGCAGCGTCGCGGCGATTGAGGTTCTCAGGTCTCTTCGGCCAGGTAGCGTTCCGCCTCAACCTCCGAAGTGTCGGATGCGATCTGTCTATCCGAATAGGCAAGCATGCAACGCCGGAACCTCTTGCCAATCATCGAAGGAGAAAGCGAGGCGCAATCCGCATGAGGTGGACACATGCCAGGAACGGAGCGAACAGGAGGCCGCATTGGAACTCAGATTACTGCGCTATTTCGTTGCGGTCGCGGAAGAACTGCATTTCGCGCGAGCGGCCGAGCGCCTTGGCGTTGAGCAATCGCCTGTGTCGCGCGCAATGCGCAATCTCGAAGCCACGCTCGGCGTGCAGCTGTTCGACCGCAGCGTGCGCCAGATGCGACTGACCTGGGCCGGTCAAGTGTTCCTCGGTGAGTGCCGGCGTGTGCTGGCCACCGTGGAGCAGGCGGTGAGTGCCGCAAAGGCGGCGGCGCAGGGCTATCAGGGTTATCTGCGCATCGCCATCTGCGACAGTTTGGCGCAGCCCCAAATTGCCACCTTGCTGGCGCGCAGTCGCGAGCCATGGCCCACCACCGATGGAAGAGCGTTTTTGTGCGCGCATACACCCGGTTCCGATTCGGACGCCGGGAAGCTGTATGCCAGCACTGGCGCTCGCATCCGGGTCAGATGCAGTTGTTCGTTTGACCCATCCCAGACGGGAATCAGCAGGAACTGACTCCCGTCTTCCCTCTTTCCGCGAACTGAAAAGCAAATCTCAAGGGGTCAGAGGGATTACGGTGGGCATCGCCGCCTGCCAAGCTTCTTGGGCTGAGAACAGACTCTGCTCGTATTGCTGCACAACCCGTTCACTCCAAAGACACTGCTTGCCGATTCGAACGGCCGGGGGAAACTCGCGATCTGTGACCATTTTCTCCAGCTTTCGCACCGAAATCTGGAGCCGTTCCGCGACCTGCTGCTTGTTCAGTTTTTCCATCGCTTGTGTTGAGTTTGGGAGTGAGTTACCGCACACAAAGCACGCGGAGGACCACACGATTGTTGTCCTTCTCTGTGTAGCTTGCAGACTTAAACACCTCTGGAGCGTGTGACTTCGTCAGGGCACGCGCTGTATAACTCGCAGTGCTATACGTTGCGTGGGAGGAGGAGGCTCAATACGCCGCGGCCCACGAAATGCACAAGCGGATGCTCTGGGTGCAGCGCTGGGGGGAACCGATAGAGGCGCAGAGTGGGAAGAGTGGGATCTCTTCGAACAGTCTGTCGGATGCTGCGGCGCGCCCACGCGTTCGCAGCCCCGTTGATGAGTGTCGATCATCACGGCCGACCCCGGATCTTGCTTCGCGCCGGGCTGCTTCCGGTTGCCGGCCGGGTTTGGGGGAGGTTTGCCCGAGATGAGCTGAGCAGTAGGGTGAACCGAACAAGGAAAAATGCGGTAGCCCCCTAGGTTCTTTAGACCCACTGGGTTTACTTAAGTTAGAAAAGTACACCCTGTATGGGTAAGTGAACCTTTGCTAGGTATACCCGGCTGTTAGGTATACGCGCGCGAGGGCGGCTGCGCCGCCCGACCAGGGAGAACCAGGGCTTAGCCAGTGCGGAGGGCCCAGCGGCCGGCAGGCATCTGCTGAGCATCTTATGCAGTTCCACTTTGCAGGCTGGGGCCGGGCCAGGGGACGCACTAGGGGATGGCAGAAGTTTGGGCGGTACCGGTCAGTGCCCTGCATGGGATGCGGCGCTTCCCGTTCGCTATACCCCTGATGCGGGGATCGGCAAGTGGGCGTTTTGGTGGATGGACAGTCAAACATCTCTGGGTTATGAGCCAAGCGGGGTGAGACTTCCAAATCGTTGGCAGGCGGCAGGACGTGCCCGCCACGGCTGTCCCGGGGACCAAAGCCATCGGTCGTTGGCGGGGAGTTGATTGTCGGGGGCGGTTGCCTAGATTGGCCGCACCGACGAGCAAGAGCAGGTCGTCCTGCGTTGAACAAAACAATTGAGAACAATGAACCAAGACCTGAAGAAAACCCTCTGGGCAGCAGCCGACAAGCTGCGCTCCAGCATGGACGCCGCCGAGTACAAGCACATCGTGCTCGGCCTCATCTTCCTCAAGTACATCAGCGACGCCTTCGACGAGCGGCGCAATGCGCTGACTGAAGCCTTCGCCAATCCGTCCGGTGAGCTCTACCTGCCCGATCCGGAAGACCGTGCCTCGGCCTTCGAGGAGCGCGACTACTACACGATGGACAACGTGTTCTGGGTGCCCGCCGAGGCGCGCTGGGAGACGTTGCGCTCCAGTGCCAAGCAGGCGGATATAGGTACCCGGATCGACAGTGCGCTGGATGCCATCGAAGCGGACAACCCGCGTCTCAAGGGCATTCTCGACAAGCGTTTTGGCCGCGCGCAGCTGGAGCCGGGGAAGCTTGGCGAACTGATCGATCTCATTTCCACTATCGGCTTCACCGGCGGCGACGGGCATCACGCCAAGGACCTGCTGGGCGAGGTGTACGAATACTTCCTCGGTGTTGACGACCATTCGGAATTGACCCACTTGCTGGGGTAAATTGCATCGAAATCTGACCCACCCTTGATTGACTACCCTGCTGCATTTTTAGGCAGGGAGATCGAGGAGTGATCAA
>JAVBXO010000037.1 GCA_030824535.1 Azonexus sp. | reverse complement strand
CGTCAGCGCTTGGTTCAACAGGTGCCGTTTTTGTATCTTCCGCTTCATCGCTTGCTCCTTCCGGGTGACTTCCCATCTTAGCAAGCAATATTCCAGCTGCGTTAGGCGGTATTACTTACGCGCCAGGAATGCTGCCGAGGCGGCCAGTCGGGCGAAAAGCACCTTTCTGTCGAACATGAGCCACGAATTGCGCACGCCGATGAATGGCGTGATCGGCATGGCCGAGCTGGCACTGCGGCATGCCAGCGACCCGAAGCTGATCGATCAGTTGAGCAAAATCACCCATGCCTCGCACCACCTGCTGCACCTGCTGAACGACATTCTCGATATTTCGAAAATCGAGGCCGGCCATTTGGCGCTGGACCCGGTCAATTTCCGGTTGGGCGAAGTGGTCGAAAACCTGCTTAGCCTGATTGCTCACCGGGTCGAAGCGAAGGGCTTGAAACTGCACATAGACGGTGTTGCGGGGATAGCCCAGTTGGCGCTTTATGGCGACTCGCTGCGACTGGGCCAGGTGCTGCTGAATCTGGCTGGCAACGCCGTGAAATTCACCGAAAAGGGCGCCGTCACCGTGCGTATCTGTCTGGTCGAGGATAATGCCAGCGATGTGCTGCTGCGTTTCGAGATACAGGATACGGGTATTGGTATCAGCGACGAAAACCGGCAGCGCATCTTTACTGCGTTCGAGCAGGCCGATGCTTCAATGAGCCGCAAATATGGCGGTACCGGGTTGGGTCTGGCCATTAGCAAGCGTTTGACGCAAATGATGGGTGGGGAAATCGGCGTCGATAGCACCCAGGGCCAAGGCAGTACATTCTGGTTTACTGCCCGGCTCGCCAAAGCCGGCGAATACGTTGATATGCCAGCGACGGCCGAGGCCGATACCGCGGAGGCGAGGATTCGCACACATCATGCGGGTTCTCGCATTCTTCTGGCCGAAGACGAACCGATCAATCAGGAAGTATCCCGAGGTTTTTTGGAAGACGTCGGCCTGCTGGTTGATCTGGCCGATGATGGCCAGCAGGCGGTCCGACTGGCGGAACAGAATGCCTATGCCCTAATCCTGATGGATATGCAGATGCCCAACATGAATGGCATCGAGGCAACCCGATTGATCCGCGCACTGCCTGCCCATGCCCATACCCCTATCCTGGCCCTGACTGCGAATGCTTTTGGCGAGGACAGGCTGGTCTGCCTCAGTGCAGGAATGAACGACCACATCGCGAAACCGGTTGATCCGGAAACTCTGTTCGAGATTTTGCTGGGGTGGCTGGAAAAGGGTGCTCGATAATCGTCGGTCAGCAACTTCTCGAACAACATCGGTCCAAATGAAGTAGCTCTCCCTCGACCCACAGGGTGCAAGCGGAGAAATAATCGCATTCCAGGAGAAAGGTGTCCGCGGGCCATGGCGGCATGCAGCAGTGCCTCAACACCCGTTCTGAACTGCGGCAAAGGCTGAAAAAGCCGCTCGCCACATTTTTTTCTTCCTTACCTATGAGCAGTCGCATCGCGAACTGCTCTACTGCCAGTCCTGTCGCCCAAAGCTCCCTAAAAACAGCGAAATGTATTTTCGTCGCTAAGGCGGTTATCGCCAGGCGACAAGGATGGCATGATGCGTCATCTGTTGCTTTTGCAACGTCGCCCGAAACGCACGATCATGAAAAAACCCATTGCCCTTGCGCTTGCCGCTGCCGGACTGGCCCTCGCCTTCCCGATCTCTGCCTGGTTCCTTGGCCTGCGTCTTGAAACCAATCTCGAAGAGCAATACCGCCTGCTCGACAACTATCCGAACATCAAGCTGAGCCAGCGGAATTTCCAGCGCGGGATTTTTTCATCGACCGAAACGCTGACACTGGAAATCTCAAGCTTCAACGAGTTGATCAGCAAGTACGAATCCGCCAGGAACAAGGAAAGCCATATCGAGCCCATGCCGCCCAAGCCGCTGAGCCTGACGCTGCAGACGCATTATCAGCATGGCCCTTTCCCCGGCTTTTCGAGCCTGGCAGCCGCCACCTCGGAAAGCGAACTGGTACTCGACAGCGAACAGCGCCAAGCCTTGAAGCAATTATTTGGCGACAAAAAACCGCTGCAAATTCATGGCATTTACAATTTCGACGGGAGCGGCACGGCGACCCTGGACAGCCCCTCCTTCAAACACCAGTCACCGGACAATGAACGCGACAAAGGCTTGCAGCTGGTCTGGCAGGGGCTGCGCATCGTCAGCAGCCATACCGCCCAGCGCCGCCAATTCAGCTTCACTGCCGAAATACCGGGACTGGAAGTCGGCGATAACGACGGCAATCGCTTTGAAATCACCGGCCTGAAAATGACGGCTAACGAACAGCGCCTGTTCGACGACGACCCCTTGTTCCACACCGGCTCCATTCGCTTCAGTCTTGACCAGATCGATTTCCACGACTACCAGACTCGTGGTGACGAAAAGAATCTGGCCTTCACCCTGCAACAGCTGGTCTTCGAGAGCAGCATGCCAGTCAGCGGCGACTTCATCGACGTCATTGGCAAAGCCGGCGTACTGGCGCTGAAATTCAATGGTCAGGAGTTCGGCCCGGCGCATTACGATTTCTCGCTGCGGCACTTGCATGCCCGGAGTGCGGCCAAGCTCTATCGCGCCATGATCAATTCGCGCCCCCCGCTTGGCAAGCCGGCCCCGGAAAATGCCGATGGCAACCCCCTGCAAGCCCTGGCCAAGTTGCGTGAGCCCATCCTCGAACTCTTGAAATTCGGCCCGGAAATTCG
>JAVBXO010000125.1 GCA_030824535.1 Azonexus sp. | reverse complement strand
TCGCAAAACCGGTCAAGGACGACGAGACGCCAAGCACGCGGTCGAGGAAGGCAATGGCCTCGGTCATCGACGGATGCTTTTTCTGCGCCGCCTGCTGGTCGCGCTGCAGGCGATTCAGCGAATGCCAGTGATCAAGCGACAAACGTTCGCGGACATGCGTTGCCGACCACATCAGGCTGCGAATATTGCCGGCCAGGCTGCCCGGCTGGCTGGGGTCGTAAATCGCCTCAAGCAACATGTGCTCGCTGCCTTCGCCAATCTCGTTGTCCTCTTCGGGACGCGGCAGCACGCCGAGGCGCTCGGCCAGTTCCATCGACGAAGCAACGACGGCAGTTTTCTCGCCGCCGGATTCGACCACCCGCGTCAGGGCAACGCGCAGCATGCGCGCGCTGTCGTCGAAACGCTCGGAATAACGGCCCAGCCAGAACAGGTTCTCGACCACCCGCGAGGTCAGGTTGGCGCCCGAACGAACCAGATCACGCACCCCGAGCGACGGCTTGAGCAGCGTGAATTGACTGACCGGCCCATCGCTGAGCACCCAGGCGTCCTTGGAAGCGCCGCCGCGCTGCATCGAGATCACCCGGGCATTGGCACCGCTGGCGACGCGGGTCAGGCCGCCCGGCATCACCGAATAATTGCCTTCGCCATCGACCACGGCATAGGCGCGCAAACCCAGCGGACGGGCAATCAGGCGGCGCTCGTGGGCGACGCTCCAGGTCGGCGCCTGCGACAGGTTGACCATTTCCTGGGCGACATAGGCATGCGGCCGGGCTTCGATCCGCCGCAGCATCTCTGCCCGCCCTTCGGCGTCCAGCTCATGCCCGAAAACCGGGTCCATGCGCTGCGTCGGATAGGCCGGCTTGATCACCAGATCTTCGAAATTTTCGCGGACGAACTCCAGTGCCGGCTTTTCGCCACACCACCAGGTGCCGACTGAGGGCATGGCCAGTTCCTCACCCAGCAAATGCCGGCAGATGCCGGGCAGGAAGCCCATCAGCGCGCCGGAGCCGAGCAGACCACTGCCCAGCGCATTGGTGATGACCACCCGGCCAGCCCGCGCGACATTGAGCAAGCCCGGCACCCCTAGCGCCGAATCGCCGCGCAGTTCGAGCGGATCACAATAACTGTCGTCCTGACGACGCAGGATCACATGTATCCGCTTCAAGCCGCGCAGGGTTTTCAGATACACCGTATCGCCGCGTACCGTCAGATCCTGGCCTTCGACCAGCGGATAGCCGAGGTAACGGGCCAGATAGGCATGTTCAAAATAGGTTTCGTTGTACGGCCCCGGCGTCAGCAGCACGATGTGCGGCTGTTCGTCCCCTTCAAGCGGCGCCAGCGCCGCGAGTCCATCCTGCTGGTCATGGAAAAAATCCGCCAGATGCTGGACCTTCAGGTCACGGAACATTTCCGGGAAAACGTGCGAGACGATCAGGCGGTTTTCCAGTGCATAACCCGCCCCCGACGGCGCCTGGGTACGGTCGGCAATGACCCACCAGCGACCATTTGGCGCGCGCGCCAGATCGACGGCGTAGTTGTGCAGCCAGATTCCGCCGGCCGGCTTGATCCCCTGGCAGGGCCAGAGAAAGCCGTGCTGGCCATAGACCAGCGCCGGCGGCAGCAAGCCTTCGGCGAGCAGGGTTTGCTCGCCGTAGAGATCGGCGAGCATGGCGTTCAGCAGCGTCGCCCGCTGCGCCACCGCCGCCGAGACTTCCGCCCATTCATCGGGCGGAATGATCAGGGGCAGCGGATCGAGCGACCACGGACGATCAGCGCCGTCAGCGTCGGCATAAACGTTATAGGTAACGCCGTTTTCCTGAATCCGCCGATTGACGAATTCGAGGCGCTCGCGCATTTCTTCCGGAGAAGCCGCGTCGAGGTGGTCGACGAACTGCTGCCAGTGCGGCCGAACAGTGCCGTCACGGGTCAACATCTCGTCATAGCGACGGGCGGTCTGCGGGTAGATTGCCAGGAGTGTGCGTGCCATTGGGGTCTGGTGGAAAGAAAACAGGCCGAAACCGGCCTGTTTTTGCGGTCCACGCGCTTATTTTTATCAGAATTGGCGCAAGTCTAACGTAAACGGATACTCCCCGCTCAGCTCCGGCGCCTTGACCAGGATCTTGCCCGGCGTGTGGCCAAAGCGGAAGAAACGCGCCAGTCGGCGGCTTTCTGCCTCGAAAGCATTGACCGGGAAAACGTCGTAATTCCGGCCACCAGGGTGAGCCACGTGATACTGACAACCGCCCAGCGAACGCTGCATCCAGGTGTCGACAATGTCGAATACCAGCGGCGCATGCACGCCGATGGTCGGATGCAAACAGGAGCCCGGCTGCCAGGCGCGATAACGCACACCGGCAACAAACTCGCCGTTCTTGCCGGTATTGGTCAGCGGCACGGGTTCGCCGTTGCAGGTCAGAATGTAACGATCCGGCGCCATGCCGCTGACCTTGACCTGGACGCGCTCGACCGAAGAATCGACGTAACGCACCGCGCCGCCGGCCGAGCCTTCCTCGCCCATGACGTGCCAGGGTTCCAGTGCGTGGCGCAGTTCGAACTCGATGCCCTTGACCGCGAAGTCACCATATTTCGGGAAGCGGAATTCGAAATGCGGGGCAAACCATTCGGCCTTGAAACCGAAGCCAGCTTGCTGCATTTCTTCCATGACATCACGGAAATCCTGTTCGACGAAGTGCGGCAGCATGAAGCGGTCGTGCAGTTCGGTGCCCCAGCGCGCCAGCTTCGGCGGGGTGTAGGGCGTCTTCC
>JAVBXO010000121.1 GCA_030824535.1 Azonexus sp. | reverse complement strand
TCGCTCTGGCTGGCGAGGTTGTCGCGGGCCAGCGCCAGGCGCTGCTGATAACCGCGCAGATCGATGTAATTTCGCGCCACTTCCGCGACCAGAGATACGCGGACGCCGGCCAGGTTGGCCGCGACCGCCGCCAGATCGGCATCCGCCGCTTCCAGCGCCCGGCGATTCCCGCCGAACAGGTCGATTTCCCAGCTGGCGTCGAAGCCCGCGTCGTGCAAGCTGCGCGTCGGCTGCGCCGCGATGGCCGGCGAGGTCTTGCTGCGGCTGCGGCCAAAATTTGCGGTCAACGCCGGAAAAAGGGCAGATTCCGTGACCAGCCGACTCGCCCGCGCCTGCTGCAGCCGCGCCTGCGCCAAGCGCAGATCGCTGTTGCCTGCAGCGCCTGTTCGATCAACTCGTCGAGCTGGCTGTCGCCCAGCTGCGTCCACCAGTGGCGCAGGCTGTCACGCTCAGCCGCTGACCAAGTGCTGGCCGTCGGCGTGCTCGTCCATTGCTCGGGCAGATTCGTTGCGGGGGCCTGGTAATCCGACCCCACCTTGGGCAAGGCGCAGGCGCCGAGCAGTAGCGCCAGCGTGACGATGAGGGAAAGTCGTGAGGGTTTCATGGGTTTTCTCTGAACGTCGGCAGTTCCATACGCACCAGCAGGCCGCCGCCGGGGCGATTGGCGGCGCGTAGATTGCCGCCTTGGGCCAATACCACCTGCCGGGCGATGGCCAGGCCGAGGCCGTGACCGCTGGCGGTCCGCGTTGCACTGCGAAAGAAGGGTTCGAAAATCGCCGCCAGATCCGCCTCCGGCACACCGGGGCCACGGTCGCTAACGGTGACGATCAGACTGTCCGCCGTCCCTCTGGCCACGAGTTCGATGCGCGAGGCTGCAGTGCTGTATTGCAGGGCATTGCGCACGATATTTTCCAGCGCGCGATGCAGCAGTTCGCGCTTGCCGCGCACCGGCAAGGGAGTGTCGAAGCTGGTAAGGAGCGGGCAGGACTTTGCCTCGGCTTCGAAGCCGACATCCTCGACAATCGCCGCGAGCACTTCGCCGAGATCGAAGACCTCATCCTCGCCCGGCGCTGTACCGGCTTCCAGGCGGGCCAGCGTCAACAGTTCGCCGACCAGGGCATCGATGCGCGCGGTATCGCGCAGGATGCGCTCGGCGAATTGCGGCGCGCGGGTGGGCTGCTGTTGCAGCAATTCGACGGCCACCTGCAGCCGGGCCAGCGGTGAGCGCAGTTCGTGGGAAACGTCGTGCAGCAGGCGGCGCTGGCTCTCGACCAGCTGCTGTAGACGCTCGGCCATGTGGTCGAATCCCGCGCCCAGATCGAGCAACTCGCGCAGGCTGTTACCCATGCGCGTGCCGATGCGGGTTTCCAGCTGGCCGCCAGCCGCCGCCGCAAAAGCCTCATGCAAGGCGCGAATGGGCCGCGCCAGATAGCCGGCCAGCCACCACGCAAAAAGCAGGCTGACCACGCTACCAACGCTGATCGGAATCAGCAGCGGCAGCAATGACCGGGGCGGAGGGGGCGGCAGTCGGGAGGATTCGAGCGCTGATGTTTGCGGCGCGGCCTGGCGCTGTTCCTGCGCTGCCTGTTCCTCGCCCAGGCCGGGCGTATGGCTCAGGCTCCAGATCAGCAAGCCGACACCGATCACTGTCGCCAGCTGCGCCAGCCAGAGGACGACAAAGAGTTTCCAGAATAGACGGCGGGTTTTCATCGGCAATTACTCCACCAGTAGCTGGTAACCCTTGCGGATCACCGTCTGGATGCGCGAACGGCCATCGGCCAGGGGCTGCAGCTTGCTGCGCAGGCTATGAACATGGACATCGATGCTGCGATCAAAGCGGGCCATCGGCCGCCCCAGCGCCAGTTGATACAGCGCCTCCTTGCTGACCACCTGCCCGGCCTGCCGCGCCAGCACTTCCAGTACGGAAAACTCGGTGCTGGTCAGTTCAAGCGGCTGCTCATGGTCAGTGGCCTTGCGCAGCGCCGGCCAGAGCGAGAACTGACCAAGCACGATGAGCTCATCGGCGCGCGCCTCCTGCTGCACCTGGCGGCCAACCCGCTTGAGAATGGCACGCAGCCGGGCTGCCAGTTCGCGCGGCGAACAGGGCTTGGGCACATAGTCGTCAGCACCATGCTCCAGCCCCAGCACGCGGTCACCATCATCGCCCCGCGCCGTCAGCATCAGCACCGGAATCGTGCTGCTGGCACGGATCCGCGCCAGCACCTGGAAGCCATCGCAGCCGGGCATCATGACGTCGAGCACGACGATGTCGTAACGCCCCGACAAGGCTTCAACCGTGCCCCGCTGGCCGTCATGCGCACAATGCACGGCGAAGCCTTCGCCCGCGAGATAGTCACTGAGCAGCTCGGTCAGTTCCTGGTCATCATCGACCAGCAGGACACGCGGGAGCGGAAAAATGGATTCGTTTAGCGTCATGGCCCGGCGATGGTAGGCCACAAGCCCGCGCCGCCGATTCGGCTTTACACAGTTTTACCCCGGCGGCGGTATTGCCACTCCTCCCCCTTCAAGGAGGAGGCCCGGAGGGGGATGGGTCAAAAATCACGGAGACTCGTGTCTAGCTGGCGCTGGCATAACCCATCCCCACCCCAACCCTCCCCTTGAAGGGGAGGGAGCAAAGACATTTCTGCGGTCAACACCGAACGGCACTTACCTAAGCCAATGGCATTATAAAACTCGATGTTGTGACCCCGTTTTTAGAGGAAGACAATGATGCGTAGGTGCGAATTCATTCGCACAGTCAAGGTATTTTGTGCGAA
>JAVBXO010000386.1 GCA_030824535.1 Azonexus sp. | reverse complement strand
ATGCCGCATGCCCAGGGCGTGGTCTTGTCGCTGGCGCGTTTTAACAAGATTTTGCAGGTCGACCGCGACAGCCGCACGGCCATCGTCCAGCCGGGCGTGCGCAATCTGGCGGTGTCGGAAGCGGCCGCGCCTTATGGCCTGTACTACGCGCCCGATCCCTCGTCGCAGATCGCCTGCACGCTGGGTGGCAATGTCGCCGAGAACTCGGGCGGCGTGCATTGCCTGAAATACGGGCTGACGGTGCATAACGTGCTGCGCGTGCGCGTCGTCAGCATCGAGGGCGAAGTTTTCGAGATCGGCTCGGCGGCGCCGGATGCGCCGGGCTACGACCTGCTGGCGCTGTTCATTGGCTCCGAAGGCCTGCTTGGCGTTGTCACTGAAGTCACCGTCAAGCTGGTGCCCAAGCCGGAACTGGCGCAGGTGGTCATGGCCTCGTTTGACGATGTCGCGCAGGCCGGCGATGCGGTGGCGGCGATCATTGCTGCCGGCATCATTCCGGCCGGGCTGGAGATGATGGACAAGCCGGCGACGGCGGCCGTCGAACCTTTCGTCAAGGCCGGCTACGACCTGAGCGCCGCGGCCATCCTGCTTTGCGAAGCCGATGGCACGCCGGAGGAGGTCGGCGAGGAAATCGCCCGCGTCACCGAGGTGCTGACCACGGCCGGCGCCCGCGACATCCGCGTGTCGCAGTCGGAAGCCGAACGCCAGCGTTTCTGGGCCGGGCGCAAGGCGGCTTTCCCGGCGATTGGCCGGATTACGCCGGATTATTACTGCATGGACGGCACGATTCCGCGCAAACGCCTGGCCGAGATGCTGTCGGCGATTGCGCAAATGGAAAAAACCTATGGTTTGCGCTGCGCCAATGTCTTCCATGCCGGCGACGGCAATCTGCATCCGCTGATCATGTACGACGCCGCGACGCCGGGCGAATGGGGGCGGGCCGAAGCTTTTGGCGCGCAGATTCTTGAGCTGTCGGTGGCGCTCGGCGGTTCGATCACCGGCGAGCACGGCGTCGGCATCGAGAAGATCAACCAGATGTGCGTGCAATACGCGACGCCCGAACTCGATGCCTTCCGCCGCATCAAGGCGGCGTTCGACGAGGCCGGCCTGCTCAATCCCGGCAAGGCCATTCCCAGCCTGCACCGCTGCGCCGAATACGGGCGCATGCATGTGCATCATGGCGCAACCAGATTCCCCGAACTGGAGCGCTTCTGATGCGGTTCGATGACATTGTTTCGGCGCTCGCCGCCGCCCACGCCAGCCACACGCCGCTACGCATCCGCGGCGCTGGCAGCAAGGATTTCTACGGTGGCATGCTGTCCGGCGAGGTACTCGACGTCGGCACGCATCGCGGCATCGTCGCCTATGAGCCGACCGAGTTGTACCTCACCGCGCGCTGCGGCACGCCATTAAGCGAGATCGAGGCAGTGCTGGCGGAAAAGGGTCAGATGCTGGCTTTCGAGCCGCCGCATTTCAGCGGCGCGACGCTTGGCGGCTGCGTCGCTGCCGGCCTCTCCGGCCCACGTCGGCAACAGGCCGGGGCGGTGCGTGATTTCATGCTCGGCGCCAAACTGGTCGATGGCACCGGCCAGGTGCTCAATTTCGGCGGCCAGGTCATGAAGAATGTCGCCGGCTACGACGTGTCGCGGCTACTCGCCGGCAGCCTGGGGACGCTGGGCGTACTGACCGAAGTGACGCTGAAGGTGCTGCCGAAACCGGTGGCCGAAACGACGCTGGTGTTTGATTGCGACGAAGTCGAGGCCTTGCGCCGGCTCAATGCCTGGGGCGGCCAGCCGCTGCCGATTTCCGCGTCGTTCTGGTGTAACGGTCGGCTATGGCTGCGTCTTTCCGGGGCGGCAGCTGCCGTCGACGCGGCGACGCGCAAGTTGGGCGGCAATTCTGCGGTCGACGCTGAAAAACACTGGATTTCCGTCCGCGAACAAACGCATCCGGCTTTCAATGGCGGTGTGTTGTGGCGTCTGGCCTTGCCGACCACGGCTGGGCCGCTGGGCCTGAGTGGCCTGCGCGCCATCGAATGGGGCGGCGGTCTGCGCTGGTACGGTGATGAAGCGCCTGATGTGCGAGCCGCCGCCGCGCTGGCCGGTGGTCACGCCACGCTTTACCGCGCGCCGGAATCGCTGCGTTGCCGCGAGGATGCCTTCACGCCGCTGTCGCCGGCGCTGCTGGCCTTGCATCGGCGGCTCAAGCAAGCCTTCGACCCGAAGGGCATTCTCAATCCCGGTCGCCTTTACGCGGAGTTGTAATCATGGATACCCAACTCGCCGATTTCATCCGCGAAAGCCGCGCCGGGCAGATTGCCGAAGAGATCCTGCGCAAATGCGTGCATTGCGGTTTCTGCACCGCGACCTGCCCGACTTACCAATTGCTCGGTGACGAACTCGACGGACCGCGCGGGCGCATCTACCTGATCAAGCAGGTGCTTGAGGGCAAGGCGGTCAGTGAAAAGACGCGTACCCACCTCGACCGTTGCCTGACCTGTCGCTCCTGTGAAACGACCTGTCCGTCGGGCGTCAAATACAGCCATCTGCTTGATGTCGGGCGGGCGGTGGTCGAGAGCAAGCTCAAGCGGCCGCTGCGCGAAGTCGTGCCGCGCAAGTTGCTGGCTGCCGTGTTGCCGCGTCCCGGCCTGTTCGGGGCGGCGGTGGCGATAGGGCGGGCCTTGCGCCCCTTGCTGCCTTCGTTGCTGGCCGACAAGTTGCCGCCGGCACAGGCAGAGGCCGGCGCCTGGCCAGCCAGGTCCGGGCATGCCCGGCGGATGCTGACGCTGGCCGGTTGCGTGCAGCCGGCGCTGGCACCGAACATCAACGCCGCGACGGCGCGCGTCTTCGACAAGCTGGGGATAGCACTGTTCGAGGAAAAGCGTGCCGGCTGCTGCGGCGCCGTGCGCCATCATCTCAATGAGCAGGATAGTGCCAGGAACGACATGCGCCGCAATATCGACGCCTGGTGGCCGCATGTCGACGCCGGAATCGAAGCGCTGGTTGTCACTGCCTCCGGTTGTGGCGTGCAGGTGCGCGATTACGGCCATCTGCTGGCCGATGATGCGGTATACGCCGAAAAAGCGGCAAAAATCAGCGCGCTGTGCCGCGATCCGGCAGAAATCGTCGCTGCCGAGAGCGAGGCCTTGCGTCGTCTGCTGCCGGCTGGTGAGCGCGGCAAGCTGGCGTTCCACTCGCCTTGCACGCTGCAGCATGGCCTGAAAATCCGCGGCGTCATCGAGCCCCTGCTGCAGGCTGCCGGTTACCAGCTGACGCCGGTGGCCGACAGCCATCTGTGTTGCGGTTCGGCCGGCACCTATGCCGTGCTGCAGGCCGAGCTGGCCGGCCAGCTGCGCGAAAACAAGTTGAATGCCTTGAATGCCGGCAGCCCGGCGGTCATCGCCACGGCCAATATCGGTTGCCTGACGCATCTGCAGTCCGGCGGTGCGACGCCGGTGCGTCACTGGATCGAGTTGATCGACGAATTGCTGAAATGAGTAAAAAGTCAATTGTTGATGGTTCTGGTTTGTTAATTCAGGTTTTTATGGCATCAGCTTTGCGTTTCGGGCACAAAAAGGCGCTTCATGGTAATCTTCGCCCCCTGCAGGAGGAGAGATGGCGTTAAACGTCGACGCATGTGCCGCGCAACACCAAGGGGATCGCAAGGAGCAACAGGATCGTGTTGCGATCTATGCGCATCCGAAAAGACATGGCGTGCTGCTGGCAGTTCTGGCTGATGGCATGGGCGGTCATACCGGTGGTGCACTGGCCGCTGAACAGGTGGTGTATACCGCCAAAAGCAATTTGGAACATTTCGCGCCGGCCGATGAGCCAGCGGAAGTCTTGCTGGAAAACAGCATGCGCGAAGCGCACACGATGATTCGTGCCTCGCGCTTCATGAACGAAAAGGAGCCGCACAGTACCGCCGTGCTGCTGCTGGTTCAGCCCGACCGGGTGATCTGGGGGCACTGTGGCGACAGCCGGTTGTATCGTTTCCGTGGCGGCCAGTTCCTGGCGCGCAGCGTCGATCATTCCTATGTCGAGTTCCTTGTCGAAACCGGCCGCATTACCGCCGAGCAGGCACTGACCCACAGCAAGCGCAATGTCCTGCTGTCCTGTCTGGGTGGCAAGGACGAACCCAAGGTGACGGTGGAAAACACCAGCGAGTTGCGTGGCGGTGACGCCTACGTGCTGTGCTCTGACGGTCTGTGGGCGTATTTCGATGACGAGGAGTTCTCCCGCATCGTTGCCGAAAACTCGGCCCGCGATGCCTGCGAAATCCTCATCGACAAGGCCCGGCGTCGGGCGGGTGGCGGCGGCGATAACCTGTCGCTGGCCATCGTCAAGTTTGTCGAAGTGGCGCCGCCGGCCAAGCCCAAGCCGCCCGCAGGATTCGTCCGGCGTCCGCGCTGAGCGGAACATGAAAAAGGCGCCTCGCGAGGCGCCTTTTTTATGGTCAGAAAACCTGTGCCGGCTTACTTGCGACCCAGGCCGCCGAGCAAGGCGGCGACGACGCGGCGCGGTTTGTGCGGATCGATCCGGGCGCTGGCATTCGGCGAATCGGGAATTTCACCCGACGGCTTTTCTTCATAGGGCTTGCTGAAGTCGAAGCCATCAGCAGCAATCATCGGATTACGCCGTCCCGGACGGCGCTCCTGCCGCTCATGACGTTCCGGCCGCTCGGGGCGTTCTGCACGTTCCGGACGCTGGGCCAGCGGTGCCTTGGGCGGCGGCGGGGGAGGCGCGCTGCGCTTTTTCTTGTTGCCCGGCGGGTATTCGTATTCGGCTTCCGGTTCGAAGCCGGCGACCTCGATCTGTTCGATCGGGCGCTTGATCAGCTTTTCGATATCGATCAGGTAGCCGACTTCATGGGCGCTGACCAGCGAGATGGCATTACCCGTCTTGCCGGCGCGGCCGGTGCGGCCAATGCGGTGCACGTAGTCTTCGGGCGTATGTGGCAGTTCGTAATTGATGACGTAGGGCAGGTCATCGACGTCGAGACCACGCGCCGCGACATCGGTGGCGATCAAGGCGTCAGTTTCGCCATTCTTGAAGGCTTCGAGCGCCTTGATGCGTTCGAGCTGGCTCTTGTCGCCATGGATGGCATCGGCCTTGATGCCGGCCCGTTGCAGTTCGCGGGTCAGGCGTGAGCAGCCCTGCTTGGTGCGCATGAAGACCAGGCACTGACGGATTTCACTGGATTTCAGCAGTTTGATGAGCAGGCCGCGCTTGCCGTATTCCGATACCGGATGGACGCGGTGGGTAATGTTGTCCGAGACCTGGTTGCGGCGGGCGACTTCGATCAGCACCGGCGAGCGCAGCATGGTGTCGGCGAGCTTCTTGATTTCTTCCGAGAAGGTCGCGGAGAACAGCAGACTCTGGCGTTGCTGCGGCAGCATGTTGAGAATGCGCGTGACGTCCGGGATGAAGCCCATGTCGAGCATCCGGTCAGCTTCGTCGAGCACCAGCGCCTGTACGGAATTGAAGCTGACGCTCTTGTTTTCAACGTGGTCGAGCAGACGGCCGGGGGTGGCGACGAGGATTTCGACGCCCTTTTTCAGTTCGGCGATCTGCGGTTTGATGTCGACGCCGCCATAGGCGCACATGGCGCGGATAGGCGTGTGCTTGCTGTAGGACTTGACCGATTCGAAGACCTGCATGGCCAGTTCGCGGGTCGGTGCGAGGATCAGCGCGCGCACCGGGTGCTTGGCCGGCGACGGGCTGCTGCTGGCGAAAGGCAGGATGCGTTGCAGGATCGGCAGGGTGAAGGCGGCGGTCTTGCCGGTGCCGGTCTGGGCACCACCCATGATGTCCTTGCCGCTGATAACCAGCGGAATGGCCTGGGCCTGGATCGGCGTCGGCTTGGTATAGCCTTCATCGAGCACGGCGCGCAGCAGTTCCGGCGCGAGGCCGAGATCGGCGAAGGTGATTTCGGGCGCTGCCTCGGCAGCGATGGCGACGGCACTGTTGCCGGCTAAGGTATTGATTTCAGGCATAGGGGCGGATTATACGCTGTCAAAACCGCTGCGCGGCGAGCATTCGCCAGCGCGTTGCGTCGGGATTCAGGACTCGCTGGCTGGCGCAGGCTTGCCGAGACGGACGGTGAACCAGAAGGTGCTGCCTTCTTCCGGCATGCTTTCAACGCCGCAGTCGCCGCCCATCAGCATGGCCAGGTGGCGGCTGATGGTCAGCCCGAGGCCGGTGCCAGCGAATTTGCGTGTGGTTGAATTGTCGGCTTGCTCGAAGGCATTGAAGACGCGGCCGATCTGCTCCTGGCTCAGGCCGATGCCGGTATCGCTAATTTCAAAGCGGGCGGTCAGTTCGCTGTCACTGGCGCCGACCTGGCTGCCATGCACACGGATGCTGCCCCACTCGGTGAATTTGATGGCGTTGCCGACCAGGTTGATCAACAACTGCTGCAGACGGGGCTGGTCGCCGATGAGCATTTCCGGCAATTCCGCGAGGTCGACCGCAAAATCCAGTTTTTTCTGCTCGGCGGGGGCGTCAAAAATCGCGTGCAGCTGCTTGGTCAATTCAGCCGTGGCGAAAGTTTCGCGAACGATGCTCAGTTTGTCGGCTTCGACGCGGGACAGGTCGAGCACATCATTGAGCAGGCGCAACAGGTGCTGGGCCGAGCTCAGGATGTTGCCCAGGCATTCCTGTTGATCAGGACGTGGCGACTTGCGTTGCAAGACATGGGTCAGGCCGATCACCGCATGCAGCGGGGTGCGGATTTCGTGGCTGACATTGGCGATGAAGTTGCTCTTGGCCAGGTTGGCGGCTTCGGCAGCTTCCTTGGCCTGGCGCAAATCATCATTGCTTTGTTGCAGTTCGGCGGTGCGTTGCAGGACTTCGCTTTCGAGTTGTTCGCTGTAGCGATGCAGTTCGCGGTCGGCGTGGTGGAGTGCCGCCAGCATGCTTTTTTGCCGGGCAACTTGCCGGTGGGCGTGGCGGAACAGCATCAGCAGCCACGACAGCATCAGGGCCAGCGCCAGTGAGGCCAGCCAGCCGAGAATACGCAGGGGAGTGTCGCCATGTTCATGCGCATGGTTCGGGACAGCGATCGCCAGTTGCCAGTTGCCGCCGGGGATTTTGACGTCGACGGCAACATGATCGGCGGCAAATAGCTCGGCCTTACCCAGGAAAACATCGCCGCTGGCACCGCGACCATCGCTGCCACGCAGGGCCAGGTCGCTGAGCGGATGTTGTGCCAGGCGACTGATCAGCTCGAATAATTGCCCGGTATCGATCACCGTGCTGACCATACCCCAGTATTGGTTGTTTACCGTCAATGGTGTCCGCAGAATCAGCGCTTCCCCGCCCTGAATCAACGCCAGTGGCCCGACGAGCTTTGGCCGGCCACTGGCGATGACGTGCTCAATCGCGGGCCACTGGCCCGGCAGGTCGGGGTAAGACATGCCGAGTATCATCTCGTTGCCGGCAGCGGGGTAGGCATAGGCAATGCGGTTGTTCGGGGCGATGGCGATATTGCGAAAATAGGGGCTGCCGGAGAACAAGTCAGCCAGTACCGGCTCCAGGTCGCTGCGCTGAAAATTGCCTTTGCTCCAGATCAGATAGGACTCGACCGTCTTGTTCAGGTACACCGCCACATTGATCTCGGATTCGATGACCTCATGAATTGCTTCGGCAATGCGCAAGGTTTCATGCCGCGACTCGCTGAGTGTGCGCAGCCGGTGTTCCCGCCAGAAAAACTCGGTCATCGCGGTCAGCGCGATGAACAGCAGCAGCGGCGCCAGCCAGCCGGCCTGTGGCGAGGCGCTGAAATGCGACAGGGGGTGAAGCCGGGTAGTCATCGAGTGGCAGTGGAAAATAGAGTAGAGCGGCGACGATGGGGGATGATACGAGGGATTAGCAGTTTTTTTGCAGTGAGCGCTTGTTCCGAGAGGGATCGTGGTTCTGCCGGGTGCTCACGTTTGCTTACATGCCCGACTCTGACCGAGCCGCCGGGCCGGGCTATAATCGCTGGCCTTTAGCTTTTGCGGAGTCCCCATGTCGTTTTCTATTCGTCCCCTGCTCTGCGCCATGCTCGTGGCGCTGTCCTGTTCCACCGCGCAGGCTGTGCCGGCCAAGCCGCAATCGGTGGCTAGTGTTCCGGCTGTCTTCCAGTTGGCGCATAACCTTGGTCCGCAGAACGAGGAACGTCTGCAGGCCATGGTCGACCGTTTCAACAAGGAAAGCGGTAGCGCCCTGACGCTGGTGCGCCTGGAAAAGGATGGCAAGCCGGCAACCTTGAATCTGGTTTCGCGTTACGACTTCTCCGACGCGCTGATCCAGGGCAAGCGTTTCGAGCCTTTGCACGAGGTCATGAGCAAGGCTGGTCAGCCCCTGAAGTTGAGCGACTTGCCGACTGAAATGAAAACCGGCGTAACCGACGCCAAGGGCCGTCTGGTCGCCTTGCCGCTGGTCTATTCGACGCCGGTGCTGTTCTACAACAAGAACGCCTTCCGCAAGGCCGGCCTGAATCCCGAGCAGGCGCCGAAAACCTGGTTCGAGATGCAGGGCATGCTCGACAAGCTGCAGGATGCCGGTTACGCCTGTCCTTACACCTCCTCGTGGCCAGTCTGGGTGCATATCGATAATGTCAGCGCCGTTTCCGGCCTGCCGGCGGTGGCGGGCAATGGTCAGCTGAGTTTCAACGGCCTGCCGCAGGTCAAGCACATCTCGATGATGGCGACCTGGACCAAGGCCAATTACTTCAAGCTCTTCGGCCGGCGTAACGAAGCCAGCGCCCGCTTCCACGAAGGTGAGTGCGCGATGATCACGACCAACTCGCGCGAGAGCGTCGATTTTGCCGACGCCAAGGGCGTTGATCTCGGCGTTGCCGCGCTGCCGTATCACGACGACGTCTATGGCGGTCGCCAGCCGACGCTGGCTGACGGCGCTTCGCTGTGGGTCGGTGCGGGGCGTTCGCCGGCGGAATACAAGCAGGCGGCACGCTTCGTGTCCTTCCTGCTGTCGCCGGAAATCCAGGTCGAGATGGTGCGTGTCTATGGCGGCTTGCCGATGACGGCGGCGGCCCGTGCGGCGGCCCAGAGCAAGTTGCTGCAGGACGGCAACAAAACCCTCGACGTCGCTTTTGCTTCGCTCAAGGGCAACGCCGGCAAGCCGGACATGCGTGTCGCCAATATTGATTCGGTGCGCGTCATCGCCAACGAGGAACTGGAAGCCGTGTGGGCCGACGGCAAGGCCGCCAAGGCTGCGCTCGATACCTCGGTCAGCCGTGGCAACATGCTGCTTGCCGCCAAGCCGGTATTGAAGAAGTCGCAGCCCTTCTGATGCTGCCGCCGCTGCCGCGCTGGATTGCCCATCGCGGCGGCGGCTCGCTGGCGCCCGAGAACACCCTGGCCGGGATCCGGCTGGCGGCGCGCCTCGGCTTCAAGGCTGTCGAATTTGACGTGATGCTGTCGGCCGACGGCACGCCGGTGCTGATGCACGACGAAACCCTGGAACGCACGACCAATGGCGTCGGCAAAGTCTGCGAAACGCCGGATGCCGTGCTGTTTGGCCTCGACGCCGGGTATGGCGAAAAAATCCCGCGCTTTAGCGACGCCGCCCGCCTGTGTCAGAACTACGGTTTGCTGGCCAATATAGAAATCAAGCCGGCGATGGGTTTTGAGCGCCAGACCGCCGAAGTCGTCGCCCGCCTGACGGCCGAACTGTGGCGCGATGCGCAGCCTCTGCCGCTGATTTCGTCGTTTTCGCTGGAAGCCCTGGAAATCGCCCGCGACCTCGCACCGCAAGTGCCGCGCGGCTTGCTCCATGGCGCAGTGCCGCTTGACTGGTCGGCCAGCCGGCAAAGGCTCGCTGCCAGCACCCTGCATTGCGCTGCCAGCCAGGTCAACGAGCAAGTCATCGCCGAAGCGCGCGAACTCGGCGTGCCGGTGCTGGCTTACACGGTCAACACCCCGGAAGAGGCAAAAATGCTTTTCGCCCTTGGTGTCACGGCGGTATTCACCGACCAGTTGGAGCGCTGCGCTGATTAGTCGGTCAGTCCGGCTTGTCAGGGGGAGCCAACGAGAACCCGCCGCATGGCGGGTTTTTCTTTTAAAATCGAGGGTTTCGCATTCCTGTGCTTAACTCCAACGCCTTTGAGGCCGCCAGCTTATGAAAAGCTCCGAAATCCGCCAGAAATTCCTCGACTTCTTCGCCGCCAAGGGCCACCAGATCGTGGCGTCCAGTTCGCTCGTGCCGCATGAAGACCCGACCTTGCTGTTTACCAATGCCGGCATGAACCAGTTCAAGGACGTTTTCCTCGGTTTCGACAAGCGTCCCTACAGTCGCGCGACCACTTCGCAGAAATGCGTGCGCGCCGGCGGCAAGCATAACGATCTGGAAAACGTCGGTTACACCGCGCGTCACCACACCTTCTTCGAAATGCTCGGCAACTTCTCGTTCGGCGACTACTTCAAGCGCGACGCGATCAGCTACGCCTGGGAACTGCTGACGGAAGTCTACCAGCTGCCCAAGGACAAGCTGACCGTCACCGTCTATGCCGAGGACGACGAGGCCTACGACATCTGGACCCAGGAAATCGGCGTGCCGGCCGAGCGCGTCATTCGCATTGGTGACAACAAGGGCGCGCGCTACGCTTCCGACAATTTCTGGATGATGGGCGATACCGGCCCCTGCGGTCCCTGCACCGAAATTTTCTACGACCACGGTGAAAAGCACTGGGGTGGCCCACCCGGATCGCCGGAAGAAGACGGTGACCGTTTCATCGAGATCTGGAACAACGTCTTCATGCAGTACAACCGCGACGAAGCCGGGGTCATGCATCCGCTGCCCAAGCCTTCAGTCGACACCGGCATGGGCCTGGAGCGTATCTCCGCCGTGCTGCAGGGCGTGCACGCCAATTACGAAATCGACCTGTTCCAGGCGCTGCTGAAGGCGGCTGCCCGTGAAACTTCGGCGGCCGACATGGATTCGCCATCGCTGAAGGTGCTCGCCGACCACATCCGCGCCTGCTCCTTCCTGATCGCCGATGGCATCATTCCGGGCAACGAAGGTCGTGGCTACGTGTTGCGCCGCATCATCCGCCGCGCCATCCGCCACGGCTACAAGCTCGGCGCCCGCGCTGCCTTCTTCAACCGCATGGTGCCGGACCTGGTTGCCGAGATGGGCGATGCCTACCCGGAACTCAAGGAATACCAGGCCAGGATCATCGCCACGCTGAAGCAGGAAGAAGACCGCTTCTTCGCGACCATTGAAAACGGCATGGAAATCGTCGAAGGCGAACTCGCCGCGATGGCCGCCAAGGGCATCACCGTCTTCAACGGCGAAACTGCTTTCAAGCTGCACGACACCTACGGCTTCCCGCTTGATCTGACCGCCGACATCTGCCGCGAGCGCAATGTCACCGTCGACGGCGCCGCTTTCGATGCCGCGATGGCCCGCCAGAAGGAACAGGCGCGCGCTGCCGGCAAGTTCAAGATGGCGACCAATCTCGAGTACGCCGGCGCGGAAACCACGTTCCACGGCTACGAGTCGCTCGATGCCAAGGGCAAGGTGCTGGCGCTGTACAAGGACGGTGCGGCGGTGAACGAACTGAACGAGGGCGATCTGGGCGTCGTCGTGCTCGACAACACCCCGTTCTACGCCGAATCCGGCGGCCAGGTCGGTGACCGTGGCGAACTGAAGGGGTCGGGCGGCATTTTTGCCGTTGAAGATACGCTGAAGATCCAGGCGGCGGTTTTCGGCCACCATGGTGTGCTGAAGACCGGCAAGCTGGTCGTTGGCCAGGAAGTCGCGGCCAAGGTCGATGTCGTGTCGCGTTCGGCGACCGGCCGCAATCACTCGGTCACCCACCTGATGCACAAGGCGCTGCGCCAGGTGCTCGGCGGCCATGTCCAGCAAAAGGGCTCGCAGGTTGATCCGGACAAGACCCGTTTCGACTTCGTCCATACCCAGCCGATGACGGCCGAGGAAATCCGCGAAGTTGAAGAAATCGTCAATAACGAAATCCTCGCCAATGCCGCCACCGACAGCCGCGTGATGGGCATCGAGGACGCGCAGAAATCCGGCGCGATGATGCTCTTCGGCGAAAAGTACGGCGACGAAGTGCGCGTCGTCGCCATCGGTTCTTCCAAGGAACTGTGCGGCGGCACGCACGTGACCCGTACCGGCGACATCGGCCTGTTCAAGATCGTTGCCGAAGCCGGCGTCGCTGCGGGCGTGCGGCGGATCGAAGCGATTACCGGGAACAATGCGCTGGCCTATGTGCAGGAGCAGGAAACCCGTGTCAATGGCGTTGCGGCGCTGCTGAAAACCAGCCCGGACGACATCGCCGAGCGCGTGGTCAGCATCATGGACAACGTCCGGACGCTGGAAAAGGAACTGGCCCGTCTGAAGTCCAAGCTTGCCGCCGCCCAGGGCGACGATATGCTGAATCAGGCCGTCGACATCAAGGGTGCGAAAGTGCTTGCGGCCATGCTCGAAGGCGCTGACGTCACGGCGTTGCGCGAGACCATGGACAAGCTCAAGGACAAGCTGAAGTCTGCGGCCATCGTGCTGGCCTCGGTCATTGACGGCAAGGTCACGCTGATCGCCGGCGTGACGGCCGACTTGACGAGCAAGGTCAAGGCTGGCGAACTGGTCAACCTGGTCGCCCAGCAAGTCGGCGGCAAGGGCGGTGGTCGTCCTGACATGGCCCAGGCCGGCGGCACTCAGCCGGAAAACCTGCCGGCGGCGCTGGCGTCGGTCCAGGCCTGGGTTGAAGGCAAGCTGTGAACAAGCTGCTGATCGCCTTGTGTCTGGGAGTGTTGGCAACTTCAGCGGCGACTTCGCTGGTCGCCGCTGAACTGGATCGCACGCCGCTGGAGGCCGTGACGGCTGACGGCGACAAGGTGCGCCTGTTGCCGAATGGCCGCTGGGAATACGTCGATGCGGCGAAAGCCGCAGCGGCCAGCCAGAAGGCGGCGAGCTACCCGGAAAACCAGTTGCGGCCGGAAGGCGCGCAGGGCGGGGCATTCGGCGTCGGGCGGACGATCATGCCCGGCGACAAGGACTACAACCGGGGTTCGCTGAACCCGAAGTTGCGCTGAAACAAGGCTCGCTGACACAATGCCTCCCGCTGGCCGGGAGCAGGCAAAAAGGGCTGAGGCCGGAATGGCGCTCTGCCCTTTGTTTTTGGCGGTGTTTTTTGCTTTCTGCGGTCAACGACCGAAAAAGCGGCATTTTCAGATTTACTTGAGCAGTCGCGGCGAGCGATCCGTCGTGTCGTTTTCCCGCACCGCTTCGCCTTCGATGATCGTGCCATCGTCGTCGGCCGGCTGCGTGCTGAAGGCCGAAGCTGGCTGTTCGCGTAGCTGGCGACGAATGGCGCGGGTCTTCCACCAGAACCACACACCGGCGACCAGCGCCAGGACGGCGACAATCGCCAGTGCGACCAAGGAAAACATGAAGCCGACGATCATGATGCCGCTGGCGATGATCAGACCGATGATCCTGCCGATCAGGCCGGGCTGCTTGCCGCCGGTGGTGCGGAATTGGGCAAAGGGGTCTTGGTTCATCGTCTGGGCATTCATGGTTTTCTGGTAACGGCCTCGGCATTGAGTGGAGGCTCATTGTAGTGAGGCCGGCCGCCCGGCATTGTGCAGGCCGTGCAGTAGTTTTGTAAGGCTTGGTGACTTAAAAGGGCAGACTGAGCCCCGGCCAGACCGCGGCGATTGCTTGCCGGAAATCATCCTGTATGCGCGCCAAGGCGCTGGCGTCGTCGGCTTCGAAGCGCAAAGTCACCACCGGCGTGGTGTTCGAGGCGCGGGCGAGGCCGAAGCCGTTGGGGTATTCGACGCGCAGGCCGTCGATGGTGATGATTTCGCTGGCGTCAGGAAAGGCTTGTGCCGCGATCAGGCGGTCGACCAGCAAGGCCGGTTCGCCTTCAGCCATCTTGATGTTCAATTCCGGGGTGGACGGCGAATTGGGCAGCATTTTCAGCGGTGCGTTGGCGTCTCCCGAGCGCGACAGGATTTCCAGCAGGCGGGCGCCGGCGTACAGGCCGTCGTCGAAGCCGTACCAACGCTCCTTGAAAAAGGCGTGGCCGCTGAGTTCGCCGGCGAGCGGCGCACCAGTTTCGCGCAGCTTGTTCTTGAGCAGCGCGTGACCGGTTTTCCACATCAGCGGCAGGCCGCCGTGCTGGCGTATCCACGGTGCCAGCAGACGCGTGCATTTGACGTCGTAGAGGATCTGGCTACCGGGCAGGCGGCGCAGCACGTCGGCGGCAAACAGCATCAATTGCCGGTCGGGGTAAATGATTTCGCCATCCTTGCAGACGACGCCCAGGCGGTCAGCATCTCCATCGAAAGCCAGGCCGATTTCGGCATCGCTGTCGTGCAGGGCGCGTATCAGGTCACGCAGGTTTTCCGGCTTGGCCGGATCGGGATGATGGTTGGGGAAGCGGCCATCGACCTCGCAGAACAGCGGCAGCACCTCGCAGCCCAGGCGCTCGAACAGTTCGCCAGCGATGACGCCGCCGACGCCGTTGCCGCAGTCGATGGCGATCTTCATCGGTCGGGCGAGTTTGACGTCGCTGACGATGCGTTCGATGTACGCCGCCTTGACGTCGGCGCTGCGCCGTTCGCCATTACCGTGCCGGAGATTGCCGCTGATGAGGCGCCGGCGCAAATCCTGAATCACTTCCAGCGCCAGGGTTTCGCCGCCAATGACGACTTTCAGGCCGTTGTAGTCGGGCGGATTATGGCTGCCGGTCAGCGACACGCAGGAGTGGCAGCCGAGCTGATAGGCAGCGAAATAAGTCACCGGCGTCGGCACGCAGCCGATGTCGATGCTGGTGATGCCGCTGGCTGACAGACCGTCGATCAGCGCGGCCGACAGTGCCGGGCCGGAAAGGCGACCGTCGCGACCGACGGCGATGGCGCTCTGGCCGCGGTCCAGGGCTTCCGAGCCAATCGCCTGGCCGATGCGGTGAACGATGGCGGGCGTCAGCGTCCGGCCGACGATGCCACGAATGTCGTAGGCCTTGAAGATTTCGGCGGGCAGCTCGTTCATGTCAGCACTCGTGTTGGAAAAAGTGGATCAGGCGCTGCGGCAGCCAGTCGAGACGGCCGGGGAAAGCGCCGCTGACAAAGCCGACGTGGCCGCCTTGTTCCGGGTGTTCGAGGCGGACGCTGGGGCTGACTTCGTCGCGCCGGGGCAGGTAGGGCGCCGGCAAAAATGGGTCATTTTTGGGGTTGACCGCAAGAGCGGGCACGGCAATCGATTTCAGCCAGGGTTTGGCCGAACAGCGCGCCCAATAATCGTCGGCGCCGGCAAAACCATGCACCGGACCGGTCACGGCATCGTCGAAATCCCAGAGATTGGCCGAGGCCTGCATGCGCGCGCCGTCGAACAGGCCGGGAAACAATTGCAGGCGCGCTGCTGCCTTGGCCTTCAGGGTGTCGAGGAAATGCCGGGTGTAGATGCGATTGAAGCCCTGGGCCAGGGTGTGGCCGCAGGCGGCGAGGTCAAGCGGCGCACAGAAGCTGACGACGCCGGTGACGCGCAGGCTGGCGGCGGCACCTTGTTCACCAGCCCATTTGAGCAGCGCATTGCCACCCAGCGAGATGCCGGCGGCGTGCAGTTTCCGGCCGCCGTTGCCCGCCTGCAGTCGCTGCAATATCCAGTCGATTTCCGCCGAGTCGCCTGAATGATAGGCGCGCGGGCGGCGGTTGAGTTCGCCCGAGCAGCCGCGAAAATGCGGCAGGGCGAGGCGCCAGCCGAGATGCTGGCAGGCCTGGGCGGTGGACATCGCGTAATGACTGCGCGAACTGCCTTCGAGGCCATGAAACAGCACCAGCAGTGGGCTGTCGGCCGGGCCGTCGAGATGATCGACGTCGATGAAATCGCCATCCGGCGTGTCCCAGCGCTCGCGGCGCAGGGCGATGGCTTGGGGCTTGATCAGCAGCGGCCACAGCGTCTGGGCATTGCCGCCGGGCAGCCAGGCCGGGGCGCGGTAGGGCAGTGCTGGCAAGTGCGGCAGGGCGCTCAATGCAGGGTATGCGGCACGGCGTCGGCCATCGCCTGGTGCCCGTCGTCAGCGCCGGAAGCATGCCGGGCAGCCAGGCGCCAGCCATCAGCGCCGCGCGTATAGAGGTGGGTGACGTGCAACGGGCCGTGCGGGCTGGGGTCGTCGCCGATGTACAGCAGTTCGGTCAGGTGATGGATGGCCAGCACGCTGCTTTGCCAGTGCGCCACCGACTCGGGTTCGATGCGTAGCCGGGCATTGCTGAAAATGCTCCGCCAGCTTTCACGAATTGGCACCAGGCCGCTCAGGCGAACGCCGGTCGGATGCACGCAGACGGTTTCCTCTTCGTCCGACCAGACCAGCATCAGCTTGTCAGGGTCGCCCTCGGCGATCAGGTCGTAGAAGGCGCGTTCGGTTTCTTCGGGGCTGGCGTAATTGGCGGCCATGTCAGTGGGCAAGGCGTTGCCGGCAGGCGCTGTAGACCTGTTGCGGCAAGAGTTTGTTGAGGCAGTCGAGGTGGCCGAGCGGGCAGTCGCGCTTGAAGCAGGGGCTGCACTCGAGTTGGAGACTGAGAATGTCAGCGCGATCAGATAGCGGTGGCGTGAAACCGGGTGATGAGGAGCCGTACAGCGCGACGATAGGGCGGTCGAGGGCGGCGGCGACGTGCATCAGGCCGGAATCGTTGCAGACGACGAGATCGGCCAGCGCCAGCAGGTCGACGGCCTGGCCGAGCGAGGTTGCGCCGCACAGATTGCGCGTCAGTCCGGGGGCGAGGCGGCCAATGTCTTCGGCGACCGCGTGGTCTTTGGGCGAACCGAACAGCCAGATGGCGTAACCATCAGCGGCCAGTTGCTGCGCCAGCGCTGCGAAATGCGCGGCTGGCCAGCGTTTGGCCGGGCCGTATTCGGCGCCAGGGCAGAAGGCGACCAGCTTGTCCGGGCGGTTGATGGCGAGCTCGGCGAGGGTTTTTTGCTGCTCTGCTGCGGTCGACCGCAAAAATGGGTGCGAAATCGGCCGGGGCGGCGGCGTGCCGGGGGCTTCGGCGAGTTGCGCGAAACGCTCGACCATCAGCGGCAGCGCTTCCTTGTCGAGGGTGTGGCGGCGATTGATCAGGCCGTAACGCGATTCGCCGATGAAGCCAATGCGTTGCGGAATGTCGGCCATGAACGGCACCAGCGCCGATTTCAGCGAATTGGGCAGGACATAGACGGCGTCGTAATGCTGTGCCGCCAGTTCGCGGGCCAGACGCCAGCGCGCTTTCAGCGACAACTGGCCGTGGCCGAACGGACTGTCGATGACTGCGCTGATTTCCGGCATGCGCAACAATACCGGCGCCACCCAGCGCGGGGCCAGGGCGTCCAGCTGCAAACCGGGAAATCTGGCCTGCAGCCGCGCAAACAGCGGCTGCGCCATGATCGTGTCGCCAATCCAGGACGGGGCGACGATGAGGGCTTTCATTTCAGGATCGAGGATTGAGGATTAAGTATCCAGCAGGGCGGTGCCTACTCGATTCTGGATCCTCGATCCTAAGCGCTATCAGTGTCCGCCCTTGGGGGCTTCGCCGCTCAAGACGTACTTGGCGCTGCAGTACGGGCAGGTGACTTCGCCGGTTTTCAGCACGTCGAGATAGACGCGCGGATGCTGGCTCCACAGTGGTGCATTCGGCATCGGGCAGTGCAGCGGCAGGTCGTGGGCGGTGATTGCAACGGTGGTGTTGTCGGACATCGTGTTCTCCCTGGAATTAAACGTAGGCCAGCCAGTCGGCGTGCGCTTCGGAGCGGCCATAGACCACGTCGAAGTACTTTTCCTGCAGCGCCTTGGTGATCGGGCCACGGTGGCCGGCGCCAATCTGGCGGTTGTCGAGTTCGCGGATCGGCGTGACTTCAGCGGCGGTGCCAGTGAAGAAAGCTTCGTCGGCGCAATAGACTTCGTCGCGGGTGATGCGCTTTTCGATGACTTCGATACCCATTTCGCCGGCCAGCTGGATCACGGTGGCGCGGGTAATGCCTTCGAGGCAGGCGGTGAGGTCGGGGGTGTAGAGCTTGCCCTTCTTGACGATGAAAATGTTCTCGCCAGCGCCTTCGCAGACATAGCCTTCCGGATCGAGCAGCAGGGCTTCGTCGTAGCCGTCGGTCGTCGCCTCGTTGTTGGCGAGGATGGAATTCATGTAATTGCCGGATGCCTTGGCGCGGACCATGGTGATATTCACATGGTGGCGGGTGTAGGACGAAGTCTTGATGCGGATGCCGCGCTCCATGCCTTCTTCACCGAGGTAAGCACCCCACGGCCAGGCGGCGATGATGACGTGCACACTGGCACCCTTGGGCGAAACGCCCATTTTTTCCGAGCCGTAGAAGGCCAGCGGACGCAGGTAGCCGGAGTCGAGATTGTTGACGCGAATGACTTCAAGCTGGGCTTCGTTCAGTGCTTCGGCGGTGAAGGGCATCTGCATCTGGAAGATGTGCGCCGAACGGAACAGGCGCTCGGTGTGGTCCTTGAGGCGGAAGATGGCGGTGCCGCGTTCGGTCTTGTAGGCACGGACACCCTCGAAGACGCCCATGCCATAGTGCAGGGAATGGGTGAGGACATGGGTGGTGGCTTCGCGCCAGGGCACGAGTTTGCCGTCTTGCCAAATAAAGCCGTCGCGATCCGACATGGACATGGTTGTTTCTCCGTGTTGCGCCTGTAAAAGCCCATAATTCTAGCCCAAAACAGCGGCTAAAATAACGGTTTTGCCGCTGGATTACATATGATCTGGAAGCCCAACGTCACTGTTGCCGCTGTTGTCGAACGCGATGGAAAGTACCTGCTGGTCGAGGAAGAGACCGATCTTGGCCTGGCCTTCAACCAGCCGGCCGGTCACCTCGAAAAGGGCGAAGCCTTGATCGACGCCGTCGTGCGCGAGACCCTCGAAGAAACCGCTTACCGCTTCAAGCCGATGCAGCTGGTCGGCATTTATAGCTGGCAGCACCCGACCAAGGATGTCACCTACCTGCGCTTTGCCTTTACCGGTGAATTGCGCGGCTATGAGGCCGGGCGGCCGCTCGACACCGGCATCGTCGCGGCGCGCTGGCTGACTTACGACGAAGTGCTGGCGACGCAGGAACGTCATCGCAGCCCGCTGATTTTGCGCTGCATCGACGATTTGCGTGCCGGCAAACGCTATCCCCTGGATTTGCTGGTGCATTACGCCTGATGCCTGGTGTTTGGCGCGTTTTGAGCGTTTGGCTGTTGCTGCTGGGCTGTTTCAGTAGTCTGAGCTTTGCCGACGAGCGCCTGGAAATCTGTCACGGCTATGGCTGCGTGGCGCAGGTGGACGTCGTTTATGCCGAGGCGCAGCTCGAAAAAATGCGGCAAGTTCTGCTGCTGGCGGTCGACGCTGATGATGAGCGATCTTTCCTCGCCGGCGCCATGGGCCAGTTGTATCGCTGGGCCGGCCAGCAGTCCATCGTGCGCAATGATCGGGGCGGCAATTATGCCGACGAGAACGTGCCGGGGCGCATGGATTGCATCGATCACTCGACCTCGACGACGCGCCTGCTGCGTCTGCTCGAGGCGCGCGGCTATTTGCGCTGGCATCGCGTGCTTGAGCCCGAAGCGCGCCATTTCGCCGGGCTGATTGCGGTGCATTGGTCGGCGGTGATCGAAGAGACTGGCACCGAAGGCGGCGAGCGTTTCGTCGTCGATAGCTGGTTTGTGGATAATGGCGAACCGGCGGTGATTCTGCCGCTGGATGAATGGAAGAAAGGGGCTGGGCCCGATGTCTGAAAAAACGGTAGTGGTAGGTCTGTCCGGCGGCGTCGATTCGTCGGTCGCGGCCTTGTTGCTGAAGCGGCAGGGCTGGAACGTGATCGGTCTGTTCATGAAGAACTGGGAAGACGACGACACGGATGAATACTGCTCGTCGCGCCAGGATCTGATCGACGTCATGAGCGTCGCCGACAAGATCGGCATCGACGTGGAAGTGGTCAATTTCGCCGCTGAATACCGCGAGCGCGTGTTTGCCGAGTTTCTCCGCGAATATCAGGCCGGGCGCACGCCGAATCCAGACATCCTGTGCAATTCGGAAATCAAGTTCAAGGCTTTTCTCGACCACGCCATCAAGCTCGGCGCCGAAAAGATCGCCACCGGCCACTACGCCGGCGTCCGTGAATTCAATGGCGAATTCCAGCTGCTCAAGGCCGAGGACGGCACCAAGGACCAGAGTTATTTCCTCTATCGCCTGAATCAGGCGCAGCTGTCGAAGACGCTGTTCCCGCTGGCCGATATTTACAAGCGTGAAGTGCGCAAGATTGCCGAAGCCGAAGGCCTGCACGTGGCCGCCAAGAAGGATTCGACGGGCATCTGCTTCATCGGCGAACGGCCGTTCAAGGATTTCCTGTCGCGCTATCTGCCGCCGAAGCAGGGCGAAATTCGCCGGCTCGATGACAATAAGGTGCTCGGCAGGCACGATGGCCTGATGTACCACACCATCGGCCAGCGCAAGGGCTTGCAGATCGGTGGCATCAAGGAAAAGGGCCAGCCCGGCGGGGGAGATCACGACGCCTGGTTCGTTGCCGGCAAGGACATGGAGAAAAACGTTCTCTATGTCGTCCAGGGCCACGATCATCCGGCGCTGCTGCAGGAAGGGCTGGTCGCCGAGCAATTGAGCTGGGTTTCCGGGAACGCCCCGCACCCGCACTGGGTCTACACTGCCAAGCCGCGTTATCGCACGGCCGATCAGCCGTGCGAGGTTGAGCGGGTTGATGCGGAAAGCTGCGAAATTCGCTTTGCCGAGGCGCAATGGGCGCTGACGCCGGGGCAGTCGGTGGTGCTGTACGAGAGCCGGGTGTGCCTGGGTGGTGGCGTCATCCGCTGAGTTTTTCCGGGGGCTTGGCCCCCTTTTTTGTCGCTTGCGCAGGAGTCAGCCATGAAAATCAGTTTGCAGCATGCCGTTGTTTCGCTGACGCGGGCGCTGGACTTTGTCGGTGTTGACGAAATCAGCCACGGCAAGCGCGTGGCCCTGATGGCGCTGGCCATCGCCCGTGAATGTGGCTGGGCGGATGGGGATTGCCATGATGTGCTTTATGCCGGCATGTTGCACGACTGCGGTGTTTCGCGGGTGCAGGAGCACCGGCAACTGACCGAGACGCTGGAGTGGAGCGGTTCGCAGGCGCATTGCCTGCGCGGCGAGGAGTATCTGCTCGATTGTCCGCCGCTGGCCCGCTTCGCGCCGCTGGTGCGCTGGCATCACACGCGCTGGGAAAGCTTGCAACAGGGCGTGCCGGGTTTGTCGGCGAGCGATACGCTGATGGCCAACCTGATTTTCCTGGCGGATCGTTGCGATGTGCTGCTGGCGCCTTATCTCAGCGCCAGCGCACTCAATAGCGACGTGCTGTTCGAATATCCGGCGATTATCGAGCGCCTGGCTGGGCTGTCCGGCGTGTTGTTCGCCCCGGAATTGATCAATGCGCTGCAGCGGGCGGCTATTCGTGAGTCCTTCTGGCTGCAGTGTGATCCGGCTTATGTGAACGATGTCATCGTCGAGAGTCTTGCCGCTGATGAGCTCGAAGAACTGGGCAGCAAGGATACCCTGGCGCTGGCCCGCTTGTTTGCCAGGACGGTCGATGCGAAAAGTATCTACACCCTCGAACACTCGACCCGCGTCGCCATCCTGACGCGCTTTCTCGCGCAGCTGGACGGGATGAGCGGCGATGCCCTCGAAGAGATCGAGATTGCCGGCCTGTTGCACGATATTGGCAAATTGCGCGTGGCCGAGGAAATTGTCGACAAGCCGGGGGCGATTTCGACCGCCGAGCGGGCGATCATCAAGCGCCACAGCTACGATTCCACGCGCATCCTGAAAATGGCTTTTCCCGGATTGCCGATTGCCGACTGGGGCGGCATGCACCATGAAAATCTGCTCGGCACCGGCTATCCGGCGCATCGCGAAGCCCGGCAGATTCCGCGTGAAGCCCGGCTGGTCGCGGTGGCCGATATTTTCCAGGCCTTGTCGCAGGATCGGCCTTACCGGGGGCGGCTCGCTGTTGGCGAAGTCATGGCCGAGCTTGAGCAATTGACCACTGCCGGGCGGCTGGACCCAGAGATTGTCGGCATCGTCCGGGAAAATCAGGATCGCTGTTACGCGCTGGCGACGGGCGTCGGGCAATAAAAAAGCGCCATTGGCGCTTTTTTATCAATCGTGCGGTGCGGTGTCGGCGAAGGATGGCCGG